>NZ_JBEGHQ010000066.1:0-370 GCF_040676285.1 Sphingobium sp. LMC3-1-1.1 | reverse complement strand
ACCACCTGCGCGTCGAGCGCCGCACGATCCCAGATCGTACCGTCAGCAAACTGGATCTGCTCGATGCCCGTGGCCCGGCCATCCGATTGTCCCTGCAGCAGGATCGAGCCAGAGTGATCGGTGAAGCCGATCCGCACATTGCTGCCATTGCTGGCCTCCCGCGTCAGCACCAGATCGCCAGGCGTGATCCCGGCACCAAAGCTCAGCGTGTCGACGCCATCTTCCCAAAAGCCCTGGACGATACGGTCGTCGCCATCGCCAATGTTGTAGATGTAGGTGTTGCCGCCGTCGCCACCGTAAAGGTCGTCATCGCCAGTCCCGCCCGTGATCGTATCGGCGCCACTTCCCGCATAGACCACGTCATTGCCCG
>NZ_JBEGHQ010000065.1:0-370 GCF_040676285.1 Sphingobium sp. LMC3-1-1.1 | reverse complement strand
GCAAGATCCTGGTCGATTACCACTCCCATGAAGCAAACTGGACATTGTCAGTCAGCGACAACGGCGTGGGCACACCGGAGTCGCTGGCGGACGCCAGGCCGGGTCTTGGCACCAGCATTGTCGAAGCGCTGGCCAATCAACTGGAAGCCACCGTCGAAACCGAGGGCGGATACCCTGGAACTACGGTCTCAGTCACGCACAGCGAGGTTTGAACTTCCTGGTCCGTGATCACGGCGGGATCGATCTCCAAGGATCGGGGCGGGAGCTGTCGCCCGAAAGACGCGCCGTTCAAGACTGTCACGCCCAGGAGGTTGGGTACATTGGACACGGTTATGAGCTCGGACTGTTCGACGAGTTTGTCATCAAGCAC
>NZ_JBEGHQ010000064.1:0-422 GCF_040676285.1 Sphingobium sp. LMC3-1-1.1 | reverse complement strand
CTTCGCTCGACAACATCTTCGACAAGCGGGTCAACGTGATCGGGTTCGATCTGGCGACCTTCTGCGGCTGCATGCATGAATCGTACAACCGCCCGAGGACCTGGAGAATTTCGCTGCGCTACGAACTGTAATGACCTGATGTACCGAATATCGTGAATGTGCGTGCCAAGGCTTGATGGGCTATGCCCGTCAAGCCTTGGTCATGCCGCGCTTCGAAGAAAATCGTCGAGGAGATTGACCCGTGCGAACAGTGACGTCCTTTTGCAGAACTTGCACTGCTGGCTGCGGTACGAAACTGACTATTGACGATGAGGACCGGATCGTCAGCATTCGCGGCGACGAGAATAACGCGATGAGCCGCGGCTATGCCTGCTTCAAGGGAATTCACAGTCACGAAGCGCAATATAGTCCCGAACGCCTGC
>NZ_JBEGHQ010000063.1:0-448 GCF_040676285.1 Sphingobium sp. LMC3-1-1.1 | reverse complement strand
TTGAGCCTCAGGTTGTGCGTCTGGGCGAAACAATCGCTGTCGATGCCGAACTCCTGTCGACTTCCCCCGATAATCAACGCCTGGTCGTCGATTATCGCGTCCACTATGCGCGTGCCGGCGGCAAGACCGCGGCCAAAGTTTTCAAGCTGAGGACATTTGACCTTTCCGCCGGGCAATCCGTGAAGCTTGGACTACGCCAAGCTATCCGGGATTTCAGTACGCGGCGCCATCATCCCGGCCGCCACGAGGTCGAACTCATCATCAATGGACTGACCATGGCAAGCACTGCGTTCGACATCGCGAGCGATCCCGCCGCCTGAGGCAACCACAGCAGCCATCGGCCAGATTTGTCGCTCCCCCTTTTTCAGCGCGAGGCTGCTCAAGGGATTTAAACATTTGCTCGCAAGCGGCCTCGCTTAGGATCCGGCCACGCAGCCCTCGAAGACAT
>NZ_JBEGHQ010000062.1:0-457 GCF_040676285.1 Sphingobium sp. LMC3-1-1.1 | reverse complement strand
GAACATAAGCGCTGGGATCAGCCTTGAGCGCTTCGAGGATTGAGGCTGCGAGCGTCGGGTCGTCCCGAAGAGCCGGGATGCGCGATGCCCATGGCAACCTTGGCCTGCTGCCTTCGCTGGCAAGCCTACGGACATGCTCGTCAGCATGGCTGGCCCACCCCTCCATGACGGCAAGGGTCCGCCCGCTATCCTGAGCGAGAAATGGGCGAATGGCGAATTCGGCGGATCCGAAGCGGGTAAGATCGGTAAGCGCATCCAGCGATCTGTCGAAATCGCCAAGCCCGTATCGCGCCACGAACTCGGTGACAGCGACCACCTGGAAACCATGGGTGAGTTGTGGCGCCATGGCACGGATGATCTCAAGCGCATCCTCATATCGGGCCGGTAGTGCGACATGGAGGGCGTCAGCGATATGGCGCACGCGCTCCATGATCGACAGCGCATCGAGTCCTTCCGA
>NZ_JBEGHQ010000061.1:0-477 GCF_040676285.1 Sphingobium sp. LMC3-1-1.1 | reverse complement strand
CCAACGAGGGCTCTGCCAATGACTGGCATCTGGCCCATCTGGGCGGTTTGTCGATGGGCGCCGCGGGCCTGGTCATGGTCGAAATGACGAACGTCGCGCTGGACGGCCGGATCTCGCCGCGCTGCGCCACCCTGTGTTCGGACGAGAATGAGGCCGCGCTGAAGCGGGTCGTGGATTTCTGCCGCACCTATGGCGTTGCCAAGATGGGGATCCAGATCGGGCACGCCGGGCGCAAGGGATCGCAACAGCCGCCGGCACTGGGCGGCAAGGCATTGACCGCAGAGGAAGGCGCCTGGGAAACGGTCGGACCGTCGGCCATCCCGTTCGGTGACTTTCCGGCGCCCCGCGCGCTGACCAGGGCCGAGATGCTCGACCTGATCGAAGCCCACCGCCAGGCCGTCGCGCGCGCCGAACGGATCGGTTTCGACCTGATCGAGATGCATGGCGGACATGGCTACCTCATCCACCAGTTCCTCT
>NZ_JBEGHQ010000060.1:0-477 GCF_040676285.1 Sphingobium sp. LMC3-1-1.1 | reverse complement strand
CCAACGAGGGCTCTGCCAATGACTGGCATCTGGCCCATCTGGGCGGTTTGTCGATGGGCGCCGCGGGCCTGGTCATGGTCGAAATGACGAACGTCGCGCTGGACGGCCGGATCTCGCCGCGCTGCGCTACCCTGTGTTCGGACGAGAATGAGGCCGCGCTGAAGCGGGTCGTGGATTTCTGCCGCACCTATGGCGTTGCAAAGATGGGGATCCAGATCGGGCACGCCGGGCGCAAGGGATCGCAGCAGCCGCCGGCACTGGGCGGCAAGGCATTGACCGCAGAGGAAGGCGCCTGGGAAACGGTCGGACCATCGGCCATCCCGTTCGGTGACTTTCCGGCGCCCCGCGCACTGACCAGGGCCGAGATGCTCGACCTGATCGAAGCCCACCGCCAGGCCGTCGCGCGCGCCGAACGGATCGGTTTCGACCTGATCGAGATGCATGGCGGACATGGCTACCTCATCCACCAGTTCCTCT
>NZ_JBEGHQ010000059.1:0-533 GCF_040676285.1 Sphingobium sp. LMC3-1-1.1 | reverse complement strand
ACAGGCGAGTGCTGGGCCGGGCGATCTTGCGCTGGTCGTTGCTCAGCGACGCCATCAGCGTCTGCTGGGAGGTCTGTGATTCCGAAATGATGCGCCGGGCATAGTCCTTGACATCGCTGCGTTGCGAACGCGTCAGGCTGAGGCGGCTTGCCGCAATCTGGAACCCATTGGCATCGGAGGCGGCGGCGGAGAAAGCTGGGCCGTCCAGACCATGGATCGGAGCGGCGCCCACATTCATGCTCGAATAGCTGCCCGTGGTAGCCGGCGTCGTGGACTGGGCTGCCGCAATAGTCGCGGCGCCGAGTGCTGCCGTCCCGACGAGGACGGCGAAAACGTTATGTTTCATGGTGTTATTCCTTACAGACGCGGCATCCACAGGCTTTTGCCTGTGGGAAGTTGGCGTCTGTTGTTGGGCTGGAAACGCACCATCCAGGATGGAAAGGCATCGCTTGGAGCATTCAGACAACGATCCGCACGTGACAATGTTACGGTCGGCAGATTTTATTTTTATTTTTCGCGCTAATATCATGAAT
>NZ_JBEGHQ010000058.1:0-563 GCF_040676285.1 Sphingobium sp. LMC3-1-1.1 | reverse complement strand
CGCCGTGCGATGGCCAATACCGCATCAAACTCGACCAAACCGTCCTGGTGCATTGTCCTACTTTTCGCAACATCGCATGACGATCTATCCCGATTATCATCGCAAAGGTCCAGCCCTAAGTTGGCGTCACCAAGAGAAGCAAAGCGCTTTTCCGGAACAATGGAGACGTATAATGACCCTCAAGTTGCCCGAAATTATCGCCGATTATTTCGACGCCGACAGGAAACGAAGCGCTGAAGCTGTTGCCGACTGCTTCACCAATGCCGCCGTCGTCATGGACGAGGGACATACCTACACTGGACGCGACGCCATCCGGCAATGGAAGGCAGACTCCTCCACCAAGTACACCTACAGCGTGGAGCCCTTCTCGATCTCGACGGAAGGCGAGCGAACGACCGTGTTCAGCCATCTCGCTGGTGATTTCCCCGGAAGTCCCGTGGACCTGCGCTATCTGTTCGTCCTTGAAGGGCAAAAGATCGCTGGGCTGGAGATCACGCTGTGAGCGTGCCCGTTCCAGGCGGTAGCCATCCGTTCCTCGATCTGGGCGGAAAGCGCGCGCTGAT
>NZ_JBEGHQ010000057.1:0-571 GCF_040676285.1 Sphingobium sp. LMC3-1-1.1 | reverse complement strand
GCTGCCGGCTATCACGGTGAGATCTCCGTCGAGCAGCAGCGCAGGCGCGGTGGATGAGGCGAGGATCGCCAGCGCCAGATTGCGCACGACGTCAGGATGGATAACTCGGTTCACGATGATGCCCCTTTCCGGGGAAACCGGAAAGCTCGCGGGGTGAAAGCCGGGTCCGGGTAATCGCGAAGTGAAGGCTCTCAACGTGAGCGCAGGGATTCGCAGACGCACCTTAGCACGGTTTGCACGACCACCCTGCGTCTATTCGACACCGGTCAATTACCTATTTTTGCCGCCCCTTTATGGGCTGTTGATCAGCCGGTGGCGGCAGGCGGAAGCCGAAAATAGTCTGTCACGCGCCGGCCATAGGCATCGTCGAAGACAGGCGCTGAATCCGGCCGGAAGCTGGGGGCACCCTCCAGCAGCCGTTTGTCGATGGCGGCTGCATATCCACCCTGCGTCTCGTCATAGCGGAACGCCGACCAGGGTATGGGATGATAGCTCTGTCCCAGTCCGAGGAAACCGCCCGTGGACAGGATGACATAGGCCACCTGTCCGGTCCGCTCGTCGAGAATGAGTT
>NZ_JBEGHQ010000056.1:0-242757 GCF_040676285.1 Sphingobium sp. LMC3-1-1.1 | reverse complement strand
AGTACATCAACGGCTTCTACAATTCCCGGCGGCGCCCATTCATATCTGGGCGGCATCAGCCCGCTCGCCTTTGAGGCAAAGGTGGCATAATGAGATAGGTGACCGGCGCAAAACCGTTACAAGTCCAGTTCGATATACTCGTCCCACAGAATTTGCAGCGTGACATGCTTGCGCTTGAGTTCGCGATTGATCGCCGCCCAGTCGGGTTCGGCTCGCCGTCGGTGCCCCTGCTTCGTCCCCGCCGCGCCGGAAAGCCGTGCTTCCAATGCCCCATCAGTCAGCTCCGGCGCCAACGGCCATTCCAGGCCCGAGGCCTCGTAGCGGCGTAACGTCTCCCGCACCGTCGAGGGCGCGACCCCCAGCTGTCGCGCGACCGCCCGCACTGGAACCCCCGCGTCCCGGACCAACCGCAATATCTCTCGCACACGGCGCATCTCTATTCTCTCCGTCGGCATCCGATCCTCCCAAAAGGGACGATCCTGCGACGACCAGAACAGCTCCTGCAAACCGCCCAGAAACGGGCGGCATCATCCCGGAATGACGGGCGACATCATTCCGGAATAGTGGGCGACATCAAATCGGAATGCCGGGCGCGATCACCCCGGAATCCGCAAACGGCAATCAGCCCTTCATCCCGCTACCGCGCAAGGCGGCCTCGGCGCCACGGTTACACCTATGGCAAGGAGATGGTGCAGATAACGATCATCCATCTTCGCTATGCCCCATCCGTTCCCGCCTGAAGAGTGCTGTTTGGCACGAGCCCGACCCCCGCGGCGAACTGGCGCCCTGAGTGGAAGATGCGAACATCGCGAACGGCTGCGGTGAGCGCGGTGGCAGTAATGTTGCCGGCGCGCCGTCTCCCCCTCTCGTCTTCCTAAAATTGCTGACGCCTGATGGCCGTTCTGTAGCGCTGGTTCAGCCTTTGCTCCTTGGCCGCGATGTCGTGGCGAATGGTTACCAACATTTCCTCCAGGGCAAGTATGCGCTGGGTTAATATCTCGACGACATGATCGTACGTATTACGTTCGGCAGTCCACCTTTCCATCAGCGCAGCGATCTGGCCCTCATGGGCTGTCCGCATCTGGTGGATCATGCCTTTGATATCGGCCCCGTGCTTCTGTTGTTCGAGCAGAGCTGCTTCCCTCCCTGCCTCGATCGAATCCATCCGGACCATCAGAACGGCTAGGTGATTGGTAATCTCCTCAACCGAAGTGGAGAGCAGGACGGAAGGCGGATCGGACCGCGATGTGCTGCGCAGGCCATCCTTCGCGATATCCGTGATGACCGCGAGCCCATGGTTCTCCCAGAATGCATCGGTGAACTGGAGTAGATCGGTGGCATTCCAGAGGTAGGGCGATCCAGCATGATAGCCATCATATTGAATATGCCATCCCATCGCACGTTCTTCTGGCGACCAACGCCCCTTTCTTTCCATCATGATCTTACGACGGCCATGATCGGGTGAGCGGATCGGGAAATGCTTGAGAAGGAATCGATAAGGAAATTCCACGACACCTTCGAAGTTCGCGACATGTCCACCGCTGGAGACCAGATCGACCTGTTGCTGGGGCTGCAGCCATGCCTTAGCCTGCTCGAATTCATCGGGTTTGGATGCGAATTCGAAAAATATACCAGTGGCATGAAGGTCGTGCGAGACATCGGGATGCTCGGGCGTAGGTCGGAAATTGATGAGCGTGAAATTGACGCGGTTGGCCCCGGCGCCCTGGACGAGCCTCAGGGCGCGATCCATCGGCATGCCGGGGAAGGGCGAACGCCGCAATTCGTCTGCGTCGGTATGGATGATCCAGCGACCCGGATGAGCCGCCGCGATCATTTCCTTATGACGCAATATGTCGCGCCACTCATAATGTGGGCCGGGCTGCTCCGGAAAACGCTCCATTGTGATCCTGTCCGGCGCTTCCGCCGCGATCCTGTTCAATATGTCCCAACTGGAGTCGTTGGACCAATTGTCGATCGCGTGGATATCGCAACCCTGCGCCACCCAATCGCGGATCACCTGCTCGATGCAATCCGCCTCGTTATAGAGCGCCAATATGGCCAGCGGCCGCGTTATTGGCGGGCTGTCTCCCGCCATGTCCAGCGCCGCGGACTTGTCATGGATGGTGATGATCGTCTCGAGTCGTAGATCTTGGTCATTGTCGTATGTGTAACCCGAGTAGATGCAAGGAAGACCATTGTCTTTCAAAAGCTCGCGATATTCCTCGAGCGCCCATTCCCGGACATGGGACGGATTCGGCGGGGGACCATTATGATCCTGTCCCCATGCCCGGATCCGATCCGGCGTACTCGTTAGCACGATCGCACCCTTGGCATGGCATGCCGCCAAAATTCGCAGGAGAGGACGGGGGTCTAGAAGATGTTCGACAACATCGGCGCAGATCACTACACAGTCCGGCCCTGCACGATCCGCAAGAGTAATGGATCCCGCGTCGGAGAAGTCGGCTTCGATCCATTCGCCGGCTCCCTCGTGATGGGCTCGGCAATATTCGATATTCGACCCGAAATCGACGCCGATGCGGTGGGTGGCCGGCAAGGTCACCAGCTTGAAGGCCATACCACAACCTAAATCGATTACTGTCGATCGGCCCGTCTTGCGGAGGAAATATTCGGCGACCTCATAGACTTCCGGTTGATAGAGGGGGGTGCCTTGGGCATGTTCGATATCCGAGAAATACGAAACCGCATCGCGCGATTGATAGCTCTTAGGAAGATGGTAGAGCGTCATTCTGTCCCCTGTCACGATGTTGTCGGCTCTCTATCATGCCGGATGCGTATTGATAAGTGCGTCACCCACCGACAAAGGCGCTGAGCGCTTCCGAAAGAAGTATCATGTCCCGATGTGGATGACGGTTGAAGGAGAGTTGCCTGTTCCCCGCAACCACGAGGGCCGAAGTGGTTCGCTCCACGATCTCGGGCAGGCGCTTGGGATGGGGTGCCAGTTTAGCCAAGGTTTGCAGCGTCTCAGCGCTGGGGGCGAACCATTCGGAATCGACTTCAGCCGGGATATTGAGCGCGCTCGGCAGTTTGCCCGTTGACCACTCCTCTGTGCTGATCGTTTCCGGTGCGTTGCCTGTCCTTGTCGGCCATGAGCTATCAAGCAGTCCGCCCCGTTCCGTCAATCCGGGTTGCGAGGGCAGCATGACAGTCGGCTTTCCGGCGGCCATGGCATCGATGTGCAGGCTGGAATTGGTGGAGATGACGCCGTCCACATCCTGCATCAACCGGCTGATCGATACGTCCATGGCGAGCAGCGTCATATCATCCAGAAGCAGGATATTGGGAGACTGGAGAATGTCTGCCATGGCATAGATGCTATGATCGTCCGGATGCGGACGAAGGATGAACAGGCAGTTGGGGTTCCGGTCTATCGTTCGGCGCACCCATTCATAGGTGGCCGCTTCACCATGTTCATGCATCTTCCAGTGAAGATTCAGACCTATGAGATACACTGCCTCGAATGCGCTGGTCCAACTGCCGAGCCGTACCGACAGGCCGCCATCGCCGGGCGGCATCAATGCGTCGAGGAATTTGGGGTTGCCGACGGCATGGACTGAAGGGTGGCCTTCTGCGTCCATTCGGTCGAGCAGCCTATTGGCAGTCTTTCGATCCCATGTGCCGACGATGTCGCATGATGAGGAGAAAGCCTGCGAGATGTTTACGCCATGTTGGAGCGACAAGGTGGTCGCGCCTATTCTCCCGGCTTCGCAGGCGACGAGCGCGTTCATCGCATGGGTGGGTGAAGGAAGCCCTTCGGTGGCCGTTATGAAGAGCGAATTCGCGCCACAACCCCAGTCGGACAACGCTGAAGAGCCTTCCGTGACGCTGCCGATCACGGCATAGGGCGTGGCGGTGCGCTCACAATAATTTCGGAGCAGATGAAGATATTGCGGCGCTATGCAATCCTCCCGAAAGAGAAGATGCAGGCGCTGGGCGGGGTACACATCCATGATCGGTCGAACGAAAGACCAGTCCTGGATGAAATTGACATTGAAGAAGGTGGGGGGAAAGGGAACGTTAATCGCGCCGCGCTTGTCGTTGCGGTAACGGATGTCGAGAAAGCCAGCGATGGAATCGCGTAACCCCTGTGCACCAGGGGGTGCCGCATTCCGGCGGATGAGTAGGTAATGCTGATGCGCATTGGCATCGCGGAAGGGGTTGGCCCTTTCCCAATGGGCCACGGCACCGATTTGCTCCGTGTCGCCGTGAAAACGATGTCCTTGATTGACTGCTGTAAAGAGATTCTCGGCAACGATCTCAAACCCCGCAAGAGAGAGCATTTTCTGCCAGGTCGAGATGGGAAGTACCGAAGAGTGGAACCGGTTTCCCAGCGAACTGGGTCGCGTCGAGATCGAGATGATGCAATCGCGGGTCGTCAGGTGTCGGAGGTTGAGCAGGAAGTCGGCGAGATGTTCCCGGTCGATATGTTCCGCCACATCCAAGCAAGTGACGATCCATTTCAAACCCAATGATGCGTGTAGGCCGGATAGAAGCATGCCTACGGCTTCCGGATTATGGCTCGCCAGATCATAATGAGCGTAATTCTCTTGTTCCCGATCGGCCGCATCGACGGTGAACGCCTTTAGCCCGCGATCCCTGAGTAGGGCTGCCAATATCCCATTGCCGCCACCTAGATCGAGGAGGGCGTCGCCATGATCGTGCGCAAGGGAGGCCACCATGTCCGGCACGCTAGCGAGGTCGAAAGATGTCGACTGCGTATCATGTGCGAAATAGTTTTGTGCATAAAGGCTCCCATAGTCCGTCACGCAGGAATATCGAGGCGAAGCTGGTATGTCTGGGGGAAGCATCACAAAGGTTCCGTTATTTCATCATCACCATAATAGAGCTGCGCCGCATGTTGGGCGTGAACAGCATGGAGAGAACGCGCCTGGCCAGGCGCAGGCCCTTTCGACTGAACAGCCGGGGCGGCGGCGCGCCATAAAACACCTCGTGGATATCGTGTTGCATCGGGAACACGCGTAGCTGGCGAAAGCCCGCCGTACGGGCGCAATCGGCAATGAGGTGTGGCGGCATATCTCGCTCGTTCACACCGAATTCCTCCATGGCCTGAATCGACCAGGGGGCGGTCGAATGACCCTCGCCCGGCTCATGGGTGATGAGGGTGCCGCCAGACTTAAGAGCGCGATAAGCGCAAGAAATGGCGAGTTGTGGATCGTCTGCATGGTGAAGGCTGTCGAAGAACACCGCACAGTCGAAGCTTTCGGTGAAATCCAGCGTTTCATAATCGCCCATCACGAACTGCGCCTTGTGCTGAATCGCGTTGATCTCGCTGTTCCGCTGCGCAAGATCAATCATGTCAGCCGCGATGTCTTGCCCGGTGACGTCATAACCCCTTTTGGCGAAGAAGATGCTGGTCCAGCCGCCGCCGCAGCCTAGATCCAGAATGTTGGCGGGAGCAGGTGGCATCAAGGCCATGACGGTGCCGATCGAACTTAGTGTCAGGCCGCAATCCTCGTTGGAGAAGGGCTTGCCAAGGGAATGTTGAGCGCCGGCGTCCCCCAACTTCGCCAGATATTCTCTCTCAGCCTGCTTTGTCATCAAACTTTCCAATTGCATTATGGACATTTATGCTGCTCGCGAGACTGCAGCGAACTGGGTGCTTGTGATAGCGTGTGGAGGGTGAGATGCAATGCCATGCGATTATTCGAGGTGGGTGGTACGCAAGGACATATTTGCCGGGGATGTTCAATAGCGCTTGCGCGGCGGAGGATGGAGCGATAACCGAACGACGCAAAAGCTTGCTCGAGTGTCATGTTTTCGCAATATTTCGGATTGCGGCAGTCAAGGGCGATTTTTAAGCTAACTTGGTCGTTTTGTGCGGCATCGCCAAGATTATACGAGGGATATCAGCGTGATTTCTGAAATTTTCGAGAAGATGCGGTCGACGGAGATGAATGACTGGGTCGGGGGGACGGACCCCGAAGTTGTTGGTAATGCTAGCGCCGACCTCATCCGCAGGCTGATGCCCATCTCATCTGAATCCAAGATTCTCGATTTTGGATGCGGCATCGGTCGCGGCATGGTTTCGCTGCTGCGTGGCGGCGCGCCGGCGAAGGTCGTCGGCATGGATATTATGCCTCCCGTCATTTCTTTCTGTCAGGAAAACATCGCGCCTCATTTTCCACAGGTCAGCTTCGATCTAATCGAAGGTGCAAACGACCATTATGACCAATTCATTGGTGATCAGTTCCGTAAACCGCTTGCGCAGATCGAGCAAGAATACAAAGATTACTTTAACATCGCCTACGCGTTTTCAGTGTTCACTCACATTGATCGCAAGGACTTCGTTAACGTCCTCAAGCTGGTCGAGTCGATGCTTGCGCCCGGTGGTTATTTCCTGTTCACCTGCTTCACTCTCACCGAATTTTCGCGCAAGATGATCGATCATAGTCAGACGATCTTCCCGCTCGTCAACAAAGCCTATGTCGATAACGGCGAGGTTCTATGGGGTGAGCAGAATGACCCGCTGGCTTTCATCGCGTTCGACAAACAATTGCTTGAAGCGATGACTTGGGAAGCTGGCCTTGCGATCATGAAGGTTGAATATGGTTGCTGGATGGGCGGCAACATCGGCTCTTCGCTTCAGGATCTAATCGTTGTCAGGAAGCCGCTCCCGATGGTCGATCAGGATGAGATAGTTTTCACGCCTGTAGTGGATCGTAGTAATTTCAGCTCCCAGTCTTGATCGATATCCTAGAAGCGGTTGTCAGCCATGCGCGATCCAATTGATATCATCATTCCGGTCTACAAGAATGTTGCCCTGGTAAAGGACTGCCTCGACTCTCTGCGTCGGAATCTTGGGGAGATCGCTGCATTCGAGCCTCGGGTGATTGTCATCAACGACTCTCCTGATGATCAGCCGGTTACGGAATATCTTGCGGCGGCGGAGAAAGCCGGCGAAATTGATGTCCTCATCTCTAACGAGAAAAATGTCGGCTTTGTCCGCAGCGTGAACAAGGGTATCGCTGCGGCTCGTGCGCGGGGGGGCGACGCCATTTTGGTGAACAGCGATACGGTGACCTTCGAGAATACCCTGGCCGAAATGATTGGGGTTGCGCTCTTGGACGAACAAATCGGGTTTGTCAGCCCGCGTTCCAACAACGCCTCGATCTGCACATTTCCCCAGACACCTCACGCGCTGGCTGGTGCCACGATCGATCCTGCCTCATGCTATTCGGTATGGGCGAGCGTCTCCCATTACTTGCCGCGCTATACGTTCACGCCCACCGCCGTGGGCTTCTACATGCTCATAAAGCGCGTCATTCTCGATGATTTCCACGGCCTTGATGAGATATTCGACGTAGGCTATGAGGAGGAGAACGATCTCGTCCTGCGCGCGAACAAGGTCGGATTCCGATCGGTGTTGGCAAATCATGCTTTCGCATATCATGCTGGCTCCGCATCGTTCCTGCTGCACGATATCGACCTAACAGCGCATCGCAGCGGCAATTTGAACAAGATGATGGAGCGTCATCCGGAGTTCCTCCCGCTCATCATGCAATATGAGGCGTCCGCAAAATATCGCGCGGAGCAAATGCTTCGGAATCTCGTTCGCGATGAGGCAGGGCGTCTCAATCTTGTCGTGAATCTGCTGTCGATGGGACCGGCGTTCAACGGCACCAACGAACTGATCCTCAATGTCCTAGAATACCTCAATGAGTGTGCGACGGATCGCTTCAACATCACGCTGCTCGCCCGCCGTAACGTGGCAAGCTTCCATGGGTTCGAGCAGTTCGACCGTCTTGCCTGTACCGAAGAAGTGCAGGGAAAATATGCCATCGCTGTGTCGTTCGGTCAGCCTTATAACCTGAATGCCATCAACATCATGGAAATGTTGGCCCCTATCAATGTTTATGGGATGCTCGACGTCATATCCTGGGATTGTGGATATCTGCGGGTCGAGCAGAAAATCGATTCACTTTGGAATTACGTTGCAAAAAGCGCCAACGGCCTGATGTACATCAGCGCTTTCTCAAAGCAGATTTTTGAACGAAGCTTCCCGGTCTCGAGGGAAAGCCGGTCCTACGCACGATTGCTGCCGACCAAGGTTACGGCTTATGCTGAGCGTTATAATAATGCGCGAAGGGGTGCCCGTCATGTGTTTGTGTCAGGCAATCACTTCACGCATAAGGACTCCTTGCGGACGGCTAAGCAATTGGCCCAAGCACTGCCGTCGCTTCAGTTTGCCGTGCTGGGGGACGGGAGCGAACAGCGCGGGAACATCATCAATCTTCCGGCGGGCAATGTGTCCGATGAGGATATGATCGCCGCCATGGCAGAGAGTAGTGTGTTCGTTTTGCCCTCCTACTATGAGGGCTTCGGCTTCTCCATCATGCACGCGCTGGCTTTGGGCAAGCCCATCGCAGCGCGCGATATCCCGGCCACCCGGGAAATCCTCAAGAGCTTCGATGCAGTTAAAGGTGTTACCCTGTTCAAGAGGAACAGCGACATGCCTGCAGCCGTCACGGCAGCAATCCAGGCGGGCGAGTCATCTGTTGATGACAGCAAGGCTGAGGATTGGCGGGATTGGGCCAGCGGCTTTGCCGACTTCCTCCATTCGTTGCCCGATAGCCCGGATGTCTACCACCTGCTGGAAGAGCGCATCACACAAGGCGACGTTCTTCGTCGCCTATTCGATGCCGAACGCAGGCTGGGCCATTTGGAAAATACGCGCCGGGCCACGCCCGAAAGTGCAACGGATACGCAGACTGCCTCCGTATTTGCCCTCGCAGATCTCGAGGCGATGGATCCCGGATCCTTCGTCGACTTCCTGTACGAGCGGATATTGGGGCGCAAGGCTGATCCGTCCGGCTACAACCATCATCTGTTGCTGCTTGACCAAGGTACCACGCGTCGCGATATGCTCAAAAGCATATTGCGCTCGGACGAGTACACATCATCGGGTCGTGAGGTGAGAGTGAGTGGATTGGAGCGTCCGACCGCCTTGGGATTGAAACGTATATTTGGTACTCGAAAGGCAAGCGCATAAGATGAAAACTGCTGTCATAACGGGTATATCAGGTCAAGATGGCGCGTATCTCGCCCAATTGCTGCTGGGAAAAGGCTATCGGGTCTTCGGTGCTTATCGGCGTACCAGTTCGGTCAATTTCTGGCGAATCGAATATCTTGGGATCATCGATCATCCCAATCTCGTTCTTGTCGAACATGACCTAACCGATCTCGCTTCATCTGTGCGCCTGCTGGCGAAATCGGAAGCAACCGAGGTCTATAATCTTGCGGCGCAGAGCTTTGTCGGTGTTTCGTTCGACCAGCCGGTCACCACGGCGGAAATCACCGGCGTGGGCGCAGTGAATCTGCTGGAGGCGATCCGTATCGTCAATCCTACGATTCGCTTCTATCAGGCCAGCACATCCGAGATGTTCGGAAAGGTCCAGGCAGTACCTCAATCCGAGGAAACGCCCTTCTGGCCGCGCAGTCCTTATGGCGTTGCAAAGCTCTATGCGCACTGGATCACGGTCAATTATCGTGAGAGCTTTGATATCTTCGGATCGAGCGGTATCTTGTTCAATCATGAAAGCCCGCTGCGCGGTCCGGAATTCGTGACTCGCAAGATCACCGGCGCTGTCGCGCGGATCAAGCTTGGCCTGCAGGATTGCCTCGAACTCGGCAATATTGATGCGAAGCGTGATTGGGGGTTTGCTAAGGAATATGTTGAGGGCATGTGGCGCATGCTGCAGGTGCCCGTTGCTGATACATATGTGCTTGCGACGGGACGAACAGAGACCGTCCGCGACTTTGTGGAGATGGCATTCAAGGCCGCCGGAATTTCCGTAAGCTTCTCCGGAGAGGCCGAAGAGGAAGTCGCCATTGACCAGCGATCCGGTCGTACCTTGATGCGTATCAACCCACGCTTCTATCGTCCTGCCGAGGTGGATCTGCTGATCGGTAATCCCGGCAAGGCTAAGCGAGAGTTAGGGTGGAGCAGCGACACGACGCTTGAGCAGCTTTGCTCTATGATGGTGCATGCCGATCTCAAGCGGTTGGGCGCCCCAGGCGAAAGCTTTGCGGTACTTTGACCGTCCTTGTTTTGCATCACTGCCTAACGAGCTCTGAGTAATGGCCAAGGTCCTGATCACCGGTGCTGACGGTTTCACAGGCCGTTATCTATCATCGGCGCTTCTTGAGCGTGGGCATCACGTCATTGGCCTATCCCGGACGGCCGGCCTGCTGGAGAGTGGTGTGGAAGTCCACGCCTGCGACCTGACCGACGTCGCTTCGCTTCAGGAGATGATTGCGACCTGCCGTGCCGACTGGGTCGTGCACCTCGCTGCGATATCCTTCGTGGCGCATGCTGATGTGACGGAACTTTACCAAGCGAATATTATTGGTACTCGCAACCTGTTCGACCTCCTGTCGCATGCGGACGTTACGCCATCCAGAATATTGGTGGCGAGCAGCGCAAACGTTTATGGCAATAGGCGGGAAGGCATATTGAGCGAGGACATGCCCACGCAGCCTGCCAACGACTATGGCGTCAGCAAGCAAGCGGTTGAGTCCCTCGCGCGGATTTATAGCGGGCGGTTGCCAATCATCGTGACCCGGCCCTTCAACTATACGGGACGCGGCCAATCCCGGCAGTTTTTGCTGCCTAAGATCGTAGAGCATTTTCGTAGCAGGGCACCGTCCATCCGCCTTGGAAACGTCGACGTTGCCCGTGATTTTTCGGATGTCCGTACGTTGGTGGATTGTTATATTCGGCTTCTCGAATGCGAAGAGGCCTTGGGCGGCACGTTCAATATATGCTCGGGTGAAGCGCATCTGTTGCGGGATATCCTCGCAATGGCCGAAAAGAAGACGGGTCATCCCATTGAAATCGAGATCGATCCTAATCTCGTCCGTCGCGACGAAGTGAAGGTACTTGTGGGAAGCAAGGCGGCCCTCGAGCAGATAATTGGTCCGGTCAATGCTATTCCGATCGAGGATACGATTGCCTGGATGCTGGCGGACGGATGAGACTCGCGCTCAATATCGATTCCCTCACGCCGCAGCTCTCGGGGATCGGTCGCTACACTCTCAATCTGTGTACCTATCTTTCCCGCCATCCGGAAGTGGACGATCTAGCATATTTCCGTAACCAGCGCTGGCTGAAAGATTATGCGCCGTTCCTGATCGAGGAGGTGCCCCACATACGCAACCCTTTGCGGCGCTGGAAACGGCTGGCTCGCTGGCGCTCACGGCGCGAATTCGACCGACGGCTACTCCATGGCCCTAATTTCTTCCTGCCCGAAGGCGCGCAACGGGGAGTGATAACGGTTCACGACCTTTCGGTCTTTCTGTTCCCCGAAACGCATCCCGAGGAACGGCGCCGATATTTTGACGAACATTTTCCAAGTTCGTTGCGTCGGGCGCAGCATATCATCACCGACAGCCAGACCGTAAAGACAGAATTATGTGAGTGGTTCGGCGTCGACGTCAACGCCGTCACCGCGATCCCCCTAGGCGTTTCGCCGGATTTTGGGCCGCATAACCGGTCCATCGCTGCGCAGGCGGTGCTCAAGGGTTTCGGGCTTCAGTCCGACGGCTATTGTTTGTCTGTCGCCACGATTGAACCGCGCAAGAAACTTGTCAACGCCATCCGTGCTTTCCTGCTGGCAACGGAGCGCGAGGAAATATCCGTGCCCTTGGTGCTCGCGGGCGCAAGCGGTTGGCATAATGAGGAAATCCATGACCTGATCGACCGGGCCGAGGGGAAGATCCGGTTCCTGGGTTATGTGCCGGAAGCACAGTTGCCGATCCTCTATGCCAATGCGGCTCTCTTCCTTTATCCGTCCATCTATGAGGGGTTTGGCCTGCCTCCCGTGGAAGCGATGGCGAGTGGAGTGCCGGTGATCGCCTCGAATCGTTCCTGCCTCCCCGAAATCACACGGGGCGCGGCTTTGATGATCGATCCTGACGATATCGATGGCTTCGCTGCTGTGATAAGCGCGGGCCTGCTTGATGATGATCTGCGTGGCCGGACCATCGCAGACGGACGGCGGGTTGCGGCAGGCTATAGCTGGGAGATTTGCGTAGAACGGACACTTGACGTTTACCGTCGCGTCATGGCGGCGTGAGGCCGTAAAAGATGGGCCGGCTCAGCGCTTGCTCCCCGTTGGCTATTCGTGCATGAGCACGTCGGATATAGTTTGAAAGGGCTAGACCAAGCCCCGTTTGTCATTGGACCAGGAATGAATCCTATTTTTAGTGCCCCGCGGCTCGCATTATTGGGCGCAGTGGTTTGTGCAACGAGCGCTTGTTCGATCATGCCGGCGGGCGGCCCTTCTACCCATGCGGTGAACAAACTGGCCGATAAGGGAAGCACATCCATCAATGGCGATATCAAGATCATACCGGTAACCGATGTGGTGGCACGGCGGGTAATCGCCAACGAAGGAAGCACCTATTTTGCCGACACCATAGGGGATGGCACCCCGGTGGGTTCGATGATCGGTCGGGGCGATGTGCTCGACATCGCTGTCTGGGAGGCGCCACCGGCGGCATTGTTTGGATCCGGCGGTGGCGATCCACGCATCGTCTCGTCCGGTGCAACGGCCCGCGGGACTACGCTGCCGGAACAGATGGTAGATAGCGACGGTCGTATCACGATTCCATTTATCGGTTATGTTCAGGTGGCGGGCCGGACGCTACAGCAGGTTGCTCAGACGATAAGGCAACGGCTGATTGGCATGGCGCACGATCCGCAAGTCGTCGTGCGGACGGTTCGCAGCGCCACGACCAATGTGACGGTGGTGGGCGATGTCGCGAATAGCGCGCGCGTTCCGCTGACCGCCCGGGGCGAACGCCTGCTGGAGGTACTGGCTACGGTGGGAGGTGTTAAGCAGCCCATCAATAAAATGACGGTCCAGATCACTCGCGGCGGAAGGATCGCATCGATGCCTTTGGAAGGAGTCATCAAGGATCCTCGCCAGAACATCCGCCTGCAGCCCGACGATGTCGTGACGGCGCTGTACCAACCTTACAGCTTCACCGCGCTCGGCGCCGCAGGCCGTAATGAAGAACTGCCATTCGAGGGGACCGGCATCACTTTGTCGCAGGCTCTAGGTAGAATTGCGGGCTTGCAGGACAATCGGGCTAATACACGCGGAGTGTTCATTTTCCGTTTAGAGAAGCCTGAAGCTGTTGATCCCGCCATGCGTGTCAATGCGCGTCTGACACCTGATGGAAAACTTCCGGTGATTTACCAGATTGACGTAAAGGATCCGGGAATATTCTTTGTTGCTCAAGGATTTCCTATCAAAGATAAAGATGTTCTATATGTTTCCAATGCACCATTGGTAGACATTCAGAAATTCGTGAACGTCATCTATTCTACCGTTCTTCCTGTCGCGACTGCGGTTGCGGTGGCGCCCTAGAACCATCTGTGGACGGTCCTGAGGATGCAAGCGGTTTTTGGGAAGCTTGGCGAAGTCGGGTGCTGACATATACCCGGCCATTCATTCGGCTTTATTGATGTCGCTGGCCCATATGGGAGTTCATGGATATGAAGGCTAGGGTCCGGACCCAATAACCATGTTCCCACGGTGATCAGATTGTGATTCAGTGTTTCAGCGAGGAGGCGCTGAGATGTCTGATTTCTTTTGGTTTTCCGATGCGCAGTGGGCTCGGATCGAGCCGCTGCTTCCGACCGATGTTCGCGGTAAGCCACGTGTGGATGATCGTCGGGTGCTGAGCGGGATCATCCACGCGCTTCGCTGCCGCGGACGCTGGGCGGACTGTGCTGACGTCTATGGTCCGAAGAAAACGCTCTACAATCGGTTCGTCCGCTGGTCCGAGCGCGTCATCTGGGAAGGCATTTTCAGTGCGCTGGCGGGAGCCGGCGACGCTCCAGATCGCCTGTTCATCGACAGCAGTTGCATCAAGGTCCATCGCTGCGCCGGGGGTGGAAAAGGGGGGCCTTGGCTCATGGTATCGGCCGCACGAAAGGTGGACGCAGCACCAAGCTTCACGCGGTCTGCGACGAGAAAGGCCGCCCCTGCGTCCTGCTCCTGACGCCCGGAAATGTCCATGATTGCAAGGTCGCGCAGCTTTGAATTGAGGCCATGCCGCCCTCGGCCGAACTCGTCACCGACAAAGGCTATGACAGCCAAGCCCTGCGCGAATGGCTGGATGAGCGCGGTACCCAGGCCGTCATCCCGCCGCGCGAGAACCGCAAAATCCAGTACGATTACGATCGCACAATCTACAAACAGCGCAATGTCATCGAGCGCATGTTCTGCCGCTTCAAGGACTGGAGACGCATCGCCACCCGCTTCGATCGCAATCTCAAAAATATCATGGGCGCCATCGGCCTCGCCGCACCCGTTATCTTCTGGCTGTAGTGAGTCCGGACCTAAAATGATAAAGCTTTGAGAATTTTTGGGTTCCGGCCTTAATTGTTTCAACCGGCCTGACCAACGCCGCTTAGAGGTGGCCGGCGTAGTCTGAACAGGGATCGGCATTCGACAAGTGATCATCTTCCGGTTTCATCATCGACTGCCGATATGGGGCGTCATGCAGGGAGAACGAAGCCCGACCGGAGTGACACTCCATATCGGCGGCCAAATCCATGCTGCCATCGCCATTGGCAGGTTGTCAAAATATGCCTGGTCCGGGGTCCGGGCGCCAAGGCTCGAACGCGGCGTCCTTGCGTTGTAAAAGTTCAGATAGCGACCGATCGATATCCGGGCTTCGCTGACCACGGCGTAGGCGCGGAGGTAAACCTCCTCCTATTTCACCGAGCGCCACAGGCGCTCGACGACCACATTGTCGCGCCGTGTACCACGACCGTCCACGCTGATGGCATTTTCTCTCGGTGCAGCATCGCTGGTGAAGGCGTGACTGGTGAATTGGCTGCCTTGGTCGGTGTTGAAAATCTCGGGCTTGCCGTAGCGCGCTAGGGCTTGCTCCAGCGCCTCGACACAGAAGTCGGCCTCCATCGTGATCGACACCCGCCAGGCCAGGACCTTGCGGCTGAACCAATCGACGACGGCCACGAGATAGACGAACCCCCTCGCCATCGGGATATAGCTGATGCCAGTCGCCCAGACCTGGTCGGGCCGATCGGTAGTTTGCGCAATAGATAGGGATAAACCTTGTGCCCCAGAGTCGGCTTCGATGTGTTCGGGCGACGGTAAATCGCCTCGATCGCCATCGTCTTCATCAGCGTGGCGACATGCTGGCGGCCGATCTCGATCCCTTCCTGCCGCAGCAGATCGCGCAGCATCCGGCTGCCCATGAACAGAAATTCCAGGTGCAGTTCGTCGATGCGCCGCATGATTGCCAGATCAGCCACCGAAACCGGTCTGGGCAGGTAATAGATGCTGTCCCGGCTGATCCCCAGTTCCGCACCTGCCGTGCCAGCGGCAAACTGTGCGAACGATCGATCATCGCTTTGCGCTCGGCAACAGACCGGCCTTCCCCGAGCGTGCCGGCCAAAAAATCGTTCGCCAGCGTCAACTCGCCAATCTTGCGTGCAGCGTCTTCCCGTCAACCGGCGGCCCACCCGGGTCCGATGCCTTGTCCGAACCAAACACACCGGCCGCGCCCTCCGCAACTGGCTACGCCACGTCGTGATCTGGTTCGGATGCACGTCAAACTGCTGCGCCAACTCGGTCAGCGTCTTCTCGCCCTTCACGGCAGCCAGTGCCACCTTCGCCTTGAAAGCCCGATGTGGTTCCGGCGGGGGCGTGTGCTCGTCTCTGCTCCTGTCTCGCAATCATACTGGCCATCAGGCAGAAAATCCACTTATCTCAATGGCCAGTTCTGCTAGGCCACCTCTCTCGCTCGCACCCGGTCCATATGGCTGCGACAATGTTTGAGCTTCACCAAAAACGAATTTGTCTTCAAACTCGAATGATTTAGGCTTGAAAGGATGCGACGGCTCCCTGTAACGCCATCAGCGGGGTTTACAGGGGTACAATATGAATCTGAAGAATTGCGCGTCCAAATGGGCGCTGCTCGCGGGTGCCAGTGTCGTCGCCGCGCTTGCCGTCGCTTCGTCCGCGCAGGCCGCCTGCAGCACTGCCAATGGCATCGTCACCTGCACTGGCGACAATCAACCCTTCACCGTTACCTCTGACGCCCAGACCATCATTGCTGAAGGGGCAACCGTCACGGGGACGGGCCTGTCCGCGCTTCGCCTGAACAGCGCGCGTGCCAATCTGGTCGTCAACGGCGCGATCAGCGCTACGGGTGCCGCGGCGCTGACCATCCAGAATGGCAGCCCCGTGCTGAACTACGACCCCTATGCCGGAGCGTCGGTGCCCAACGGCTATTATTCCTACCCCTATCTCTACCCCCATGGCCGAGTCAGGGTCACCGTCGGCGAACAGGGCGTCATCAGCGGCGACACCGGCATCTGGATCGAGCGGTCGAGCAGCAATTATCTGGGCAACGCGACGGCCTCAATCGACAATAGCGGCCTTATTACCGCAACCTCGGGCAGCGCGATCCGTGGTCCCTCCGGCATTTCCGGCGTCAGCTATACATCGATCACCAACCAGGAAAGTGGGACGATCCACGGCATCGCCGCGCCGGTCGATACTATCACCAATGCCGGCCTGGTCGACGGGCGCGGCAATGCGGCTATCGACCTTGCGCCCCGATATGACAGTTTCTTCGGCAGCTATGGTCTGTCATACGTCATCAATAGCGGGACAATCACTTCCACTGCCGGGACCACGATCATCGGCCAGCAAAACCCGCTGTCCATTACCAACAGCGGCCTGATCGGCAACAGCAATGGCGGCCAGGCGATCTATGCCGGATCGAACCTGTACCTGACCAATTCGGGTAGGATCGAGGGCAATATCGTGGTCCGTGGCGCCAGCACGATTAACAGCACGGCAGGGAACATCGTGGGTGATGTGCTGCTGGGCGATGGCGATGACATCATCGTCGCCGCGCTTGATGAGAATAACCGGCTGAAAACAGGGATCATCGGTCAGATCAACGGCGGCGCAGGCGTCAACGCCATTGCCCTGGCCATTGACGCCGATGCCACGCTGACCGGCACGCCGATGCTCCCGACCGGCTTTTCCCTGTTACGGGCGAGCCTCTTCAATCAAGCGCAGTTCACGCTCGACGCCGGTTTCAGCGGCACGTCGAGGCTCTCTGTCTCCGGCGAGGGCACGCTGGTCAATCAGGGGCTGTTCGACACGCAAGGCCGGGCGATAGAGGCTTATGGCTCCGGCTCTCCCTCATCGCTCAGCGTGCAAAATGACGGCGCCATCAAGGCCACTCTTGCAGGCGCGACCGACGCTGCCGTCTCGATCGACGGCGCTGCCCTGACCAATAACGCCAGCATCGAATCTACGGGCGGCGCGGCGGTCCTGCTGAAGTCGGGCTACGGCACGGCCCTGACCAATAGCGGGACGATCAAGGCAAACGGTGGCCCGGCGATCCTTTTCGGCGGCGGTTATGCCAGCAGCGCAACGCTGGTGAACAAGGCCGGCGGCGTCATCCAGGGAGATACAACGGCCATCGCGATCCTGCCCGACAGCAGCCCCTATTCCTACAGTTCCACCAGCATCACCAATGCCGGCTCGATCATCGGCCATGTCGATCTTACCGGAAACGGCAGCAGCAGCGACCGCTTCATCATGCAGGAAGGTGGGACGGTAACCGGTGACGTACGGCTGGGCGCCGGCAATGACAGCTATATTTTCGATGGGGTCATGGGCGCCAAGGGCTTCCTCACCGGCATTTCCGGGGTGCTCGACGGCGGCGACGGGATCGACCAACTGCTGGCGCGGATCAAGGGTGACGCCGCGATCACGCTCGGTAACTATGCCAATTTCGAAACGGTCGGACTGGATATCGCCGAGGGCAAGCAACTCAGCGTGACAGGCTCCACCGGCGGCGCTCAACTCAGTCTTTACGGCAAGGGCAGCGTCGACCTGTCGCTCGACATCTCCGGCCAGAATGTCACGCTGATCAACGCCTCGAGCTATGGCTTCAGCCTGCCCGGTGATTCCGGCACCCCCTATGTCCAGACCGGCACGACGATCGTCAGCCGGGGTGCGTTTACTGCAGCTTTCAATTCCGCGTTCTATGCCGGCAGCGTCGTTATGCTGGATCAGCTCGATGGTTTCATCAATGAGGGCAGCATTAGCCTCACCCAGCCCACCAACCCCTATGGTGCGCGTGCCTCCGCTATCAGCGGCGGCAAGGAGGTCGTGAACAAGGGCGAAATCCTGCTCGACGGCGGCGCCGCCATTGCAGGCGCTCTCTCCGTGACCAACAGCGGCATGATCATCGAGGTCAGCGGCGGCGCTGCGGCCGTGGGCGTATCCAGCTTTCGCGATCTCACCAATAGCGGCACGATCCGCACTTCCGGCAGCGCGGTCTATGCCAGCGATTACAGCGCCTCCACGATCCGCAATAGTGGCACGATCGAAAGCACCAGCGCGCGGGCGATCATTGGCGGCTATGCGCCCACTGTGATCGTCAACGAGACCGGTGGAACCATCACCGGCGGCGCGGGCCTTGAAGCCATCACCCTTGCCGGCGGCGGTGCGGTCAGCAATGCCGGCACGATCAACGGCGATGTGAACCTCAGCTATTCTCCCTATGGCGGCGCCAGCTATGCCAGCGGCACCTATGTGGATCGCGGCGGCACGCTGAACGGCAATCTGCTGTTCGGTGCTGGCAACGACATTTTCGTCGCCACCAGCGATACGCTTGGGGTGCTGGGCAGCATCGACGCAGGCGACGGCGTGGACAACTTCATCCGCGCCTATGATGCCAGCAGGACCGTCGATATCAATGCCCTCCCCTCAACTCCGATCGGGTTCGAGCGGTTCGGCGTCGGTGCCTTGGGCAAAAATACGGTGGTTACGCTTACCGCCGCCAATGGCCCGATCAGCGAGCCTCTCACGCTGGTAGGCGACGGCACGATCGTCAATATGGTGGATTTCAGCGCGGCAAACTCCGCGGAACCACTGCTGACGCTGGGCTCTTCGGTCGATCCGCTCAACCTGTCCGGCGGCGGTTCCACGCTGACCTTCATCAACCAGGGCAAGATCGGCGGCGCAGTTGGCGGCTATGCCGGCAGCTTCACCAATGAAGGCACCATCAGCAACAGCGTCAACGGCATGACAGCCGTCGAACTCATTGCCAGCAGCGAGGATCGCTTCACATTCCAGAATAGCGGGACCATCGTCTCGCCCAGTTCGCCCTATTTTTACATTAACACGGGCGTCACCATTCAGGGCGCCTCCGACACCCAGATCATCGACGATGTCGCAATCGGCAACAGCGGCAGCATCAAGGGAGCCCTGTCGGCCTCGCTCCATGCGACCGAATTCAATTTCGCCAATGACGGGACGATCGAACCGGGCCTCAACAGCTATCTCCCTTCGGTTTCACTTTCCCTTGGTCAGAGCTACTACGGCAGCACCGACACCAATGCTGACAAAGCAACGATCAGCAACGGCGGGAATTTGACGAACGGGATCAATGCCGCGATCGCAGCCAGGGCGCTGGCTTTCAGCAACAGCGGCACGATCAGCTCATCCCTTTACGACACAGCCGTCTCGCTGACCCAAACGGCGCATGATACCCGTGACATGACGCAGGGTCTTTACGGGGCGATCGATCAGGAAAGCCTGTCCTTTGTCAACAGCGGCACACTGAACGGCAGCGCTTATCTCTACTCCGCCGCGACCTCCATCGTCGTCGCCAACAGCGGGACGATCACAGCGCCTGCCAGCAGCCTCGTCGAGCTGGATGACCCCGCCGTGAGGATCGAGGGGAACAGCCAGAACAGCCAGGCCATTGCCTTCACCAACAGCGGGGGGATCAGCACCAACCGTCTGGGCGCCTCAGCCGTTTCCATCGAGAGCGATGCGCGCTCGGTGGAGCAGCTAAGGAACGGCTTTGACGAGACTGACGGCCCGATCGCCGGTGAACCCACCACGTCCATCAGCGTCACCAACAGCGGCACGCTGAGTGCCGACGGCGGTGCCAGCTATCGCCCCGCCACCACGCCACCCTTTCCCTGGTATCCTTCATTCCCGGAGAGCCTGAGCCTCGTCGCCGCGCTCAGCGTTGATGCCTCCAGCGGCGGCCTGTCCCGCATCACCGTGACGAACGAAACAGGCGGCGTCATCTCCGCCACCGGTGCGACCCGCAATGCCGCCGATGCGCAAAATCCCGTGGTCGCCGGGCTGGAGAATATCGGTTCGACCGCCTTTGTAGGTCGCGCGAACCAGATCACGCTGATCAATGCCGGGACGATCCGTGGCCTTGAAGGTGGGATGGTGCCCGTCAGTCTGCTGGTTGATCCGACCGCGTCCGACCATGATTTCGCAGGCCAGTTCCTTGCCGGCGCGATCCAGACGATCGATTCGGCCGACAGCGTAACCAATCTCGCCACAGGCGTGATCACCGGCTCGGTCAACCTGGGCGCGCTGGACGACAGCATGGCCAATTACGGCACCATCAACGGCACTGTGTATCTGGGCGAAGGCAATGACCGCTTCATCCATGGCCTGGGCGCAACGCTCAACGGCATGGTCGATGGCGGCGCTGGCACCGACGCGCTGGTCATCGACATCAGCGGTGGTGGCCTGCTGAACCAGGCGACGTTCGACAAGTTCGTGAACTTCGAGGAACAGTCGATCACGGGCACCGGCACGATCACCACCAATGGTCCGCTTTCGATCGATAGCCTGGTCCTGCGCGATGCCAATCTCACCCTGGCGGCGGGGCAAACTCTGACGACCGCCAGCGACACCAGCATCATCTTTGCCTCCGGCACCAACAGCCTGATCAATCTGGGCACCATTACCGGCGCCCTGAGCTTCGCAGGGGGGACGAACAGTTTCGTCAATCTGGGCAGCATTGCAGGACCCGTCACCCTTGGCGGGGGCAGCAACAGCTTCACGATCGGTGCTGGTTCCTCGGTCAGCGGGCCGGTTGTCGCCAATGGCACCGACGATCTGCTGATCCTGGCCACCGGCGGCACCGATGCGGCACCGCAGGAATTGCGCCTTTCCAGCTTCACCGGCTTTGAACGCACGCGGCAGGACAGCGGTACGCTCGCTCTGTCGGGCGATTTCGCCACCGGGCAGCTGATCCTTGCCGGCGGACGCTTCATCGGCCGCACCGGATCGGTGCTTAACACCTCCTCCATCCTGGTAAACCAGGGCGCGACCTTCGGCAGCGCGGGAACCGTGAACGGCGACATCTTTGTGCAGGGCACCCTCTCCCCCGGCTCCTCGCCGGGCACGATGACGATCAATGGCAATGTCGCGCTGTCGGGAAGCTCCGCCACCCTGTTCGAAATGACGCCGACCATCAGTGATGCGCTCATCATCAATGGAACGCTCAGCATCGCGCCGGGCGCAACGCTGAAGATCATCGGCAATCGTCCGCTGACCCCCGGCGTGACCTATGAGCTGATCACCACCACCAGCGGCATTGTCGGCAGCTTCACCACCATCGACAAGGCCTCCACCGTGGTCGGCTTCGTCCGTCAGGGCAATCGCAGCATCGACCTGCTGGGCCAGTTTGTGCTGGGTAACGGCGCGAGCGGCCAGGTAATGCAGACAGTCGATTATCTGAACGGCCTGCTGATCGCGGGTACCGCGACGAACGGCCTGTTGAATGCTGCCCCCTCACTCCTGCTGGCCAACGGTACGGTCAATCAGGCCGCGGCGGCCCGCCTCAACGCTGAAAGCTATGCTTCGGCAGCGCAGATCGGCATCGAGAATGGCCTTGCCATTGCATCAGCCCTGCGTAGCGCCTCGATCACCGCGCGGGGTGAGGAAGCTGGCCTCTTCACCTTCGGCCAGACGCTGGGGGGGTGGCGCCGTCTCCCCGGCGATACCGCGCTCGGCACCTCCCGCGCCAATATTTCCACTTATGGCGCGCTTGCCGGCATCGGCTTCGGCTCACAAAAGGCTTCGCTCGGCGCGTTCGTCGGCTATATCGACGCCCGTCAGCAGATCGGCGCACTTGCCGCCAGGACCGAGGCCGACGGCATAATGGCGGGCGCGGTCGCGCGGGCGGCACTGGACGGTTTCCACATCGCCGCCTCGCTCAGCTATGACGGCAGCAGGGCGGATACGGATCGTAGCCTGCTGAGCGGCAGCAAGCTCAACAGCCATTACCGCCTGCGCAGCTGGACGGCGGACATATCGCTGGGTCATGCTTTCGGTTTAGGCAATGGATGGAACCTCGAACCCGAAATCGGCTTCACCCACATCTCTTCACGCCGCGGCAGTGCGAGCGAGACGGGCGACGCGGTCTGGGCTCTGGATGTCGAGGGACGGCGCATCAGGGCCAGCTTCCTGCGGGGCGCGCTCGAACTGAACGGCGCTGCGGAAGCGCGCCTCAGCCCGTGGCTCTCCGCCGGTGTCCTGCATCAACTCAGTGGCACCCAAAGCTTTGCGAGCGCCGCCTATGTGGCTGTCCCCGATGTCCTGACAGTTGCGGGCGTCGGGCGCAGCAAGACGCTGGCCTCAGTTGGAGCAGGCGCAAACCTTCGGCTCTCGTCGGCGGCCACCCTCTATGCTGGCGTGAACAGCGAATTCGGCGCCGAAAGCAGCGGACAAGGTGCGACGGTGGGTCTGCGGTTTCTGTTCTAGCCAGTAAAATTGATGCGCTTACGGGAACGATTCGCCGCTCATCATGCAGCGGCGAACGAACCATCTCGATGGACAACGAACCTCCGCCATTTTAGGCTCTGTGGCGAATAGCTACCAAGGCTGCAATTTAAAGCGCCTGCAGTTGCTGACACCGGAAATACAAGCGACGGCATGGTCGCGGAGTTGCCCAGCCTCGATTTCAGTTTGCTATTCAGGGAGCAAGGGTCGGCCCTCGAACCTGGCGACAGCATGACGCACCACCCGGTTCAGCCCTTCTTCGGAGAAGAAACCGCCCGGAATCAGGCAACGCTCGACCAGCACGCGTTGGAAAGCGGCAAAAGTGGCGGCATCTGGCGCGACCGGATTCCGCCAGAAGGCATCCAGTCCATCCTGGAAGGTGATATCAGGCATGTCGTAGATCGCTTGCCCCAGAGCCACCACCGGCACGCCCATGGCCAGGGCCAGGGTGCCGCTGGTGCTGTTGATCGTGACGACGCCGCGTGATTGTTGTGCAACAGGAACGATATCGCCCCAAGCCAGATAATCGACCCGGTCCGCGACACCGAAAAGCGAGGCCATATCGGCCGTTTCCTGTTGCCAGTCGCGCACGCCATTGTCGAGCGGGTGTTCCTTGACCACCAAACGCACATCGGCCGGAGCATGTTTGGCGAAGGATTCGATCACCAACCTGAGCGCATCGGCAACGCCGGCAAAGGGCGAATGCAGGCGAATCTGCGCATCCGAATCAAGTTGGAGCGGGAAAAGGAAATAGGGCTCGGCCGAAGCTGCAAGGCGGGCAATCAATTCCGCGCTGCGCTGTTCGCGTTCCTTGCGCCGGCGCAATTTGCGCCACCATCCCATCCCTTCCACCAAAGGATGCCAGGGCCGGTGGTTGGTCCAGTGCGGATAGCGCCAACGGGTCAGGACATCGGCGGCATTGTAAATCAGCCCCTCCGTCGCTCGGCGGCGGAAAGAAGAATTGACCTGACTGTGCGCAGGAACGGGGGGCAATGCCGCAGCCGTCTCCCGATACCACACCGGATCGCGCGGGAGAGAGGAATGGCCATTGACGCCGCCCAGTTCCAGCGTCACCCAATCGGGTCGAACATAGCCCTCCTCGAACACGTGAACGGGCACTCCAAGCTCGCGGCAAACCCGCGTGGCTGGCATATGATGTTCGCGGCAGTCTCCGAACAACGCCACATCCGTAATGCCGCACTCCTTGATGGTTCGTTCGAGCATCGATGGCCAGTCTTCCAGCGAACCGCAATAATCGATGCCGTTCGGCAGGCGCCAGAACAGGCGGTCCCCACCGTTGAAATTGATCTTGTAGACGCTGTGCCCCGATCGGATCAGTTCCTGGCCGAGGCGGCGGAACAATGGTCCCATGAGACCTTGCAGCAACAGGACGGTCCGCTTGCCTGACTTCGGAGGAGCGCTTGTAGTCCCGTGTGCACCGTCGGTCGCATTGAAGGATAGTTCTGGCATTCAGGAAGCAGGCTCCATGATGACGTCGGAGGCGGACATGTTGGCTGGGTCCCAGAGCCATTCCGGCATGTCGTGGTTATTGCCCAAGCGGTTAGTCTGCCGTGCGTCAGACGGCAAGCCTCCACGATATCCGTGGCTGGAAAAGAGCGCGGAGGTGGCCTGATGACAGCCGGCATCCTGTTCGCTAAGAGATCATATGCCCGACATAAAGGGCCTGAAACCCCTGGGGCATGACGATTTGGACGGCACAGCAAAGCAGTGATGCCTGATGGACTGACATTCGCGGCATTGCTGGTCGGTGCAGCCGTTCTCGACCGGTTGGTATACCCCCGACCCGAGGCGGGCCTTTACCTGTCCCGGCGCAGCATGGCCGGCCTTTGGCTGCTGGCATGGATGACGACGGCGCTGTTCGGCCTGTTCCTCACCTGCTGCGGCAACTTCCCGCTCTCCGCAGGATTGGCGCTCGCATTGCTGGCCCTGCTTGTTCTTGTCTCCAATGCCAAGCATGCCATGCTCGGCGAACCCCTGCTCTTTTCCGATCTGGCGCTGATCGGCGCGATCTTCCGTCATCCCCAATTCTATCTTTCAGCCATCAGCGTCGGGCAACGCACGACGGCAGGGGCCGTGGCCATCCTCCTCCTCGCCATGCTGGCCTGGCTGTTCGTTCCGGCGTGGCAGATGCATCTGGCGGGGATGCTGATCCTTGCCGGCAGCCTCGCGATACTGGCGACGACCGTGCGCGGTGCCCTGCGCCAGGGCCTGGCCGATACGCCAGACGCCTATGCCGATGTCAGGCGTCATGGCCTCCTGCCCACATTGTTGCTTTACTGGCTACGCTGGCGCCACAGCAACGATCCGCCACCTTGCGCCGAAGCCGAGAGACATCCTCCTTCTGCCCCTCATCCACCCCCGGAACTGCTGGTGGTCATCCAGTGTGAATCCTTTGCTGATCCGGTCGAACTGTTTGAAGGCTCCACCATATCGCTGCCGGGCCTTGCCAACGCCCGCGAGAGTGCCTTGCAATGGGGCCAGCTCAAGGTCAGCGGCTTCGGCGCCTATACGATGCGCACGGAATATGGCGTGCTTTTCGGGCGCAGCGAGGATGTCCTCGGCTTCCGGCGCTACGATCCCTTTCTCACCGCGCTGGGCGAAGCCTCCTATGCTTTGCCTGCGCGGCTGAAGGAGGCAGGATGGCGCAGCCTCTTCGTCCATCCGCATGACATGCGCTTCTACAGCCGCGACCGGATCATGCCGGCAGGCGGCTTTGCCGAACTGATCGGAGAGGAGCATTTCGCCCCCGTTGCCGCCGGTGCAGGACGCTATGTCACCGATGCAGCGATTGCCGGGCAGATCGTCCGGCTGGCCCGCGAAGCTATCGGGCCTGGCCTGATCTATGCCGTCACGATTGAAAATCATGGGCCCTGGGCGCCGGACATGCGCACGGGCGGCGATCTGGTTCAAAGCTATCTTCGCCTGGCGCGCAACAGCGACGCCATGCTGAGCACATTGCGGGAGCAGCTTGCATTGCTGAAGCGCCCGGCTCTCCTGGTTTTCTTTGGCGACCATCGCCCCAGCATTCCGGGCGCGACCTCTCCGGACGGAGGACGACATACGCCTTATGTGATGATCCGCTTCAATGAGGCAGGTGACATTGTCCGCGGCGACAACAGGCGCGTAGACCTCACTCCGGCCGAACTGCACCATGCGATGCTTGATCTTGTCCTTGGCGAACCCCTGGCAAGCGTGAACCCTGGCGCGGCTAATGGCCTGGCGGAGACAGCGCCAGCAACAGGCGTTCGCGCAAGGGTCGCGGCAGCACGCGGTCAAACCAGCGGAGCAGGTTGAAGGGCCAGGGCATGATCGCATGCGCTTGCCCCAGGGCTGCCGCGCGCGCGATCCTGGCCGCGACCACATCCGGCTGCGTCGACAACGGCCTGGCCTCTCCAGTCCGCCGGGCAGCCGCCGTGTCGATAAAGCCGGGCGATACCAGCGTCACCTTGACCCCATGCCGCCGCACGCCGATTCGCAGCGCCTCGGCAAAGCGCGCAAGACCTGCCTTCGTCCCCGAATAGGCAGCGGCAAAGGGCAAGGCATGGAAGGCGGCGGCAGATCCGATCATCACGATGCGCCCGTGGCCCCGCCCCGCCATCCGCTCGGCCAGCGCCGCGGCCATTGCGGCAGGTGCGACGAAATTGATCATTCCCAGCCGGGCGACGACGCCCGCATCCTCCACCACAGCGCCAGCCGCGCGAATATCCCCCAGGCCGGCGGCGAATATGGCCAGGTCGACAGGATCGGCGTCGTCTTCGGTCAGCATGGCGTCCAAGGCATGTTCAACATTGCCAAGGTCCAGCGAACGCATCTCTACCGATGCTCCGGCCGCCTCGCATGCCTTGGCGAGGGATGACAGGCGCGCCAGGTCTCGCCCCCAGAGAGACAAGCATATGCCAGGACCAGCATAATGCCGTGCCAATGCGCTGCCCAGTCCACCAGAGGCGCCGGTAATGAAAATCCGCTTCGGGTGGAAACCCATGGTCATACCGATGCACGCATGTAACAGATCCCCCTCTAACCTTGCTTCAACGACATAATTCCTTGACAGACAACGGCGCCTCCTGTTCGAGTTCCGCGTAATGCGCTCTTCCGATCACCAATCCCGACGAATCCGACTGTTCAAAAATGAGCATCTGGAACAGCTTACGCTGATTTCGCCACGAATTTTCGCGCTCGTCTGGGGCATATTGCTCCCGCTGATCGCCTGGATAGGATGGGGGAAAACCGGATTCTGGACAGGGTTCAGCCTGTTTGCGGCGGGCCTCCTCGTCTGGACGCTTTTCGAATATGCGATGCACCGATACCTCTTTCATCTGAAGGTAGAGTGGCCCGCGGCAAGATGGTTTGTCTTCCTGATTCACGGCAATCATCACGATAACCCCAATGATCCCATGCGCGACATGATGCCGCTCTCGGTGAGCCTGCCGGTTGCCGCCCTGGTCTGGGGTGCTTGCCTGATGCTGCTCGGCGGTCCTGGAACCTGGCTCTTTCTGGGGTTCATCCTGGGCTATGTCGTCTATGACACCATTCATTATGCCAGCCACCAATGGCCGATGCGCGGAAAGCTGGCTTCAGCGCTGAAGCGCCACCACATGCGCCACCATTATGTGAACGAGAACAGCAATTTTGCGATTTCGGCCATTTTCTGGGATCGCGTGTTCGGCAGTACGGCCCGGAATTCCAGACAGTCATAGAGAAGCCATAGACAAGCGCCGTTCAGGAGCGCGCCTGCAAGGCCGCAATGGCTTCAGCCACGATCTCGACATGCTCGTTCCACCTCGGCATATGCCAATGTGGCAGGCGAAGCATCTGTGCCATGTGAAGCGGCCCTCGACCAGCATGGTCGAGGATGAGGGCCTGCCAGCCCGGCCCGTCGAGCGGGCTGAGATAGTCGGGCGCATCTCCACCTGCCTCGCGCAGAGCGGGAAGATCGCTGCATATCACCGGCGTGCCGACGGACAGCGCTTCGGCCACGGGCATTCCATAGCCCTCCGCGAAGGAGGGCATCAGCAACGCCCGCGCTCCCCGCAGCAGACTGGCCATACGAGCATCGGAACAGCCGTTCAGTTCCTCGACATGGCCCTTCAGGGCCGGACAACGCTCCAGCATGTCGACGACCTGCTCATTTTCCCATCCGCGACGTCCGATGACGATAAGGCGGGGCACGCTTTGCGGTTCGAGGGTCTGGGCCAGATGACGCCACAGGTTGAGCAGAAGCAGATGATTCTTGCGGGGTTCGATGGTGCCGAGGCAGACGAAATAGGGCCGTCCGCCACCCAGCTGGAAGGGTTCGGCCGCAGGCAGCGTCTCCGTTCCCAGCAGTGCGACATGCACATCCACCCTTCGGCCGCTGCTTTCCAGCCACGGCTGCAATGACCGTCCCGTCGCAGCGGAATTGACGATCACCCCGTCGGCCAGCGCGGCGATAGTCGCGATACGTTGCCGGTGCTGGCTGTCGCCGGATATGCGCGCATATTCGGGAAATTCGATTGGAATGAGGTCATGGACGAGGCACAGAAAGCGCGCCTTCTCGCGGGCCAGGATCCGACGCACCTGTTCCGTGCGGGTCAGATGATGTGGCGAGGCCTGAACATAGACGGCGCTCATGCTGCTGCGCTCAGTCCGCGACGGCAGCAGGGAGACAAGCCATGGCAGGGAAGAAGCCAGGGAACGCCGGTGCGGATTGCCTTCCTGACGGGACCAGCGACTTTCCAGTTCATCAAGATAGGCCAGAACCGCCCGGCGCGAGAGCCGCCCGTAAAGCCCGCAAGGATGAACGGCTGCAAAGGCCAGGCGGTCTCCATAATGGTCCAGGAGACCCCGCGCATAGGCCATTTCCACCCGGTCGACTCCGGAGGGGGTGGAATAGTGCACTCGGGAAATCAGGCGCGAAATATCGAGGATGACTTCACCCGATCGCGACACAGCAGGGGAAAGAGAAGAAACCATCAGAGCTCACTTACCGGGAACCTCGCCTGTAGCAAGGGGATGGATGGAATCGGCTCACCCCACGAAACACCGGTCATTTCGATATCGCAGCCAATATGGAGCCCTCCGCTGATCATTTCATCCACCGGCCCGAAATCCTCTCCTGTCGTAAATGAAGGCTCGGCCGACGGCAGGGTAGAACCGGATATTGACGAAGGGACGAGCCGACTTCATAGCGGGGTTCACTCCCTACCCCGTTGTTCCGAAGGAAATATCGGTTTGAAATGGAACGACAAAGTCAATGCCCGCGGCTGGAAGGTGCCCTTCATCGGCAAATCCCTGTTCCAGATCGGCAAGGAATTGCGCCCCAGGATCGATGCGGTGATCATGCGCAACTCGCTGGTTCCGGATCGGGCGCTGATCGACAAAAGTCATTTCCCATGGGTTTCGGCTCTCGAACGGCAATGGCAAGATATTCGCGACGAGGCAGTCCGTATCCGGACGGTTGATATTCCCTCCCTGGGCGATATTTCCTTCGATCATGGCCGTATCGCCGCGGATCGGCGATGGCGCACCCTGTTCCTCAAGGGCTATGGCTATCAAATGGAAGGCAATTGCGCCCTTGCACCCATTACCGCCGCACTGATCGAGAAGGTGCCAGGACTTGTCACCGCCAATTTCTCCGTGATGGAAGCGGGCGGGCATATACCGCGCCACTGGGGCATGACAAAGGGCATGCTCACCTATCACCTTGCCCTCAAGGTGCCGCAAGAGCGGGAAAAATGCCGCATGCATATAGAAGAGGGCGAGACGGTGCATGTCATGCCCTGGGAAGAGGGGCATTCCTTCATCTTCGACGACATGTTCAACCATGAGGTGTGGAACGAAACGGATGAGGATCGCTATATCCTGCTGATCCAGATCAAACGTCCATGCCGCTTTTTGGGCAACCTGATCCAGGACATCTTCCTCTGGGGCGTGCGTCATTCCCGTTTCGTGCAGGACATCAAGCGCCATATCGATCGGGAGAGCAGAAAGGCCGCCAAGGCGGCATAGATGTTTGGCGTTGGGATTGGTGGCAGGGCGATGTCGATTGGTTCGTCATTCCAGGTGCAATGATGATCGACTGATCGGCCTGTAAGCGGCATGTCCAACCGATCATTATCATGCTGACCTTCCAAGGGCCACAGGTGCCCATTTTTCCATAACTGCCCTCGCCCCGCTCCTCTATCGATCTTGGCGGGCAAGCTTCAAGGGCGGGGGACATGGGGGAGACATCCATCTCAGCGGAACATCTACGAAGGCCGCTTCCATGGTCTCCCGAAATCGGCTTTCCATTTTCCTCACAGCTTCTATGGGGCGCCTGGTATCGGCCATCCTCCTGGGGGCTGCTGGCCAACGGTCCCCTCCTCCAGGCACTGCCCATTCCGCTACTCATCGCCGGCCTTGCGCTGTTGGCGCTGTCGGCACGTTCCATCTGGACCGTCATCAGTCTTTTGACGACCTTGGCGGCTCTCGGCCTCATCCCTTTCCTTTGGGACATTCCGCCCTTCGTCCAGGCGCAATTTCCCTGGCGGCTGCTGGGCCTGATCGAATTTGCTGCAATAACGGCCGTTCTGAGTTGCCGTCCCAAACCGATTCTGTTGGGGTTGGGCTTGGCGCTTGCAGCTTTCTCCTATGTCCGCTGGACTGCTGAAGCAGCGGAATATCTCACCCAACCAGTGCCATACGCCTTGATCAAGCGCGATCTGCCCGATGCCCCCGAATATCTGCCTGCCGGTTTCGACACAAGCCGCATCACCGACTTCGAGCGAAAGCCCGACCTCTCCGAGTGGCGCGACATCAGAGCAAGCGACGAAGTGGTGGCTGACAGGTCAGGCGAGGTGACGATGCGCCGTGCCGTTTTCCCGATCTGGCGCGTCATGCGGGGCGATGAAGTTGTACCTTACCAAGGGCCTGTCATCCACTTTCAGGCACAACCGGGCCACTATCGCATAGAGCGGGTCACTATATGGCAGGAATGGGTTGGGCTGCTTGTCAGCATGGCCAGCCTGCTTCTGCTTGCGGTTGTATTCGCCGCCGATTGCACCACTTGGGCGCCAATATCCTTCCTGAGATCCAGGATTTTCCGTTGGAGCCGTTCAGCGCCGAAACTTCCCTAACCCCCGTTCCAAGATCGACAAGATCGGACTAACCGCCCCGCTTGCTGCTCCCCCTGCGCCATGAGTCGATCATTCCGTCCCCCTCTCTTCCTCGTTCAAGGCTCTTGCCTGTCGGCAGCGACTCTCCATAAGGAACCGCATGACCACGACCCGCCTGTTCGCCCATGATGTCGAAAAGCCTTGGGGCCGCACCGATATTCCTTCAGCTATCGCGCCCACACAGGGCCGCCGCGTCGGAGAAGTCTGGTTCTCGGCACCGACGCCAAGCGAAGGGGCGGCTTTGCCGCTGCTGGTCAAATATATCTTCACCAGCGAGAAGCTGTCGGTGCAGGTCCATCCCAATGACGTGCAGGCGCGGGACCGCGGACTGCAGGGCGGCAAGTCCGAATGCTGGTACATATTGGATGCCGAACCCGACGCGCGACTGGGTATCGGCCTGACCCGCGAATTGACGCCCGAGGCGTTGCGTGCAGCGGCCCTCGACGGCAGCATCGAAGCACTGATGGACTGGAAGCCAGTCCGAGCGGGCAGCTTCTACTATATTCCAGCCGGCACGGTCCATGCCATTGGCGGCGGCGTGACGCTTGTGGAAGTGCAGCAGAACAATGACGTGACCTACCGCCTTTACGACTATGGCCGGCCACGCGCGCTTCATCTGGAGGAAGCCATAGCTGTCAGCGCGACCGCGCTCTATGACCTGCCGGACAGGATTGTTCCGATCACGGCTGAAGAACGGCTGGTGTCGGGCGATGGAGCGCCATTCATCCTGGACCTGATGCAGGGTGAAGCGAAAACCGCGCAACGGATAGAGGGGGAAATGGCATGGTTCATTCCGCTGGCCGGGACCGGCATGATTGACGGCGAGCCATGGCGGCAGGGCGAATGCTGGTTGATCCAGGGAACGGCGGCCTTGACCATCGAAAGCAGGATGAGCGCACTGCTTGCCCGGCTGCCTTGAACTGACATCGACGAATCGGGGGAAGCTCATGCCAGGCGGAGAAAAGATCGCGGACAAGCGGGTCCTGTTCGTGATGGCGGTCGAGGCGGAATATGGTCCTCAGCTCAAGGCCCGCTTCGATCCGCTGATGACGGGAGTGGGTCCGGTGGAAGCCGCGCTCAACACCGGCCTTGCGCTCCAGCGGCTGGACATGGAAGGCGCTCTGCCCGACCTTGTTGTTTCATTGGGATCGGCCGGATCGCGCATCTGTACGTTGGGCGAGGTCTATCAGGTCGCCAGCGTCTCCTGGCGAGACATGGACGCTTCCCGGCTGGGATTCGCCAAAGGCGTGACGCCCTTTTCCGACCACCCGGCCGAAATCGCGCTGCACATGCCGCTCGACATTCGCGCCGCCCGGCTGTCCACGGGGGGGAATATCGTCGGCGGGGATGATTATGCGGCGATCGACGCCGACATGGTCGACATGGAAAGCTTTGCTGTGGTGCGCGCCTGCCAGCGTTTTGGCGTGCCGGTCATGGGGCTTCGCGGTATTTCCGATGGTCCGGGCGAGCTGGCCGACATGCTCGGATGGACGCAATTGCTGGCGCTGCTGGACGAACGATTGGCCGAGGCGGTGGACATGCTGGCCAGCGCGCTTGAACAGGCGAAAAAGCCCGCACCCCATCTGGAATAATGACCGGCCCGAAGCCGGTCAATGCCCTCCAAAGGCGATGATCGCCGCCGACGCGACGCCATCGGCCTCCAGCGCAGCCATGCCACCCAGGTCGGGCAGATCGATCGCGAACAACGCCATCAGCACGGTCGCACCCTGTTCCCTGATCAATTGCGCAGCCGCCAGCGCCGTTCCACCCGTTGCGATCAGATCGTCCACCAGCACCACGCGGGCTCCTTCCGGAAGCTGTCCTTCATGCAGTTCCAGCCGGTCGGTGCCATATTCCAGCACATAATCGATGCCGACCGTCCTGCCGGGCAGCTTGCCCTTCTTGCGCACCGGCACGAAGCCCACGCCGAGCGCATGGGCCAGCGCCGCCCCCAGGATGAAGCCGCGCGCCTCGATCCCCACGATAAAGGCCGGATCAAGTGGCCCCGCATGCGCCTCCATGCGCCCGACCAGTTCGGCAAGGCCGGCGGCGTCCGCCAGCAATGTCGTGATGTCCCGGAACTGGATCCCCGGCTTGGGAAAATCGGGGATCGTGCGGACCAGGGCCGCCAGGCTGTCAGCGCTCATCTTCACCCTCATGGAAAAAGGGGGCCCGGTTTCCCGCGCCCCCTCCGATGTTCAGCTTCAGGCCCCGATCAGGCGGCCTTTTTCTTGTCCGCCCAGATATTCTGGTAGGCCATATAAGCCAAGCCCGTCGCGATCAGCAGGAAGAAGATCGTCGCCAGCCCCGCGCGGCGGCGGTTTTCCAGCTTGGGCTCGGCCGTCCAGGTCAGGAAAGCCGCAACGTCCTGCGCCATCTGGTCGACAGTCGCCTTGGTGCCGTCGCCATAGGTCACCTGACCATCGGCTGTCAGCGGCGGCGCCATGGCAAGGTTCAGGTTGGCGAAATAGGGGTTGTAGTGCAGTCCCTCCGGCGTCTTGGCGTCAGGGAACTCCTTCAGCAGCTCGGCCGGCTGCGCCTGGAAACCCGTCAGCAGCGAATAGACATAGGCGCTGCCATGATGGCGGGCCTTGGTCATCAGCGACAGATCCGGCGGGATCGCATTGTTGTTCGCTGCCGCCGCCGCGACATTGTTCGCGAAGGGCTTGGGGAAATAATCCGCCGGAATGGGATCGCGGGTCGACATCTCGCCCGTCTTGGGATCCACGTCAGGGGTCTTGATCGCCCACTGCTTGGCAATCGCCTTTATCTCCGCTTCGTTGTAACCGATACCCGCCAGATCACGGAAAGCCACGAATTTCAGGCTGTGACAGGCCGAGCAGACCTCCTTGAACACCTGGAACCCGCGCTGGAGCTGCGCCTGGTCGAACTTGCCGAAAGGCCCGTCGAACGAGAAGGCGACATGCTTGGGATCGCGATGGAATTCATGTTCCACCGTGACCGCCGGCGGATCGGTGACATAGGCCACCGCGCCCACCAGGAAGGAAACCAGCAGCCAGCCCGCGAAAAAGAGGCCGACGAGAAATGCGCCGATGCGTATCATTAGTCTTGTCCCCCCTTAACCGGCGTGTGACGGCTGCGGATCGCTGCCCATGCCGGGAAGCGCTTCCCGCTCACCTTCGATCGCATCGCGGCCGAGCACCGCCTCGGTGATCGAGTTCGGCAGCGGCAGCGGCTTTTCGAAGCGCGAGATCAGCGGCAGGATGATCAGGAAATGGGCGAAATAATAAGCCGCCGCGACCTGGGAGATCATCACATAGGGTTCCGCCGCGGGCGCGCCGCCGCAATAGCCCAGGATCAGCACGTCGACGATCAGGATCCAGAAGAACTTCCTGAAGGTCGGGCGATAATTGCCCGACCGCACCGGCGAGGTATCCAGCCAGGGCAGGAAGAAGAGCAGCAGGATCGACGAGAACATCGCCAGCACGCCCAGCAGCTTTGCGGGCACGAAGAAGAAGTCCACGGTGAAGGCGCGCAGGATCGCGTAGAAGGGCCAGAAATACCATTCCGGCACGATATGCGCGGGCGTCGAAAGCGGGTTCGCCTCGATATAGTTATCGGGGTGGCCCAGATAATTGGGCGCATAGAACAGCAGGATCGCGAAGAGGATCAGGAACACGCCCGCTCCGAAACCGTCCTTTGCCGTATAATAGGGGTGGAAAGGCACGGTGTCCTGCGGCCCCTTCACTTCCACGCCGGTCGGGTTCGAGGAACCTGGAATGTGCAGCGCCCAGATGTGCAGGATCACCACGGCGGCGATCACGAAGGGCAGCAGGAAGTGCAGCGAGAAGAAGCGATTGAGCGAGGCATTGCCGGGGGCAAAGCCACCCAACAGCCAGGTCTGGATCGGTTCGCCCACCACAGGGATCGCGCCGAACAGGCCGGTGATCACCTTCGCGCCCCAATAGCTCATCTGCCCCCAGGGAAGCACATAGCCCATGAAGGCGGTCGCCATCATGAGGAGGAAGATGACAAGGCCAAGCAGCCACACCATTTCGCGCGGCGCCTTGTAGGAACCGAAGAAGAGGCCGCGGAAGATATGCAGGTAGACCACGATGAAGAAGAAGCTGGCGCCGTTGGCGTGCGCATAGCGCATCAGCCAGCCGGCATTCACGTCGCGCATCGTCTGCTCGACCGTGCCGAAGGCGACCAGCGTGTTGGCGCCATAGTGCATCGCCATGATCACGCCGGTGACGATCTGGATCATCAGCGCGAGGCCGGCCAATACGCCAAAATTCCAGAAATAGTTGAGATTGCGCGGCACCGGATAACCGGCACCCACCGCGTTGTAGACGAGGCGCGGCAAAGGCAGCTTCTCGTCGATCCACTGCATCGCGGGATGCTTGGGAGTATAATGTTCAGCCCATGGAAAGCTCATGACAGTCCCCCTCAGCCCACGAGAATGGCGGTGTCGGAAGTGAAGCTGTACTTCGGCACTTCCAGGTTCTTAGGCGCGGGTCCCTTACGGATGCGGGCCGCTGTGTCGTAGGACGAGCCGTGGCAGGGGCAGAAATAGCCGCCGAATTCGCCGCGATTCTCACCCTCGCCCGCGCCCAGCGGCACGCAGCCCAGATGGGTGCAGACGCCCATGGTGATCAGCCACTGCTTCTTGCCGTCGACCGTGCGCTGCTCCAGCGTCTGCGGATCGCGAAGGGTGGACGGATCGACCTTGTCGGCCTCCGCGATTTCCTTTTCGGTCAGATGCCGGACAAACAGCGGCTGCGACCGGAAGGTGGTCTTGATCGCCTGGCCGGGCTGGATCGCCGAAAGATCCACCTCCGTCGAAGCAAGCGCCAGCACGTCGGCGCTGGGGTTCATCTGATCGACCAGCGGTATGACAACCGCGACCGCACCCACCCCGGCAAAGCTCACCGCGGCGATGTTGATGAAATCGCGACGACGAACACCGTCGCTGCCGCCTCCATCGGAGACGGATGCCCCCTCACTCTCCAAATGTTCAACGATCGCCATGCACCTCAACCCTTGCAAGAACGTCCCTGACCCCGCCGCATTGCCCATTATGGCTATGTTATCGGGAGAGCCGCAGCGCCCATAGGGATGGGCGCGCCTTTCCCCCTGGCGCGGTTTGCAGGCCTGATAACCGTAGGATGCGCCATTTGCCAAGCCTTTTAGACAGGCTAGGAGAATTAACCGCACTGTTCTATGGCGCGGCGCATGCGTATCGCCCTTTATCAACCCGAAATCGCTGGCAATGTCGGCGCGATTCTGCGCCTTGCCGCCTGCTTTTCCGTGCCGGTGGACATCATCATGCCGATGGGTTTCGCTTTTTCCGATGCGAAGCTGAAGCGCGCGGCGATGGACTATGGCGCGGCCGCCGATATCACCAGGCATGCCAATTTCGATGCCTTCGATGCCCGGCGCAGGGCCGAAGGACGCCGGCTGATGCTGATGAGCAGCCACGCCTCGCAACGCTTGCCGGAGGTGGAATTTCGCGCCGACGACGTTCTGCTGATGGGATCGGAGAGCGCGGGCGTACCCGACAGCGTCCGCGATCTGGCCGATGTGCGCGTGCGCATCCCCATGGCGCCGGGCTTTCGGTCCTTGAACATCGCCGTTTCCACGGGCATCGCGGTAGCCGAGGCCCTTCGCCAGACTGGAAGTTTCCCGCAATGACAGAGTTACCGAAAATGACCTTGGCGCTCGACCCGCAACAGCAATCCGCGCGCGACTGGTTCGAATCACTGAGGAACCGCATCTGCGCCGAATTCGAGGCGATCGAGCGGGAGGCGGGATCCGACGCCCGCTTCGACTATGTCTCCTGGGATCGCGAGGCGCCGGACCTGGCCCCGGGAGCAGGCGGCGGCGGCGTGCGCGGCGTCATGAAGGGCAAGGTGTTCGAGAAGGTGGGCGTCAACGTCTCGACCGTAGGGGGCGCCTTCTCGCCCGAATTCGCGAAGACGATTCATGGGGCGAGCGAAGACCCGCACTTTTTCGCCACCGGCATCAGCCTGGTGGCGCACATGGCCAACCCCCATGTCCCGGCCGTGCACATGAACACGCGCTATCTGAGAACATCCAAAAGCTGGTTCGGCGGCGGCGCGGACCTCAACCCTCCCCTGCCGCGGGAGCAGGACACGGCATTTTTCCATGAAGTGCTGAAGGCCACCTGCGACGCGCATGACGCGGACTATTATCCCCGGTTCAAGGCGTGGGCGGACGATTATTTCTTCATCCCCCATCGCGGCGTGCATCGCGGCGTCGGCGGGATTTTCTACGACCATCTTGAGGGCGATTTCGACGCCAACTTCGCCTTCACGCGCGACGTCGGCGAGGCATTTCTGAAGGCCTTTCCCCCCATCGTCCGCCGCCGCATGCATGAAAGCTGGTCGCAGGAGGATTATGCCCGCATGCTCGAATGGCGCGGCCGCTATGCCGAATTCAACCTGGTGCACGACCGCGGCACGCTGTTCGGGCTCAAGACCGGCGGCAATGTCGACGCGATCCTGATGAGCCTGCCACCCATGGCAAGCTGGAGCTGAACATGGGCCTGGCGCCGGTTCCCGACGACCAGATCGCGACGATCGTCACCCATCTGGAAATGCGGGAACGGCCGAAACCCGCCCCCATCCCGCCCGCCCCATTATGGCTGGTGCCGTGGAAGGCGCCCGCGCCCGCAGCCTATCGCGCGTTGTTCCGGCGGGTGGGCGAACCGTGGCTCTGGTTCTCCCGCCTGGTGATGGACGATGAGGCTCTGAGCACGATCATCCAAGATCCCGCGGTCGAGGTCTATGCCGTCACTGATCCGCGGGGCGTGGAGGTGGGGCTGCTGGAACTGGACTTTCGTTCACTGCCCGACTGCGAACTGGCCTTTTTCGGGCTGATCCCCGAACTCACCGGCAAGGGGCTGGGCCGGTGGCTGATGGCGCAGGCCAAGGCGCTGGCCTGGCGCAGGGAGGTCACGCGCTTCTGGGTGCACAGCTGCACGCTCGACAGCCCGGCGGCGCTGGGATTTTATCGCAAGGCCGGTTTCGTGCCCTACCGGCGTGAGGTTGAGACCTTCGCCGATCCGCGGCTGGCGGGGCTTTTGTCCCTCGACGCCGCACCGCATGTGCCGGTGCTGGGTCAGTTGCCCACCGCCTGACGATAAAGCCGCGCCAGCATCACCAGCATATAGACCTGCACCACCGTCGATACGGCGGCGGCAGCCACGCTGCCGATCAGCCGGCCGCCGGTCGGACCGCCGATCAGCGTCCCGACCAGACCGAACACCGCCTGCGCCGCGCCGCCGACGATGGCCGACAGCAGCGTCAGCGCCACGATGAAGCCGAACAGCCGCCAGAAATGCCCCTTGGTCAGCGCCCAGCCATGGCGCAGCGAAGCCATGACGCCTTCGGTCCCGTCGATCACCACGGGATTGAGCAACAGCAGCCGCACGCTCGCGAAGATGGTCACGGCCACGACGCCCGCGCCCAGCAGCAGCCCCAGCGCCGCGCCGAGAGGCTTGGCGATGAGCGACAGGATCGTCACCACCAATGTGGCGGCGATCACCGCGCCCGCGAGGAAGCCGGCAACCACCAGTGCCACGCCCAGCAAAACCGGAAGGCGCGCAAAGCTCAGCCGCAGTGCCTCTCCCACGCTGATGCCGGGCCGCAGCGCAAGCGCGAACAGGGTCAGCGATCCGAACCAGATGATGATCACCGCCAGCAGCATCGCCAGCCAGAAGCTGCCCGGAACCTGCGGCATGGTGCTTTCCGCCAGGTTCCATTTGGCGAGTTCGGGCGGCGTCATCTCCTGCAGGATGAGGCCCGGCAGGGCGACGAACAGCAGGGCGACGGGAAACAGCAGGCTGCTTTCGCGCGCGACAAAGGCCACCGCCTCCTCCCACGCCTTGCCGATGGACATTGTCGCCATATCTCTTAAGCCCTGTTCCCTGTCCGATACTCTGAAAATCGCGCAGGAGACTTGATCGCTCGCTCTGCCCAAGTCAAGGAAACGCCATGTCCCGGCAATCCCCTTCCCCGCAATCCCCGGCCGAACAGGCTTCCGCCATCCAGAACGTGGAATGGCGCGTCGAACATGCGCCGGTCGATTACCCCCAGGCTCTCGCGGAGATGGAGGCGCGGGCAGCCGCGATCTTCGAGGGGCGGGCCGCCGAGCGGGTCTGGCTGCTCGAACATCCGCCGCTTTATACGGCAGGGACCAGCGCCGATCCCGCCGAACTGCTCGACCCGCGCTTTCCGGTGCACGATGCGGGGCGCGGCGGACGCTATACCTATCATGGGCCGGGCCAGCGGATCGGCTATCTCAACATCGACCTGCGGGAAAGAGGCAGGGACGTCCGGAATTTCGTCCATCATCTGGAAGGATGGATGATCGACGCGCTGGGCGATTTCGGCATTGCGGCGCGGCGGGCGGAGGGGCGGATCGGGATCTGGACCGACGACGCCCAGGGGCGGGAGGCGAAGATCGGCGCGCTGGGCATCCGGGTGCGGCGCTGGATCACGCTTCATGGCTTTTCGATCAATGTCGACCCCGACCTGTCCCATTTCGGAGGCATCGTGCCGTGCGGCCTGGCCGAATATCCCGTGACCAGCATGGCCGCGCTGGGCGTCCAAGTTCCGATGGCAGAGCTGGACTCGGCGCTCGCCCGGCATTTTCCAGCCTTTATCAGCCGCCTGCGCCGGTGTCCCGCCGCCGACGAAGCAGGGGTTGAGCAATGCGGAACGGGCCGCTAGGGTCGCGGCCTTCGCCAGGTGGGGGGCTGCCGGGCATGCCGCACGCTTTAGGAGACCCGGATGCGTCCTGACGTCAAGACGACAATGGCAATATTGATTTCGGCCGGATGCATGATGCTGGCCGGATGCGGCAGCAAGAAGGAAAGCAGCACCGCCGTCCCCATGAACAATCTGGAAGTGGTGGACGGCACCACGACCGACGCCATGACGGATCTGGACGGCGTGCAGAGCGAGGGCGCGGCCATGGCGCTTCCCGCCAACCGCAGCGACAATGCGGCCGCTCCGGCGGCAGCGGCGAATGAAAGCGAGGCCAAGCCGGCGGCCGATACCGAAGTGCTGTCGGATCAATAGGCTGGCGCACGCGTTCAGGCATGATACAGACGGGCGGGGGATAGTTTGCAGCGCTCGTTTCAAAGAGGGATTTCGATGACATTGCGTGATGTGGGTCGTTCCATGGGGCACCGATCCTTTGGGCGCACGGCCGCCCTGCTGTTGGCCATGACCGGAGCAGTGCTGGCGACGCAGCCGGCGAGCGCGCAATTCTTCTGGTCGCCGCCCGATTTCTCGAGCCCGCCCCTTACCGATGCCGAAGCCACGACCGCCCTCGGCCTGCCGGGTGCGACGCCTGCGGAGGTCAAGGCGGGCCTGGTATGGAACCTGCGCGCGGCACTGAACGTCGCGGCGCTGCAATGCCAGTTCGAACCGACGCTGCTGTCGATCAGCAACTATAATGCCATGATCGCCCATCATGACGCCGAGCTGGACTCAGCGCAGGCGACTCTGCTGGGCTATTTCCAGCGCACGGTCGGCAAGGGCAAAGCCGGCCAGATGGCGTCGGACCAATATGGCACGCGCATCTATTCGGGCTATTCCACGGTGCAGGCGCAGCGCGGCTTTTGCCAGGCGGCGGGGCTGGTCGGACGACAGGCGATCTTCGCCCAGCGCGGTACGCTGAACGAGGTGGCGCGCAACGGACTGGGGTCGATCAAGAAGTCGCTGGTCCTGGCAGGCGAGCAATTTTACGGCGATCCGGGCCGCAGCTATTCGCTGACCCTGCCGTCCTTCGACCCCAAATGCTGGAAGAAGGGCAAGATGCTGCCGGCCTGCCAGCTTGCATGGAACCAGAAGATCGGGGTCCAGCCATAAGGATGGGCGCCCGATAGCGGACCCGTGATCTTCTCCCCTTCGGGGGAGAGGGCCGAGCGCGGGGCCACCACCCCGCCCCACGACCGTCAGCCGTCAGCGCAATCCCAGATATTTATGCGACTGGAGGCTGAGCCGCCAGCGCGGCCGTCCCATCACCAGGTCCACCGCCGCCTGCGCGTTTTCCGCTGCCTTCGGATCGTCGAGCGGCTGGACGAGCCAATGATCGAAGGCCCATCGCTCCATATCCTCGACATCGGTCAGGCTGTGCCCCTGCCCCGGCTGCGGCCAGACCAGCTTCAGCTCATTGCCGCTGCGCTGCACCACTTCGCTGCCTGCCTTGGGGCTGATGCAGACCCAGTCAAGCCCCGGATGCGCAGGCAAGGTGCCGTTGCTCTCGATCGCGATGGCAAAGCCGCGGGCATGGAGCGCATCGACCAGCGCGTCATCGATCTGGAGCATCGGCTCCCCGCCGGTAAGAACGATGTAGCGCCCCTCCCGGCCCTCGCCCCAGAAGGCCAGTGCGGCGTCGGCCAGGCCGTCCGCATCGGTGAACTTGCCGCCGCCATCGCCGTCTGTCCCGACGAAATCCGTGTCGCAAAAGCGGCAGATCGCGGTTTCCCTGTCCTGCTCCCGCCCGGTCCAGAGGTTGCAACCGGCAAAACGCAGGAAAACGGCCCGGCGCCCGGCATGGACGCCTTCCCCCTGAAGGGTCAGGAACATCTCCTTGACGGCATAGCTCATGGCTTCAGGGCTTCTTCGCATAGACGGTGGGATCGGGCAGGCCAGCCTCCACGAAACCCTTGGACCGCAGGCGGCAGCTGTCGCACAGGCCGCAATGGCTGCCGTCCGGCGTCGGATCGTAGCAGGACCAGCTCAACCCTGCATCCAGCCCGAGCCGGTCGGCTTCGCGCACGATGTCGGCCTTGCTCATATGCTGAAGCGGGGCATTGATCCGGATCGGATGCCCCTCCACCCCCGCCTTGGTGGCCAGCGCGGCCATCTTCTGGAAGGCGTCGATGAACTCCGGCCGGCAATCGGGATAGCCCGAATAGTCGAGCGCATTGACGCCGATGAACACGTCGTTCGCGCCCACCACCTCGGCCAGCCCCAGGGTCAGCGAGAGGAAGATGGTGTTGCGCGCCGGCACATAGGTCACCGGGATTCCCTCGCCGACGCCACCCTTCGGCACGGCGATGTCGGCGGTCAGCGCGGACCCGCCAAAGGCGGTCAGGTCCAGCGGCAGCACGATATGCGAAATAGCGTTCAGCGCTGACGCCACGCGCGCGGCCGCCTGCAATTCCAGCCGATGACGCTGATTATAGTCGATCGAAAGGGCGAACAGGCGATAGCCCGCCTCGCGCGCCAACCCGCCCGCCACCATGGAGTCGAGCCCGCCCGACAGCAGGACGACAGCGAATTTTCCGTTATGGGCAACCATGAGCGCCGCGCTACGCCTCCCGACGCATCAGCGCAAGCCGGTCACGTCCGGAGCGCTTTTCGCTAATGGCAGGCCCCAAGCCAGCGGCCCTCCAGCGCAAAGGCAAAGGGTGCACCGTCGGCGATGCCCTGCGACTGGATCTGCACCAGCCGGGAGGTTTCGATGCGCAGGTCCGTTCGCCCATTGCCCGCCGCGCCGCATTCATAGGTGACGACCATTCGCCTGGCGGCATCGCTGACGGTGAAGCTCTTGCAGGCATGGCCCGCATGGCGGCTTTGCAGAAGCTGGTTGAGGCTGGATATGCAGAGCCTGCGCGCCGGGCCGTCCTCGCCCCGCTCGCGCAATTCCCATTCGCCCGTCTCCAGCCCCTTTGGCAGGCGCGACACGGGCGCCGCCGACTGGACGCCGGAGACCGTCATGATCATCACCATCGCCGCGCCAAGGGCGCGCAGCTTCGCCGTCATTCCGATCCCCCTGTCGACCGTTGCTGAACTGGATCAGCCTTGCCCGTCAATTGCGGCAATTTCATAGCAAGATCCGGAAGGGCCGCTCATTCATCCGGGAAGCTGGTCTGGAAAGCCGGCCTCCGGGAAGCTCGAAAGCGCGACCGGAAAGAGACGCGAGCAAAAGGCGCAGTCGACGCCGATAATGCCCTGGTCATCCGCCATGTCCGCCCGCTCCGCCGCGGGAAAGCGGCCGATGACGCTGCGGATATGCTCCAGGTCGCAACGGCACCCCTTGCTGAGCGCCGTGGGATCGGTGACGCGCACCTCCTCCTCTTCATGGAACAGCCGCCAGACGATGTCGGACAGCGGCAACGCGGCGTCGGTCAGCTCCGCATCCTTGAGGGTATGGGCCAGCGCTTGGACATGTTCCCATTCGGGATGGTCATGGCGGACATGCAGCCGTTCCCGCCCAACCTCCCCCTCGGGCAAGTGCTGGAGCAGCAGGCCCGCGGCCAGACACCCCTCCCCCGCATCGTGGCGGGTGGCGATCTGGACGATGCTGGGGATCTGTTCGGACTGGAAGAAATAATGTTCCGCCGCGTCGGCCAGCGATTCGCCGTCCAGGGGGACGATCCCCTGATAGCGCTCGCCGGTCACCGCCTGGTCGAAGGTGATGGCCAGATAGCCCTTGCCGAACAGCCCGAACAGCGTTGGATCAGGCCCCAGTTCGGCAAGCCGGTCGGCGTCGAACTTGGCATAGCCGCGCACCTCGCCCGCCTTGTAGTCGGCCACAAGCAGGCTGACGACGCCATTTTCGGTCTGCGCCTGAAGCGTGAGCTGCCCACCCGCATCCTTGAGCGTCGAACCCAGCAGCACCGCCAGCACCAGCGCGGAGGCAAGCAGCCGCTCGATCTGCGGCGGATAGGCATGGGCGGCAAGGACATCGTCGAGGACCGGCCCCAGCCGCACGATCCGCCCGCGCGCATGGCGCGAAGGGATGGTGAAGCCAAGGGCCTGGTCGAGTGTGGCGGAAGAGGTCAAGTCAGGCTCCGTACAGCGCGCCAGGACACGCCGATCATGCAAAGGCGATTAGATAGGGGGCGATCGTCGAGCTTGCAAATGGGCTTGGATTGGGTCGGGCAGCCCCCCTCCTTGAAGCACAACTGCTCCTGCGCGGACAGGAGCACGGCCCGCTTAGCGGCGGCCAATGGCCAAACAACAGCTCATCCAAGCCGCCCCAGCGCCCAGAGCAGCACCGACTTCTGCGCATGGATGCGGTTTTCCGCCTCGTCCCAGATCACCGACTGCGGGCCGTCGATCACCGCTTCCACCACTTCCTCGCCGCGATGGGCGGGCAGGCAGTGGAGGAATTTCGCCGTCGGCCGGGCCAGCGCCATCAGTTCGGGCGTCACCTGATAGGGCATCATCGCCCTCAGCTTCTCCTCGGCATGGGCCTGCCCCATGGAAATCCAGGTGTCCGTGACGACGATGTCCGCGCCCGCGACCGCCGCCTGCGGATCGCGGGTGCGCAGGATGTCGGCGCCACGGGCCTGCGCCTCGGCTTCGAAGGATGGGTCGGGATCATAGCCCTCCGGCACGGCGATACGCACGCCGAACTTCATGAGGCCCGCCGCCTCGACGATGGAATGGAGCACATTGTTGCCGTCGCCCAGCCATGCCCACTGGCTGCCGGGCAACGCCACGCCATGCTCCACCACGGTCAGCAGGTCAGCGACGATCTGGCAGGGGTGCGACAGGTCGGTGAGGCCGTTGATCACGGGAACGCTGGCATGATGGGCCATTTCCTCGATCTTGGCATGATCGTCGGTACGAATCATGATGGCGTCGCACATGCGGCTCAGCACGCGGGCGGTGTCGGCGATGGTCTCCCCACGGCCTAGCTGGCTGGTCGCGCCGTCGAGGATCAGCGACGTGCCGCCGAGTTGGCGGATCGCCATGTCGAACGACACGCGGGTCCGGGTGGAATTCTTCTCGAAGATCATCGCCAGCGTATGGCCGGCGAGCGGCGCGTCCGCATCAGCCCTGCCCTTGGGCCAGCTCGCGCGCGCCGCCTTCCGATCGATGGCGTCGGCGATCATCGCGGCGATCGCATCGCCGCCCGCGTCACTCAAATTCAGGAAATGTCTGGTCATTGAAGGTCTTCCTTCAAATCGCCGTTCGTCCCGGGCAGCCCGTCGAGCATGTCGCGTTCACGTATCGAACGGTGGATGTTTCGATACATGTCTTCGACGTCGCCCACTAGCTGCGCGGCACGAACGGCAGGAATGTCAGGCCGCAGCCTCCGCAAAGCTCCGCGCACCGGCCGAAAGCCGTTCGACGCATTCCGCGACATGGCTTTCCTCGATCACCAGCGGCGGCAGGATGCGCACCACATTCTGCCCCGCCGAAACGGTCAGCAGGCCGTGATCGTCGCGCAGATGCGCCACGAAGGCGCGGGCGTCGAAATCATCCTTCAGCTTGACGCCCAGCATCAGGCCCAGGCCGCGCACATCCTCGAACATGTCATGGTTGGGAATGAGCTGCTCCAGCGCGGAACGCAGGCGCGCGCCCATGGCCTGCACATGGTCGAGGAAACCCTCGCCCAGCACCTCGTCCAGCACGGCCATGCCCACCGCCATGGCCAGCGGATTGCCGCCATAGGTGGAGCCATGGGTGCCGAACACCATGCCCTTGGCCGCTTCCTCCGTCGCGAGGCAGGCGCCCAGCGGGAAGCCCGCGCCAATGCCCTTGGCCACCGCCATGATGTCGGGGACCACGCCATATTGTTCATGGGCAAAGAACGTGCCGGTGCGGGCATAGCCGCACTGCACTTCATCCAGGATCAGCAGCAGCCCCTGCTCGTCGCACAGCTTGCGCAAGCCGGAGAGGAATTCCTGCGTCGCCGGGGTCACGCCGCCTTCGCCCTGCACCGTTTCCACCAGGAAACCGGCGGTGTCGTCGTCGACGGCCGCCGTCGCAGCCGCCAGATCGTTGAAGGGCACCACGGTGAAGCCGGGCAGCAGCGGTTCGAAGCCGTCACGCATCTTGGGCTGGCTGGTGGCGGAAATCGTCCCGAGCGTCCGCCCGTGGAAGGCGTTGTCGAAGCTGATGATCTTGTGCCGGTGCGCCTGGCCATTGGCATAATGATAGCGGCGCGCGGTCTTGATCGCGCACTCCACCGCTTCCGCACCCGAATTGGTGAAGAACACCGTGTCGGCAAAGGTCGTGTCGACCAGACGCTGCGCGAACTTCTCGCCCAGCGGCATGCCGTAGAGGTTCGACGTATGCATCAGCGTCGCGGCCTGATCCGCGATCGCCTTGACCAGCCTGGGATGGCCATGACCCAGCAGGTTGACCGCGATGCCGCTGGCGAAATCCAGATAACGCTCGCCGCGCTCCCCGATCAGATAGCAGCCCTCGCCTCGGACCGGGCGTACATCGCACCGGGGGTAAACGGGCATGAGCGGCGTAATCGACATGGTCCTTCCCTTTCTGGGCTGATGCAAACAAAGTCCGAAACGCAAAAAGGCGGCCCCCGCCGGGCCGCCCTTTGCGAGCGCTGCCTATACAGGCGCACCTTTGATGGCGCAACCCCGCGCGGCATGCCTTGTCTTCAGCCGATCTGGTCCCACGCCTCCGCGATCTCGCCGACCATCAGGCGGGCCTGCTCGACCGGCGCGGCATCATGTTCCTTGGCGCCGACCAGCAGCAGGCGCCGGGCCTCGCGGTAGATCTGGGCAAGGCCGGTGGCGATGTCTCCGCCCCTGTCGAAATCAAGGCTCGATTCCAGCGCGAACAGGATCGACATGGCGCGGGCCTGCTTGTCGGAAACCTTGAGCCGGTCGCCATTGCGTTCCGCCAGCGCGGCGGCGTCCAGCGCCAGCAGCAGCTCGTCGAACAGCACCTTGACCAGCGCGTGCGGCGTCGCTCCCTCGATCCGGCTGCCCGAATGGACCGCCGCATAGCGCCGCGCCGCTGCCGTGCCGCCGAACCCGCCATGATTGTAGAACATGATATTCCGACCCCTTTGATATTCATCTTCCGCGATTTCTCAGTCAGCGATCGATCCGACCGCCTGGAAATCAGTTGTCGTTCTTGGTCCAGAGGGCGACCTGCTGCTGGAGATAGCTTTGCGTCGCCTTCATTGCCGACAGACGCGTCTCCATGGCCGAATAGACCTTGGTGAGCTGGTCCTGATAGTTGGTCATCTGGGTATCGAGCTTGTCGAGCTGATCCGTCAGTTCCTTCGCCAGCTTCTCATATTTGTCCTGCGTGGTGGCGAGCGGCCCGCCATCCTTCTTGATGTTGTCGCGCACGCTGTCCATCAGCCCGGCAATGCCGATATTCGTGGCTGTCTTGACCGACGGGTTCAACAATTGCGTGATCGCCTTCGGATCCGCGGCGATCGCCTGGTCCAGCGCCTTGGTGTCGAGCGACAGCGTACCGTCGCGGTTGGTGCTGACGCCCAGGTCGTTCAGCGTCCTGTAGGTGCCCGTGCTGCTGAGCGCGGTCGACACCATCTGCGACAGCTGCCGCTTCATGTCGCGGATCGATGAATCCCCGTTCAGCACGCCCGCATTGGACGAGTCGGTGCCGGTGGATGTCGCCGTGTTCAGCGCCTTCATCAACGTGTTGTAGGCATCGACGAATTCGACCATCAGGTCGCGCATCGACGTGGTCGGCTCGGTCGTGGCGAGCGTGACGCTGGTTCCCGGCGCCGCCTTGTTGACGTCGATGCGCAGATAGGGGATCGCGCTGTCGATGGTGTTGCTGGCATAATGCTGCTCCACGCCGTCGAGCAGGATCACGGCGTCGCCCGGATCGGCGGCGCTGGCCATGGTGCTGCCGGCGGGCAGGCTGGTCTTGGTCCAGGCGAACTGGTCCAGCGACGCACCACTGGCGTCGGGCGTGGAGGAGGAAACCGTCAGCGAGATTTCATTGGCCGCGCCGGTCGGCCCCTTCATCATCAGGCGGGTTCCCTGCGAATCAGTGATGACGGAGGCGGTGACCCCGGTGCCCGACGCGTTGATGGCGGCGGCCAGGCCGGCATAGCTGTTGTTGGCCGAGGTGATGGTGATGGGAACGGCAGCACCGGAACCCACTTGCAGCATCAGCGTGCCGGTACCGACGGTCGCCGCAGCGCCGCTCGCCGCATCGCTGTTGGCGTTGACGGCAGACACCAGGGTCCGGCTGGTCGCCAGGTTGCGCACTTCAAGCTGGGCGGGAAGGCCGCTCGGCGTACCGCCGGGCAGCGCGCTGACCGCGGCGATGCTGGGGTCGTTGGAAGCGGGCGTCCCCGAATAGCTGGTGCCCGACAGCAGGCTGTTCATCGCGTCGGCAAAGGTATCGAGCGAGCTGGAGGCCGATGCCAGGGCGGAAATCCGCGCGGTATTCAGCGTCTGGCGGCTGGTGATGGCCTGCTGGCGCGGTTCCTTGGTGGCGCTTACCAGGCTGGAGACGAGCGACGCGGTGTCGATGCCCGATCCCGCGCCTAGCGCCGTCAAGATGCTGCTGCTCACCGAAGTCATTGGGCCGTCCTTTCAGAAGAGAGAACGGCCGTAGCGCGAAGACCTTTAGGAATGATTTTCGCGCTCTCGCAGGCGCCCTGTTCAATGCGCGGCGATCAGATGCCCGGCGAAAGGATCTGGTCTACCGCGCCCCGGCGGACATTGGCCTGCGCCGCATGGGCATGGGCGGCCTGCTCCGCGATGCGCTTGGCGATCCGGATCGTGCTCTCCACCGCTTCCTTCGAAGCGGGAGGCAGGGGAACCAGCACCTGCGGCGCCGGCAACATCGACTGTATCTCATCGGCCGCGCCCTGGACCGTCGCGGTGCCACCCTGGCTGCGCAGATCACCCAATATGTCGGCTATGCGGGCATGCACCTTGGCATATTCGGCGCTGCTGGCGATGCTTTCCTCGGCGGCCGGCTGATCCTCGGACATGGCCCGCCTGGGGGATTGTCCGCCCTGCTGCGTGGCAGCGGAGGACGAAACCGGCTGGATCGCGGACATGGCGGAGGGTGCGCGGGTCGCGCCGCGATCTACCGACAATTCTGTCCGCGAAATATAGTCGTTCATGACGCACCATCTTAATGCGTCCCCGTGAAGATTATACGGATATTAAGTCCTAAACCTAAGTTAAGGACGCCAGATTTTCGTCAAGCATATGATTATCAAGAAGATTTTTTGCCGTCCGCATCGAAGCGCAGATCGTCCGGCACGGTGATGAAGGGACGATCCATCTCGCTCGCCATCCGATTCTCGACCCGGAAGACGAAGGCGAGCACGGTCGCGACCGCCATGTACAGCCCCTCATTGACGATCTGCCCCGCGCGCGAGGTGAAGTAGATGGCGCGCGCCAGTTCGGGATATTGCAGCACCGTGACGCCATTCTGATCCGCCAGCTCGCGGATCGCCGCGGCCACCGCGTCGCAACCGCGTGCCACCACGACCGGCGCGGCGTCCTGTCCGGGCTTGTAGCGCAGGGCAACGGCGAAATGGGTCGGGTTCGTGACGATGACGCTCGCCTCCGCCACGGCCTTGCGGGTCGAACCGCTCAGCACCTCATATTGCTTGCGGCGGATATGCCCCTTCAGTTCGGGCGAACCTTCGCTCTCCTTGTGCTCGTCCTTGATTTCCTGCTTGGTCATCGACAGCCGCCTGGACCGCTGCATCAACTGGGCGGGGACGTCGATGCCCGCGATCAGGAACAGGCCGCCCGCCATGACCAGGCAGGTGAGGATGAACATGTTGCCAAGATCCGCCATGGCGGGCGCCAGCCCCGCCCTGCCCAGCCCGACGATCTCCGTCAGCCGGTCCCAGATCATCCAGACGCCGATCGCGCCCAGCAACGCGACCTTGGCAACGGACTTGACGAGTTCGACCAGCCCCTGAACCCCGAACATCCGCTTGAGGCCGGCGGCGGGATTGAGCTTCGACGCCTTGGGCGCGAAGGCGCCGGGACGAAAACCGAGCGAGCCGAGCAGGGCCGGCCCCGCAACGGCCGCGAGCAAGGTCGCCAGCAATATCCCCGCGACCGGCAGGGCAATGCCGGACAGCAAGGCGAAACCCCGGTCGGCCGGGGCGAAATTGATGATGTCCTCGCGCCGGAAACGCAGCGCCTCTATCAGCATATCGGACAGGGATTCGACCATCGAAGGCCCGGTGACCGCCATCCAGCCGATGCCCGCCATCACCACCAAAGCGGTGGCGAGATCGCGGGACTGGAGAATGTCGCCATTCTTCGCCGCGTCCTTCAGCTTCTTGGCTGTCGGTTTTTCGGTCTTTTCGCCGCCGCCATTGCTCCCGGCCATGGTCAGCGCCCTTCCGCGATCATCTGGGCCTGCTCCAGTCCGGCCTTGAGCGCGGCGGTGATCCCCTCGCCCATGATCGGCGCGGTGACGGCAAGCAGGATGAGCCCCGTCATCAGCGCCACCGGCATGCCGACCGCGAACAGGTTGAGCGCAGGCGCGGTGCGGGCCAGCATACCCATGACGATCTGCACCAGCACCAGCGCGAACCCGACCGGCAAGGCGATGGTGACGCCCGCGCCGAGCAACGCGCCGCCGAATTCGATCAGGTGCCAGACCGCATCATTGCTGAGCATCGCGCCGCCCGGCGGCAGCGCCTGATAGCTTTGCACGACAAAGCTCACCAGCATCAGATGCCCGTCCATGGCGAGCAGCAGGAAGGTCGAGAGGATGGAGAGGAACTGGCCCACCGCCTGGGTCGCCTGGCCGGAGGACGGATCGACCATCGCCGCGAAATTAAGGCCCATGGTGTTGCCGATGGCTTCGCCCGCGACCAGCGCGGCGGCATAGCCGATCTGCACCGCAAAGCCGATGGCCAGGCCGGCAAGCACCTCGCCCGCGACCAGCATGACACCCTGGAAGCTGGCGACGCCGTCGGCGGGAAGCTGGATATGCACGCTGTTGAGCGCGGCCATGCCCAGTGCCAGCGACAGGATCAGGCGCAGTTGCAACGGCACGGCGGGCGCGCCGAATACCGGGGCGGCGATGAACGCGGCGCCGGGGCGGATCATGGCGATGAGCCAGATCCACAGCTGGACTTCGACATTGGCGAAACCCGGCGCGATCATTGGAGCAGGTCCGGTATGCGCTCGAAAATCTCGCGCGTGAAATCGGCGATCAGCACCATGATGGAACCGCCGAACAGCACCAGCATGGCGCCGACGACGATGATCTTGGGGATGAAGGCCAGCGTCTGTTCGTTGATGGAGGTCGCCGCCTGCACCATGCCGATGACGACGCCCGCGATAAGGGCCGGGATCAGGATCGGCGCCGCCGCCAGCGCCGTGATCCACAGCGCCTGCTGCGCCAGCCCCATGAAGAAATCGGCGTTTTCCATCCCTTTCGCCCTATGTCGCGAAGGAGCCGGCCAGCGACCCCATCGTCAGCGCCCAGCCGTCGACCAGCACGAACAGCAGCAGCTTGAAGGGCATGGAGATGATCGTCGGGGACAACATCATCATGCCAAGCGCCATCAGCGTCGACGCGACCACAAGGTCGATGATCAGGAAGGGCAGGAAGATCATGAAGCCGATCTGGAACGCGGTCTTCAGTTCCGACGTCACGAAGGCGGGCAGCAGGATGGAGAAGGGAATGTCGGCGGCCGAGCGGAAGGCGGGCGCCTCCGCCAGGTTGGAAAAGAGCTTGAGGTCGGTCTCGCGCGTCTGCTTGGTCATGAAGCCATGCAGCACCTTGCCCGAACGGCCCACGGCCTCCTCGATCGAAATCTGGCCCTTGCCATAGGGGTCGAAGGCCTGGGCGTTGATCTGGTCGATGGCAGGCCGCATCACGAAGAGGGAAAGGAACAGCGACAGGCCCACCAGCACCTGATTGGGCGGCGTCTGCTGCAATCCCAGCGCCTGGCGCAGCAGCGACAGGACGATGATGATGCGGGTGAAGCTGGTCATCATGAGGATCAGCGACGGCAGCACCGTCAGCAGGCTCATCAGGATCAGGATCTGCAGCGACAGCGAGAGCGAACGCCCGTCGCCGCTGATCTGCCCCATGGCGCGGCTCAGCGCGCCGCCATTGTTCACCGGGGCCGGGGCGGCAGGCGCGGCCTGCGCGAAAGCGGGAATGGCGATGAACAGGGCAGCAAGCAGCAGCGCGGCCAACGCCCATTTCATCATTCCCGCATGGGCCGTCGCCGCCCTTCGGGTCGCGGGAATGACGGTGGACAGGCTGTCAGCGCCCGGCACGATAGGGGTCGCCTTCCGCGATCTTCTCGATCCGCCCGCGCGTGACGGACAGCAGGATCTTCTTCCCCTCGAACTCCACCACGGCGAGCTTGCCGAACGTGCCCATCGGCAACGCTTCCAGCAGCTTGAGCGATCGATCATTCTGCCCGACCATCATGCCGGGCTGATATTTGCGCCACAGCCAGAGCGCGCCGAAGGCCATGCCCCCGACCAGAGGCAATAAGATCAGCAGCTTGACGAAATACCAGATCATGAGGGCTTTCCGCGAAGATGGTTAATTCGCCATCCGTTCCGAAAGATTGGCGCGCAAGGCAAGCGGTAAATCAGCCGCCCGCGTTTCAGCCGCGCCGTTCGACGCCCGCCAGCCGGCTTTCGGCGGCCGCGATTTCGACGACGCGGATGCCGTAGCGGCCGTTCACCGTCACCACCTCCCCCTTGGCGATCAGCGCGCCGTTGACCATGATGTCGAGCAGATCGTCGGCCTGGCGGTCGAGTTCCACGACGCTGCCTTCGCTGAGGTCCATGACCTCCGCCAGCCGGAGCGAGGTCGATCCGACCTCCACCGACATGCGGACGGGAATATCGGCCAGCAACCGGAACTGGCGGTTGTTCACCATGCGGGAAATGCTGTCCTCGCCCACATTGTCCAGGCGGGGGGCTTCACTCATATCGCTCATTGTCCGGTTTCCTGTGCAAGCTTTTCGATCTGGAATGCGGCGCGGCCATCCTGTTCGCCGATCGAGCCATGGGCGACGATGCGGTCGCCGACGATCAGCGGCAGGCTGCGGTTGATGGTGACGGGAATGATGTCGCCGGCCTTGAGCTGCATCAAATCGGCCAGGGACAGATCAGGGCGCGCAAGCACCGTGCGCGCGGGCAGGCGGATGTCGCGCATGCGCTGGACGATGCGGGCCTGCCACACCGGGTCGGCGCGTTCATCATCGACCGGGACGCGGTTGCCCATCAACGGTTCAACGGCGCGCAGCGCGGACAGCGGGAACAGCAGGTCGATCGGCCATTCGGCGTCGCGGCTGACGCTGATGAGGAAGCGCTGCAGCACCATCTGCTCGCCCGGCTGGGCGGCGGCGGCAAAGCCGATGCCGGTTTCCCGGACGATCAGGCCCGCCTCTATTGTCAGCATGTCGCTCCAGCATTCGACCAACCGGGCCATGAACGCATCGGAAATGCGCGTGATCAGGCGATCTTCGGTCGGCGTGAACTCCCCGCGCGGCGGCAATGCCCGATTGCCGATCCCGCCATAGAAACAGTCGACCAGCGTCGAGATCATCGCCGCATCAAGCCGCAGCAGCACCTGCCCCTTGAGCGGCGACAGGCGATAGACGCCGATGCTGGAGGAACCGGGCACTTCATGCGCCCAGGCGCCGAATTCCAGCGCGCGCGCATCATGCGCGGCGACATGCGGGCGAACCCCGGCGATCGGCTCCATGAGGGCGCGCAAACGCCGGCCGAGCTTTTCGCCCAGCCGGTCCAGCCCTGACAGCATCAGCGGCGCCTGAGATTCCGCCTGCCCGAAGGCATAGGCTTGAACATCGGTCATTTCAGTCCCCAGCCGTTCCGGGCGGGGGACTTCCCGCACGTTCAGGCAGCCCTATTGAATAACGAAATTGGTAAAATAAACGTTATCGACGCCGCCATAGCCCGTCTTTTGCTTCAGAATGTCGTTAATGACGGTCTTGATCTTTGCCTGGAGCGCCCTTTTGCCCTCCGGGGTCGACAGCGCCTCCACCGGCTGCTCGGCCAGCATCATCAGAACCTGGCTGCGAATCGCCATCTCATGGGCCTTGATCGCGTCGACGACGCGAATGTCGTAATAGGTCGATACCGCGATGGAAATCTGGGCGAAGGCGTCCGTATCCGACATGTTGGAGGTGAAGGGCGTCTGAAGCTGGAAATAGGTCGCCTGATAGGCAGCAGGATTGGCCGGGCTGGGCAGGTCGATGCCCTTGGCGGGAATATGGGCGCCCGGCACGGCATGTCCGCCGCCACCGCCACCCTCATGCCCGCCGCCTTCACCACCGCCGCCGCCGGCATAGCCATGGGCCTTCGCCACGTCCTCGGCGCTTTCGCCCGCCAGCACGAGCACGGGCTTGTTCGGGTCCTCCTTCGGACCTTCTTTCTTCGGGCTGAAGAAACCGGCGGCATAAAGACCGCCGGCCGCCCCCGCGCCGCCAACCACCATGGCGATGGCGATGAGCAGGATCATCTTCATCCGCCCGCCCTTTTTCTTCTTCGGCTTGGCCTCGTCACTCATCGGTCAAAATCCCCGTAACCCTGTCGTCAGGCATAGCGCGCGCGGGCGGCAGAATTGCCGGCGCGGCGCAGCTCGTCATGGTTAAGAACGGCCGGATCGCCGGAATTTTTAGGGGCGAACGCGTTATTTTCCTGGGCACGCCAGCGGCCCTGACCCTGCGCCTGGCCCTGCGATTGCGCCATATTCTGGCTGTTGTTCGCCCAGCCACTGGCGCCCTGGGATCCCTGCTGCTGGGACGATTGCTGTTGGCTGGCGCCGTCCGACCTGGCGGCTTCCGCCACATGCGGCATGCGATCGATCTTCACCTCGGCGATGCGCACGGCCGAAAGCCCCGCGTCGAGGCGCAGCCGGTCGCTGTCCTGGCGCAGCGCCATTTCGGCGGCTTCGCTCGCGACGGTCAGGCTGACCGCCGCGCCATCGCTGCCCTGCCGGATATCGACCTGCACGGGCCCAAGCTGGTCGGCGTTGATCTGGAACCGGCCCTGCGCGCCATTTGCGGACAAGCCGGCAATCTCGCGGGCGAGGCCATCGATCCACTGACCGGAAACGCCCATGTCGACGACCTGCGCGCCAAGGCTGGCGGACAAATCGGCCGGCGCAGCCGCGACCGGCGGCTGGATCGAGGGCGCAGCGGCGGGTTGGACGACCGGCATCTGGGGGACGGCATCGAGCGGACTTGGCTGTACGGCATTGGCCGGGCTAGCCTCTACCGGTGCAGCAGCCCGTCCAGTCCTGGCACGGGCGGCCAACGCTTCTCCAGCGCGGACGGGCGTGCCCGGCTGGCGGGCGGCAACCTGATCGCGCACCATCTGGAGCAAGGCAAGCGCCTCCGACTTCGCCGGGGCGCTGTCCGGGCGAATGGGAGGGTGCGCGGCGGGTACGGGGTCTTCAAGCTGTTCGTCTGATGCCGCAGGCGCAGCCATGGCGGGCTGCACGGAGCCGTTCGCCACATGCGTCGCTTCAACCGGATGTCCGGCAAATGAGGGCGGCAATGGAGTCGCTGCCGGCAGATTTTTGCCGCCATCCGGGCGGACGGGCACCGTTTCCGTGACCACGGGTGCGGACGTCGGCAGCACCTGCACCGGCACGCCTTGCGGCCCGAATGTCTGGACAGTGGCGACGACCGTTGCCGAAGCCGGCGCCGCATCGGCCTGTTCCTTCGGCTTGTCCGCGTCGCCCTGTTCGGCAGCCGCCAAATCGCCAGAATGCTCCGCCGTTGCGGTTTCCGGCTGGGCCTCTACCGTCCCCGGCTTGTTTTCCTTGCCGGGACGCGTGGCCTTGGCATGCTTGTCGGGCGTTACGACGGGCAGTTCCGGCGCGTCAGTTTCGACCTCTTCGCTCGCGACCGGCACCGGCTCGGGCTCCTGCGCCGCGACCTCTTCCACGCTGCCCTCAATGTGCGCGGGCACCGTACCCCCGACGCTGGCCTGATCAACGCTGGCCTGATCAACGCCAGGCTGGGCCGGCGGGTCGATCTTCGCGGCAAGGCCGGGCGGCAACGGCAGCGAATCCTTGCGATGGCTCTGCACGGCCCTCAGCGCATTGGCCAGGCCGAAGGGCAAGGACGAGAGCGTCTCGTCGGCCTTGCCCGCCTTGACCGGAGTTGTGGTCGGATCGATCTGCGGCGAACCCCCGACCCCGGCATTTTCCTGCGCTTCCTGCGAAGCGTCCATCGTGCCGTTCAGCAAGCTGGCAAAATCCGCCGCCCCTTCCACGGGCGTGGCCGATGCGGCCGCGCCATCGGCGGGCATGGGCGCCGCCGCCGAGGAAAAGAGCAGCGCCTTGAGGCTGGTCAGCATGTTCACGTCAGACATCTCCTGTCCTCTGCATCCGGCGATAGCGCGGCAAGGCCGCGAGCTTGTTCTCCCGCCATTCCTCCAGGTCCGCGCGGGCGCGATCCTTGAGCTTCATGGCGATTTCGCGATCCCGATTGGCCGCGAGGGAAAGGCCTTCCTTGACCTCCACCTTGCGACGCGCATCATAGAGCGCACCATCCAGCTGGCGCCCCGCCTGTTCCAGCCGGCCCGCCAGTTCCTGCATCGCTGCAAAATTCGCGCCAGTTGCGACGCCCTGCCCGGTAAAAAGATCATTTCGCACATTGCGCAGCCGCTCGACATTGCGGGCGATGCCCTCCGCCTCGTCGCGGGCGCGGGCGGTTTCGACGGCGGCCATGGCATGCTGGACATGGCGTACGCGCAGCACGCGCTGGCGGCGGGCGACCTCTCCCTTCATGCGCCGAACTCGGCGATCAGGGCGACGGCGCTGCTGTCAAGATCGATGAAGCTCTTCTGATCCTGCCGGATGAAATCCAGTATTTCCTGCCGGCGCTGCACCGCTTCGTCGATCACCGGATCATTACCGGGCCGATAGGCGCCCATCAGGATGAGATCGCGATTTTCCTCATAGGCGGCCCAGAGGCGGCGATAGCTGGCGGCGGCAAGGCGATGCTCGTCGGGCACCACGTCCGCCATGACGCGGGAGAGCGACTTGCCGATGTCGATGGCGGGAAAGATCGCCTGTTCCGACAGATGGCGGGACAGCACGAAATGCCCGTCGACAATGGCGCGGGCGGCATCGACGATCGGATCGTCCGTATCGTCGCCATCGGCCAGCACGGTGTAAAGCGCCGTGATCGAGCCGCCGCTGCGGCTGTCGACGCCCGCGCGCTCGACCAGGCGCGGAATCATCGCCAGCGCCGATGGCGGATAGCCCTTCATCGCGGGCGGCTCGCCCAGCGCCAGCCCGATTTCCCGCTGGGCATGGGCGCAGCGGGTCAGGCTGTCGATCAGCAGCAGCACCTTCTTGCCGCGTGCCCGGAAATATTCGGCGATGGCGGTGGCGCGGGCAGCGGCGCGCAGGCGCAGCACCGGCGGATGGTCGGCGGGCACGGCGACGACGATGCTCTTGTGCATCGCGCCCTTCAGCTTGGTTTCCAGGAAGTCGCTGACCTCGCGGCCGCGTTCGCCGATCAGGCCTGCAACGACGATGTCCGCTTCGGCACCCTGGATCATCTGGCCCATCAGCACCGACTTGCCGACGCCGGAACCCGCAATGATCGCGATGCGCTGGCCCCGGCCGGCGGTCAGCAGCGCATTGACGGCGCGCACGCCCAGATCGAACGGCTCCGTCACGCGGCCCCGGTCGAGCACATTGCCCTTCACTCCGTTGAGCGGCCAGGAACCGCCCGCTATGATCGGCCCCTTGCGGTCCAGCGGTTGACCCATGGCGTCGATGACGCGGCCGATCAGCCCCTCGCCCACCTGCACCATGGTCGCCTGGCTGTCCGGCTCCACCCGCGCGCCATTTTCCAGCGGCGCGTCGGCATCGAGCGGCACCAGCAGCGTCCTGTCGCCGCGAAAGCCAACCACTTCGGCACGGCAGATCGTCCCGTCCGCCGCGATCAGCCGCGCGCCGGCGCCGATGGGACGGCGAAAGCCGGTGACTTCCAGCATGCCCGCATCATGGCTGACCAGGCGGCCGACATGGCGCGGTGCGCGGTTCTGCACCTGCATATGATCGAACAGCGTTTCAGCCTGAGCCAGCGCGGCGCGAATCATCAGGCCTTGCCCTCCATATCGTCGAGCAGCGCGCGCAGGCGCGACAGGCGAACATCCGGCCCGTCCTCGACCCAACCGTCGGCGGTTTCCAGCCGCACGCAGCCGCGATGCATGTCCTGATCGGCGACCAGCTTGACGCCCAGCACCTCGCCCTCGAGCAGCGAGACGTCATCGGGATGCATGTGCAACGCACCCCTGTCGTCATGACCTTCGATGAAGGCGGCGACGCTGTCGCAGCGCTCGACCAGCCGCTCAATGTCGATCTCGACCTCGCCCACAATCTGTTCGACCAGCCGCACGACGGTCGCGGACAACATGGTGGAAAGCATGCCGCTCGGTGCGGGAGCCAGCAGTTCGAGCGCCTGGGTCAGCCGCTCGCGCGCCTCCGCCTCGGCACCGCTCGCTTCGGCGGCGATCCGGCAACCCTCGTCGAAGCCCATGGCAAAGGCCTCGGCGCGGGCCTGTTCCAGGACATCCTCCTCGCTCTGCGGCACCACGTCATTGACGGCGCGACCGGGCGTCCTTGCAGCCTCGGTGAACAGGCTGCGAAAGCCCCCGGTCGTCACCTTTCCCATGCCGCCAAGCGGAATGCTCGCGACCTCTGCGCTGCCCCAGAGCTTAGACAAAATCATTCCCCTTGCCGCCCAGCATGATGGTGCCCGCATCCGCCATGCGGCGGGCGGTGGCGATGATCAGCTTCTGCGCGTCGATGACCTCGGCAAGGCGGATCGGCCCGCGTTCCTCGATCTCGTCGGCAATGGCCTGCGCGGCGCGGGCCGACATTGAACCGAATATCTTGGCCTTCAGCATCTCGTTCGCGCCCTTCAGCGCGACCACCAGGATCGAACTGTCGACGGTGCGCATCAGCGTGCCCATATTCTTGTCGTCCATGTCGATCAGGTTGTCGAAGACGAACATCTCCTCCTCGATCGTCTGGGCGACCATCTTGTCCCGCTTGGCCAGCGCCTTGATGATGCGCTGCTCATTGTCCTTGCGGACATTGTTCATGATCGCCGCCGCCTCGATCGTGCCGCCGCGCTGGGAAGCGCCGCCCTGCTTCTTGGCCATGTTGCCGCGCAGCAGAAGCTGTTCCAGGTCGTCGAGCGCCTCGTTGGAAACGGGGCCCAGCGTCGCGATGCGATAGACGATTTCTTCCTGATGTTCGGTCGGCAGCAATTGCAGCACGTCGGCCGCGATCGGCGCCTCCAGATGGGCAAGCACGATCGCCATGATCTGCGGATGCTCCGCCTCGATCAGCACGGCGATTTCCTTCGCATCCATCCATTTCAGCATTTCAAGCTGGGTGGAACGGGTCGGCGGGGTGATGCGGGCGAGCATGTTTTCGGCCCGCTCCTCGCCCAGCGCCTTGGTCATCGCACCGCGGATATGGCGGGTCGCGCCATAGCCGATGGTGGTGCGCTTCTTCGCCTTGGTGACGAAATGATCGAGCGCCTCGTTGACTTCCTCGACTTGCACGTCAGCCACGTCATACATGGCATAGCCAAGCTGGCGCACTTCGTCCGGCTCCAGGCGCGAAAGGATCTGCGCGGCCTCATCCTCGTCGAACAGCATGAGCAGGACGGCGGCGGCGGCGCTGCCCTTCAGCGCGGCAGCGGTTGCGACCTCAGGCATTTTCCTTCTTCCCTTCCTTCAGAAGGTCGCGGACGACCAGGGCGGCGCGATCCGGATCCTGCTTCACGAAATTGCGGATCAGGTCGGCGCGCTGGGCGTAGTCATAGGTGGAGGAGATCATGTCGAGCGTGACCGGCATCGACCCGTCGGGATTGACCGTCGCCTGACGGCTGAGTTCGGTCGAGATTTCGCGGCCGATCTTCTGGCCCTCCGCGGCGACCTGCTCGGCGGCGGCGGCCTGAGCGGCGGCCCGGCGCTTCAGCAGCGGGCGGCCGATGCCGAAGATCACCAGCAAGGCGACCAGCAGGGCCGAGACGTTGCGCACCAGCGGCGATACCCATCCGGCCTCATACCAGGGCGCCTGGACCACTTCTTCCTTGGCGAAGCTGCGCGAGGACAGGGCCACCACGTCGCCCCGCGCCTGGTCGAAGCCGACCGCGCCCTTCACCAGGGCCTCCAGCGCGGCGATTTCCTGCGCGCTACGCGGCTTGCCGTCGGGGCCGTTGTCGAGCGCGACGGCGACCGACAGGCGCTTGACCGTGCCGATGGCGTCCTTGGTCACGGAGACTTCGCGACCCAGTTCGAAGCTGCGGTTGAAGGTTTCTTCGGTCTTCATCAGCGGATTGGGCGGCGTGCCGGGCTGGGCGGCGGTCTGCGCGCTGGCGGTACCCTGGGCCACGGCCTGACCGTTGGGGTTGGTCTGGGTCACGGTCGGGTTGACCGGCGCCTGATTGCTGAGCGCGCCGGGGATGCCGCTTGCTTCGCTGCCGGCGCCTTGTCCGCGCGGGTCGGAGGCCCAGGTGCCCTGCTCCGTGCGCAGGCGCGCCTCGTCCTGCGGATAGGTTTCGCGGGTCGCCTGACGCTCCGCGAAGTTCAGTTCGGTATGAACCTCGGTAGAGAATTTGCCCGCGCCCAGGATCGGCGTCAGCAGCGCGATCACCGACTGGCGATAGCGGTCCTCCATCCTGGTCTGGACGGCCAGTTGGCGATCGTCGGCGGCGTTGCTGTCATTGTTGCTGAGCAGCCGGCCATTCTGGTCGACGACCGAGATGTCCTCCGGATTGAGTTCCGGGATGGATGAAGCGACCAGATGCACGATAGCGCTGACCTGGGCATCGGTCAGTTGGCGGCCGGAGGCCAGACGCAGCATGACCGAGGCGGACGGCTTGGACCGTTCGCGCAGGAACACGCTGGGCGGCTCCACCGCAAGGTGGACCTTGGCGCTCTCGACGCTGTCGATCGCCTCGATGGTGCGGGCCAGGTCCATTTCCCTGGCGGAACGCAGCTTTTCGCCTTCCACGGCGCGGCTGGCGCCCATGGGCAGGCTGTCGATCATGCTGTTGCCGTCGGGCGCGCTCTTGGGCAGGCCCTGCGCGGCGAGCATCATCTTCGCCTTGAAATAATCGTCCTCGCCAACGGTCATGCTGCCCGAATTGTCGAAGTCATAGCGAATGCCGTTCTGGTCCAGCACCTGCGCCACGGCCGACTTGTCGGCATCGGGCAAGGCACGGAACAGGTCGCGCTGCGGCGGCTCGCGCAACGCCAGCCAGGCCGCGCCCGCCGTGGCGACGACGCCCAGCAGGCCCAGCAGCGGCAGGCTTTTCGCCACCGCCGGCTGCTTCATGAAGCCGGTGAAGCGCGCCTTCAGCGCGTCGACGCCCTTGGCGCCGCCAAAGGAAGCGGGGCTGGCGGCGGGAAGAGCGGCAGCGCCGCCAACGGAGGGGGTGAGTGCGTTCTCGCTCATATTACACCGGCATGCTCATGATGTCCTTGTAGGCGGACAGCAATTTGTTGCGGACCTGAAGGGTGGCTTCGAAGCTGACCGACGCCTGCTGCTTGGCCAGCATGACCCCGGCGATATCGGTGGTTTCCCCCCGTTCGAACGAGGCGGCCGCTTCACCCGCCTGGTTCTGCAGGCCATTGACCTGCTCCAGCGCCGATTTCAGCGCGTCGGTGAAGCCGCCCGGCGCCGTGGCGCCGTTGGTGCCGACTGCCGCGCCCGTGCCGACATTGCCGGTCTGGGCAACATCGCGCAGCGCGGCGTTCTTCTGGAGGATGGCGTTGCGGATCGCCATCACGCTGTCGGTCGGAGAAATTCCGGTCATGCCCTATTCCTCCTCAGGCCGCGGCCAGATCGCGCATTTCGGCGAGCCGGTAGCGCAAGGTGCGTTCGGAAATGCCCAGCTTGCGCGCGGCGGCGGCACGGTGCCCATCGGTTTCGCGCAATGCGGCGCGGACAGCCTCCAGCTTGCTGTTGTGGGCGACATCGCGCAGCCGGATCGGCTCGGCGGGCGCCAGGACCTGCTCCACTATGCGCAGTTGCGGCGCGCCGCTGATGTGCAGGTCGACGGGCTCGATCCTGTCCCCGTCGCGCAGCACCAGGGCACGCTGAAGCACATTGCCCAGTTCGCGGGCATTGCCGGGCCAGACATGGGCGGCCAGCTTTTCCAGTGCCGCGGCGGTCGGCCAGACAAAGGCATCCTTGGCGCTGTCCTGCTGGCGCAGCAGCATGGCGGCGGCGATGGCGGTGACGTCGCCCGGACGCTCGGCCAGCGGGCGCAGTTCCAGCGGCATGACATTGAGGCGCCAGTAGAGATCCTCGCGGAAGCGGCCGGCGGCGACCTCGGCGGCAAGGTTGCGGTTGCAGGCCGCGATGATTCGGACATTGACTGGCACCGAATGCGTGGCGCCGACCGGAAGGACTTCGCCTTCCTGCAGCGCGCGCAACAGCTTGGCCTGAAGGCTGAGCGGCAGTTCGGCGATCTCGTCAAGGAACAGCGTGCCGCCGTCGGCCGCCAGGAACAGGCCTTCCGAAGCCTGGGCCGCGCCGGTGAAGCTGCCCTTCTTGTGGCCGAAGAGCATGGCTTCCATCATGGTTTCGGGCAACGCCGCGCAGTTGACGGCGATGAAGTCGCGGGTCACGCGACCGGACTGGACGTGGAGGAAGCGGGCCATGCCTTCCTTGCCAGTGCCGGTATCGCCCTGGATCAGCACGGTGGCATCGCTGCGGGCGACCCGCCCGGCCAGCGTCATGAGGCGGGCGCTGCCGGCGTCGCCCACGGCGGGAACGGCGGCGGGCCGCGCCAGCTCCGCGATCAGGGCGAAGGCAAAACCCATGTCCTCCAGGCCGAAGGCGACACGCGCGGGCAGGCCGTTTGCGGCGGGCACCAGCGACGGCGCGCCGTCGACCAGATTGATCAATATGTCGCGATGGGTCGCATGGCCGATTTCCGTCGCCAGCAACACGCGCCGGTCTTCCCGCTCGCGCGGGCTCTGCGCATCCACGATCCGTACGGTAAAGAACGCATTCTCCAGCCAGTGCTGCAGGCCCGGAACGAGCGCGCAGACTCCTTGGCTCACGTCCAACGATGACATGAACTTGTCCCCATGTTGTGGCTGGCTTGTGCCCCCGCACGCCCCGAACCTCTTCGATGGGTTGAAACTGCCCGACTGTGGTTATCATATGGTTAATGCGGCAAAGCCCTTGCCGCATAACGGCAATTTTTTTCCGCGCGGCCGGAACTTTTCTTCGGCTTTTGCATATGCATGGGCGACTCCCCAGCCACCAGATCGACATATTACCCTTTATTTTCAATCAAATATCAAAAAAATCGCGATCCGCCTAAAACCTCTTTTCGCGGCGCCGTTATCCCCTTTCGAGGCCGCAAGCAGCCTGATGGCAGCGACCTGAACGAACGAAAGGGTATCAAAATGACTGTTATCGGAACCAACTCCTCGGCGCTGCGTGCATCTAATGCCTCGGCCATGGCCAGCAAGGCCCTCAGCACCGCGATGGAACGCCTGTCGACCGGCAAGCGCATCAACTCGGCCAAGGACGACGCCGCCGGCCTCGCCATCGCCTCGACCATGACCTCGCAGATCCGCGGCATGACCCAGGGCATCCGCAACGCCAATGACGGCATCTCCCTCGCCCAGACGGCGGAAGGTTCGCTGGGCGAAGTCAACAACATGCTGCAGCGTATGCGTGAATTGACGGTCCAGGCGCTGAACGGCACCAACGACACCAATTCGAAGGCGAACATCACCTCGGAACTCGACCAGCTGTCGACCCAGATCAACAGCGTGATGACCAACAGCAAGTTCAACGGCATCTCGCTGTTCCCTACCACGGCGGCGACGATCACCATCCAGGCCGGTTCGACCGCAGCCGACTCGGTTTCGCTCTCCGTCGGCGGCATCGACCTCTCGGCGGTCGTCGGCGCCAGCGCCGCCACCGTCAGCGGCTCGGCAGCGACCACCGCGACCCTGGCGCTCTATGACACGGCGCTGCAGTCGGTCTCGACCGCCCGCGCCACGCTGGGTGCGACGCAGAGCCGCCTGGAATCGACGGTCAACACGCTGACGGCCAACGTCACCAACCTGACCGACGCCCGCAGCCGCATCGAGGACGCCGACTTCTCGGCCGAAACGACTGCCCTCGCCAAGCAGCAGATCCTGAGCCAGGCCTCGACCGCGATGCTGGCCCAGGCGAACCAGAGCCAGCAGGGCGTGCTGAAGCTGATCAGCTAAGCTGCGATACTGAGATTGACCGGCCGGGGTTTTGGTCACCCCGGCCGTTCATGCCACCCCCGGCACATCAACAGTCCCCACCGTGCCGGGGGTAGAAACTTCGATGAAACGACCAGCTCAAACGAAGCCTCCGTCCCCCCGGGCGGAGGCTTCATCGCATTTGCGGTTCGACCATTTTCCAATCGATGCGGGATCGAAACACTTGCATTGGTGGTTGTCGCACCCATGATGAGGGCGATGAACAAGAATATTTCGACAGCTATCGGGCGGCGCGCGATGATCGCTGCCTCCGGTGCAGCGCTGCTGTTTCCCGGCTCCCTGCTGGCGCGGGACGGGGCAGAGGCCTTTTCCTGGAACATGCTGGTCGCCCGGGCGCAACGCCTGGCCCGAACTGCGTTCAAGGTGACGCCCTTTTTCCCCGGAGCCGACAAGATCGGCTACGACGCCTTCAACCAGGCGCGATTCCGGGACGAACGGACGATCTGGAACGACCGGGGCGACGACACCGGCATCCGCCTGTTCCCCCTCAGCAGCACGGTGCAGCAGCCGGTCGAGATCGCATTGGTGGAACAGGGCCGCGCCACGCCGCTGCGCTACGACCCCGACATGTTCGAAGCGCCAGCCGGCAATGCGGTGCGCAATCTCGGCCCCGATGCGGGCTTTGCCGGCTTTCGCATCATGAACGCGGCACAGGACGGCGACTGGCTGTCCTTTCTGGGCGCCACCTATTTCCGGGCGCCCGCCGAAAGGCAGTTCGGCCTGTCCGCCCGCGCCGTCGCGATCAACACCAGCATCGCGGGCAAGGAGGAATTTCCCCGTTTCACGCATTTCTGGCTGGAGCGCACGGGGCGCAGCAGCGTCACTGTCTATGCGCTGATGGACAGCGCCTCGCTGACCGGCGCCTTCCGCTTCGCCAGTACGCTCACGCCGCAGGGCGTGCGGCAGGATGTCGATGCCGTGCTGTTCACGCGCAAGGCGGTCGCGGAACTGGGACTGATGCCGATGACCAGCATGTTCTGGTACGATCAGGCCGATCGGCGCACCCGCACCGACTGGCGGCCGGAAATCCATGATTCAGACATGTTGTCCATCGCCAGCGCCGACGGCACCGTCCATTGCCGCCCGCTGGTCAACCCCTCCGCCCCTCGGGTCGATGTCTTTGCGGAACGCAATCCCAAGGGCTTCGGCCTGCTCCAGCGCGACCGGAATTTCGATCATTATCAGGATGACGGGGTCTTCTACGAACGGCGCCCTTCCCTGTGGACGACCAGCCGCAAACCGCTGGGCGCCGGAGAGGTGCGGCTATACGCCTTCCCGACCGACAGCGAATATACCGACAATGTCGCGGCCTACTGGACCCCCGCCGCGCCCACCCGCGCCGGCAGCCGGATAGAGGCGAGCTACCGGCTTGACTGGTCGGCGGCGCGCGCCCCGGCCTCCGCAGGCCTTGCCACGGTCGAAAATATCTGGACCGGCCAATCGGGCGAGGCAGGAGTCGACCGCTTTCTCGTCGATTTCGCCGGGGTGCCGGCAGGAACGCAGCCCGACATCTGGGTCGATCTGGCCGGTGGAACCCTGGTCAAGAAGGCCGGCTATCCGGTCCTGCACCAGAAGGACATGTTCCGGATGGTCCTGGATATCCGTCGCGATCGCGGCAAGGCGACCGATATCCGCGCCCTGCTCAGAACCGGCAATCGCCCGTTCAGCGAATATGTGCATTACCCGCTGGGCGCCTGAATGACGGGCATGCTAGAGCGTTTTCACTATGAGCGGAAACGCTCTGGTCTTTTGATACAGCATTTTCCGAGCCGTCAACCACAAACGGTCAACCTGAAAATGCTCCAGGGAACCAGCCAAAGCCAGGTTGGTTCTGAATGGCGGGTTTCGGCCCGGAACCTTTGGCGAAACGGGTCGGTATGAAGGCAACGGGCGGCGTGCACAGCAACAGGGCCAGCGGATCGACGCCTGCAAGGGCCTTCGAACATCTCCCTCCGGAGCGGCCATTGGCCATGCCCGCGCAGGATTTCGCGGCGGCGCCGCGCGACCTGCCGCATCGTCCGTTCAACATCGACCTGTGGGCGCGTCGCACGCTGGTCGTGTTGCTGGCGCTGCTGCCCGCCTCCATGGCGGCGCATGAGATGCGGCGCTCCATCGGCCTTGACGGCATTGCGCCATGGGAAGGCGTGTATCTGGCCCTGTTCATCCCGCTTTTTGCGTGGATTGCCTTTGGCTTCGCCACCAGCCTCATTGGTTTCCTGCTGCTGACCGTGGGGCGCGGCCAGGGCGTGCGACCCTATCGCGCCCGCTCCACGGTGCCATTGCGTGGCCGGACCGCCGTGCTGCTGCCGGTCTGCAACGAGGATTTTCAGGATGTGCTCGCCCGCCTCTCGATCATGGAGCGCTCGCTCGCGCAGGTGATGGGCGGTGAGCGGTTCGAATTTTTCATCCTGTCCGATTCGAACCCGGAAAATGGAGAGAAGGAGCGCGTCGCCTATCTCAAGATGCGCCGGGGCTTTTCCCGGCCGGTTCATTATCGGCGGCGGGCGCTCAACATAGGACGAAAGCCAGGTAACATCGCCGAATGGGTCGAACGCTTCGGCGGCGCCTATGACCATATGATCGTGCTGGACGCGGACAGCGTGATGAGCGGCCAGACCATGGCGCGCCTTGCCGCCGACATGGAACGGCATCCCCATGTCGGCCTGATCCAGACCGTGCCGTCGATCGTTGGCGCATCGACGCTGTTCGCCCGGTGGCAGCAATTCGCCAGCCGCCTGTTCGGCCCGATTTCCGCCGCCGGCATGATCTGGTGGGCGGGATCGGAAGGCATGTTCTGGGGCCATAATGCGATCCTGCGGACCAGGGCCTTCGCGCAGAGCTGCGGCCTGCCCGAACTGCCCGGACGCGCGCCCTTTGGCGGGCATATCATGAGCCACGACATGGTCGAGGCCGCGCTGCTGCGCCGCCGCGGCTGGGACGTGCATATCGTCATGGCCGACGACAGCTTCGAGGAATTTCCCCCGTCCCTGCCCGACCTCGCCACCCGTGACCGCCGCTGGTGCCAGGGCAATATCCAGCATGTGCCGCTGCTTTCGAAGATCCGGGGCATGCACCCTGTCAGCAAATTCCAGCTTTTCGTCGGAGCGTCGGCCTATTGCACGTCGCCGCTGTGGCTGGCCCTGATGCTGGTGGTGCTGGGCGGCGCGGCGGCGGGCGTGTGGCCACCCAGCGCGATATTGCCTTCGGGCGGACTGCTCGCGCTGACAGCGGTCCTGCTGTTCGGGCCAAAGCTGCTGGCTTTGCTCTGGGCGCTGGCCGATCCGGCGCGGCGCATCGGCTTTGGCGGCGGAGTGCGCATGATGCGCGGCGTTATAGCGGACATTGCGCTGTCGATCCTGATGGCGCCGATCAGTATGCTGACGCAGACCATCAACCTGTTCGGCATATTGATGGGCCGCAAGAGCAGTTGGAACGGCCAGACCCGCGACCGGGACGGCATGCGGATGCTGCCCGCGATCTGGCTGTTCAAATGGCATATGCTGCTGGGCGCGGGACTGACGCTGCTGGCGGTGAAGTCCGACACCTCGCTCGGCTGGATCATGCCCGTGGTGGCGGGCCTTGTGCTGGCGCCCTTCTTCGCGGCCTTCACCGCGCGCAAGGATCTGGGCACGCATGTCGCGAAAAGCGGGCTGTTCCAGGTGGCCGAACCGTGGTGGCGCACGCAGAATTACCAGAAGACGCGCTACCGGCAGTTGCAGTTGGACAATGCAAGGCCGCCCTTCGACGGATTGTCCAACGTGGCCAACGACAGCTAGCGGTCAGAACACCTTGTTCCTGCGAAGGCAGGCATGGAGGCGTCGGACAGGCCTCAGTCCCAATCCCGCAATTTATCGCGCAGCTTGTCGAGCGCGGCCTTCTTGATCTGACAGACGCGCGCGGCGCCGATGTCCAGCGTCGCGCCGATCTCGTCCAGGTTCAGTTCCTCGACGAAATAAAGCTGAAGCACCAGAGCCTCCCGCTGCGGCAGTTCGCCGATATATTTCGCCAGCGCGCCTTTAAGCGACTCGCGCTCCATCACATCGTCGGCGCGGTCCTCGACATCGGCAAACCACATGGACTGGTCGGAATAGACCTCGTCCATGCTGCTATGCTGCACCATCTCGCAGCTATCGGCCACTTCGCGGTAAGCGGAGGCGTCCAGCCCCATCTCGGCCGACATTTCCGCCTCCAGCGGTGCCCGGCCCAGCTTCTGCTCCAGCCGGTTGCGGATGGCTGTCAGCTGCTTGCGCTGGGCCATGGCGGAACGCGTCATCGTCGCCTGACGGCGCAGATGGTCGATCATCGCCCCACGCACGCGCATCTGCGCATAGGAGGCAAAGCCCAGGCCCCGATCCTCGAAGCCGTTCGCAGCCTCGACCAGCGCGACCATGCCGATCTGGAGCAGGTCCTCGATCTCGATGGCGCTGGATACCCGGCCATGGACATGCCAGGCGATCTTGCGCACCAGCGGCATATATTGGCGCGCCAACCTTTCGGGCGAATTGGCATGGGCGGACCGGCCATAGGTGTTGGCATCGGAACCGGCGACGACCCTATTCATGAACATTGGTCAGGCTCCTCGGAACAATTTCGAGGGAAATGAAACATTTCCCGGCCCGGAAATCGCGGCAGAATAAAGACATGGGCCGTTCATCATCTCCCCGGCCTATGCAACGCGTTCGCGAGCAGGCAGCGGATCATGGCGCGGCGCGGGCCGCTGTTCGCCGCCGACCACGGCGACGACTTCCACGCCCTTGCCGTCGGGAATTTCCAGGAAGGACAGCACCGGCGTTTCCGGCAGATGCGGCTTGAACAGGCGGGCCAGCGCCCGGCGCGCGACCGGCGAGGTGACGATGGCGAAGGTACGCGCCTGCCCCAGCAGCGGCCGGGCGGCGGCGATCACCGCCTCTATGATGCGGTTGGCCAGCGCGGGCTCGATCGGGTGCCGGGCATCGCCCGCGACCCGCATCGCCTGCGCCAGCAGCGCTTCCAGATCGCCGTCCAGCGTGATCACCGGCAGCGGCATCTTCACGGGCACCAGCCCCTGGATGATCAGCGAACCGATCCGCTGGCGCACTGCTTCGACCAACTGGTCGAGGGTCATGTCCGGCCGCGCGGCATCGACCATCGCCTCGCAGATGCGACGGAAGTCCTTGAGCGGGATGCCCTCCGCCAGCAGGGCGCGGCAAAGCGCGCTGATCTGGGTGAGGTTCAGCAGGCCAGGCGTCAGGCCGTCGACCAGTTGCGGCGCGGCGTCCTTCAGATTGTCGAGCAGCTTGCGCGCTTCGTCCAGGCCGAACATCTCGCTGGCGTTCATGGCGATGAGCTGGTTGAGATGGGTGGCGACAACCGTCGGCGGGTCGACCACGGTATAGCCGGCGACCACCGCTTCGCTGCGCTTGGCGGGCGAAATCCAGACAGCGTCCAGGCCAAAGGTCGGGTCCTTCGCCTCGCGGCCGGACACCGTGCCCTCCAGCGCGCCGCTGTCGAGCGCGAGCAGATCGTCGGGGAAAATCTCGTCCTCGCCCACGACCACCCCGGCGATCGTGATGCGATATTGATTGGGCTCCAGCGCCAGATTGTCCTTCACGCGGACCATCGGCACGACAAAGCCCAGTTCCTTCGAAAGCTGGCGCCGGATGCCGGTGATCCGGGCCATCAGCGGCGCGCCCTTGCGCTCGTCCACCAGGCTGATCAGCCCATAGCCGATCTCCAGCCCCAGCACCGCGCCGTCCGACACGTCGTTCCATTCGATGAGCGCCGGATTGGCGGGTTCGGGCATCGGCGCCGGTTCGGCCGCCTTGTCCTTCGCCTGCTTGCGCAGGTGCCAGGCAATATATCCGGCGACCGCAGCGGCGGGCAGGATGACCATGTGCGGCATGCCGGGCAGCAGCCCCAAGAAAGTCAGGATCGCCGCGACCGGCATCCACGCCTTGCCCGAACCGAACTGGCTGGTGATCTGGTTCGACAGATCGTCCTCGCTGCCGACGCGGGTAACGATGGCGGCAGCGGCGATGGACAGCAGCAGCGCCGGAATCTGCGCCACCAGCGCGTCGCCGATGGCCAGGATGATATAGGTCTGCGCGGCCTCGCCGATGCTGAGCTTGTGGCTGACCACGCCCAGGATGATGCCGCCGACAATGTTGATGGCGAGGATCAATATGCCCGCGACCGCATCGCCCTTCACGAATTTCGAGGCACCGTCCATCGAACCGTAGAAATCGGCCTCGGTCGCCACTTCGCGGCGGCGGACCTTGGCCTCTTCCGGGGTCAGCAGGCCGGCGTTGAGGTCGGCGTCGATCGCCATCTGCTTGCCCGGCAGGGCATCCAGGGTGAAGCGGGCGCTGACTTCCGACACGCGGCCCGCGCCCTTGGTGATGACGACCAGGTTGATGATCATCAGGATCGCGAAGACGAAGATGCCGACGACATAGTCGCCGCCGATCAGGAAATGGCCAAAAGCCTCGATGACATGGCCCGCCGAATCCGTGCCTTCATGCCCGTTCACCAGCACCACGCGGGTCGACGCAACATTGAGCGCCAGCCGCAGCAGCGTCGCGAACAGCAGCACCGTGGGGAAGCTGGAGAAATCCAGCGGTTTCGCCGCGTTCAGCGCAACCATCAGCACCGCCAGCGAGATCATGATGTTGGTGATGAAGCCGATGTCCAGCATGATCGCGGGCACCGGCACCATCATGAACAGCACGACCATCAGCGTCGCGATAGGCAGCACGGCCCCCTTGGCGGCGCTCATCCAGATCTTCGCTTTGACTTGGGCGGGAGTCATAAAGGGCCGTTACCTTCCGAGGGTGGCGAGCATGAGATAGGCGAGGCGCGCCGTCTGCGGCTGCGGGCGGATGCCTGTCACATCGGCCGCGCTTGCAAGGCGCTGGGTTTCGATCCGCACATAGTCGGCGGGCTGCACCGCCTTCGCGCCAGCGGGCAGCGAGGCGTCGGCATATTGGATCGCGCCACCGCCCACCGAATCGAAGCCCTTCTGGAGCTTGGCGGCGAAGCGGTCGCGGATTTCCGCGAAGCTGCGGGCATTGCCCTGCTTGTCATAGAATATGGAGCGGTTCGCGCGGGCGGCCGCCGGGAACATGGCCGCCGCAGCCGCATTGGGCGCGCGATCGTTCATCGACAGGAACCTGCTGGCCCCGCCGACGCCCAGGAAATGGGCCATGTAAAGATCGACCGGCTCCGCCTCGCGGCCCAGGCGCTGTTCCAGCGTCGCCTTGTTGTCGGCGGCATGTTCGGCGGCCATGACAGAGGCGGTTTCGGGATGCTTGCGCAGGTCGAGTATCTGCTGGCGAAGGTCTGGATCGGCCACATAATAGCGGCCGTTGCTGCCCCGGCTGATCGCGTCGGCGGCCCAGCCCAGGCCATATTCGCTGCCATGCTGGTCGATGACCGCCAGCCAGCTCTGATCGACGAACTGGTAAAGCCCGGTCGCGGAAGAGGTGGTCGCACGGGCGGTGGGATTGAGGCTGCTTTCGATCTTCGCCTGACCGAGCAGATAGGCGAAGTCCACGCCGGTGCGCCGGCTGGCCATGGCGATCGCGTTCGTGACGCGATTGCCCGTTGTAGCCGCCCCTGTTCCTGCGATGTCTGCAAAAACCGACACTGGTTTGATCAATCCCCGTTGGTACCGGGGGTCATTAGAGCAAGTGACGTGCCAAGATTTGGTTAACGCGCGCTCATAATTTGATTGCCGCTCTGGTCATGTCGGGGCGCGCTGCCGACCAGAAATGAAAAAAGGCGCCTCGCGGGCGCCTCGTCAAACAACAGCAATGACGCCTATTTAGCGCCCATATACCAGCGGTGCCGCCTCCGCGCCCCGCGCCGCGAGGATCGCGAGTCGTTGGCTGGCATGATCAGCCAGCAGGTTTGTGCGGATCCGGGCGGATTCCATCAGCGGCACAAGCGCCTTCAGCCGGTCCTTCACGGCCTCGTCAGACCGCCATACGCCGATGGCGCGCACGGCGGCGGCGGCCTTGGCGATTCGCTGGCCTGCCGATTCGATGACCGCCGGCTCCACCCCGTCGAGCGCCCCGCGCAGTTCTTCGAACGCCGCGTTCAACTCATCCAGCGCTGCAAGGCCGAGCGGCATGGGTCAGCCAGCCGTCGGCAGGTCAAGCGCCAGCATGCGATCCGCGATCGCCGCTGGGTCGACGGGATAATTGCCCGAAGCGATGGCAGCCTTGATCGCGGCGACGCGATCCATGTCGATCGGGGCCCCCTCCGCTGCCATGCGGGCAGCCGGGCTGGCCGAGCCGGCCGAAGAGGCGGACGTCGCGGCCGAGCCGACCGACGAAGCGCGCGTGGTCTTGCCGCCTTCCTTCAGGCGGGCTGCCTCTATGGCGGCGCTGATATTCTGGCCGACAGACTTGATCATCGTTTCAATCCTTCACTCGTCCCGCACAGTCTATATACGGCCGGGTTCAAAAATTGTTAAATCCCGGAACACGAACAATTCCCATTTCCACTACCTGGGCCAGAATCGGGGGAGACTTGCGGTCTTCCCGCACGCGAATCGTTTCGCCCACGGCGCCGTCTTCATCCGCCAGCATCATGCGCGATACGCTGAACGCGGCATTGCCGGCCATCAATTGCACCGGATCGCCCTTCCGGACCACGGCGTCCTTCGGCATGGCCCGCATCGCCGGAGCATAGCGCGCCACCGGCCCGGACGCCGCCGCGGCGCCGCCCGCCACCAGCGGTACGCGAATCCGCCAACCCAGCGCGTCGCACTTGACGATCGCCGCGCCGAACAGCGGCCCGTCCACGCTGGGCGTGGTGGGGCAAGCGGCCAGCCGCAGGCGCCGGTCGACCGGCGCCATGGGGCCGCCCGGTTCGCCCATATTGGCACCCACGGTCATCGCCACCAGGCTGTCGATACGATCCAGATTCTCGAACTTCTGCTGCGCCAGCGCCGGATCGGACGCTGAAACCGACAGCGCCAGAAGGAGGATCTTGGGCAAATTCGTCACGATGTCTCTCCGAAAAGCGGACAGGATTGACCGTGAACTACGCAATATTCGTGCCATGTTGGAACATGGCGGCCGCCGATGCCCCCGGGGCAGGCCTCAGCGGTCGTGCCGGACATCGGGCGCGATAAGGATCATCTGCCCCTTGCCGTCCGCGCCATCCAGCTGGTCAAGCCCGCGCAGCACCAGCCGGTCGCCCGCTATTCCCGCCGCCTTCAGCGCCCGCGCCACCGCACCCAGCCGCGCCGCCGACAGATCCCAGCCATCGAACCGCTGACGCGCCGCATCCGTGCCATGGCTGCTCACCTCCAGCCGCTCACGGCCACGGGCATAGCGATCCGCCACGATCTTCAGCCGCGCCCGCCCCTGTTCCGTCAGCAAGGCCTCACCGGGCAGGAACAGTTCGGCCGCGTGGATTTCCATGGGGCTGCTCGCCTCGCCGCCAAATTGCTGCCGCACCTGCGCCAGCATGGCGTCGCGCCGCTGGCCGCTCGCCTGAAGCATGACGAAGAAGCCGAGCAGCAACAGCAGCAGGTCGGCAAAGCTGATCGCCCACCGGCCGCGCCGTGCCCCGGCAAGGGCGGAGATATTCATGCCACCTCGCGGATCGAAGCGCGGCGCGTCGGCACATTTTCGCGCCGCGCGATGGCGGCCATGCGGTCAGTGACCTCCTTTTGCCAGGCGAGTTCCCGCTCCGACAGGTCGGCAAGCCGCATCGCGATCGGCGCCGCGACGACATTCGCAATGACCACGCCATAGAAGGTGGTGAGGAGCGCCAGCGCCATGGAAGGCCCCAGCGCGGCAGGATCGTCCATTGCGGCGAACATGCCGACCAGGCCGATGATCGTTCCCGCCATGCCCAGCGCGGGCGCGGCATCGGCGATGGAAAGCCAGACCTTGCAGGCGGCGCCGTGGCGCTGCGCCCGGTCGGCCAGCGACTGCGCGGCCCAGATTTCGAATTGCTCGGTCTTCTCGCAATTGGCGAGCCGGCGCGCGGCTTCGGTCAGATAGGGATTGGCGGTCTTCACCCGGTCGGTGCAGGCAAGGCCGCGCAGTTGCGCGACCTGATCGATCTTCAGCATGGCCGCCCGCGCGCTATCCCGGTCCCGTGCCGGATCGGCGCGCAACAGCGGAACAAGTGCGGCAAAGGCCCGCCCCAGCCCGTGCACGCCATTCTGGAACAGCGCCAGCAGCCCGACACCCGCAACCATGGCCAGCATGGTCAAAGGGTCGAACAAATGCGCCATGATCCCGATCATTTTCCGTCCCCGCTCACGCCCAGCCGACCGGCGGCAAAGCGCTGCCACCCGTCGGCAAAATTTTGCCGCCCTTGCCGCCATCACCACCCAATCCCCCGGATTTCCGCCATTGGCCGTCATGCCGATGCGTCACCCACGCAAATTGGCACGGCTCTTGCGAATATCAGGCTGGATCACCCGTGGTTCACGCCATCAGGCCTCAGAACGACGGGGGAGACGAATGTTTTAGGCCCGGAGGGGCGAAAAAACGGAAAGACGAAAATGTCGCTGGAAGACGGTTTGTTCGGGATCCATGGAAAGGCGCTGGCGCTTCGCTCGCAGCGCCTGTCCCTGCTCGCGTCCAATATCGCGAATGCTTCGACGCCGGGATACAAGGCGCGCGACATCGACTTCGAATCCGCCCTCAAGGAAGCCACCACGCAACAGGGCAAGTCGGCCGCCGACGTGTCGCGCGCGGTCGACGACACCATGGGCTATCGCGTTCCGCTGCAACCCAGCCTTGACGGCAATACGGTCGAACTCAGCACCGAACAGACGCTGTTCGCGGAAAACGCCGTCAAATATCGCACGACCCTCTCCTTCCTAGAGGGCCGCATCAACACCATCACCCGTGCGCTCAAGGGAGAATGAGCATGAGCGGTTCAGGTCCCCTCAACGTCTTCGACATCGCCGGCCGCGCCATGAGCGCGCAGCTCGTGCGGTTGAACGCCACGGCCTCCAACATGGCCAATGCCGGCAACGTCACCGGCAGCGCGGCGGAGGCCTATCGCGCGATCAAGCCGGTGTTCCAGTCGGTCACCGACAGCCCCGGCGTCTCCACCGTCAAGGTGCAGAATGTCGTCACCACCAATGCCCAGCCCACCAAGCGCCACGATCCCAACCATCCCCTGGCGGACAAGAATGGCGATGTCTGGGAGGCCGCCGTGGATAGCAGTGCGGAACTGGTCGACATGATCGAGACCGCCCGCATGTACCAGAACAATGTGCAGGTGCTGAACACCGCCAAGTCCCTGATGCTCGAAACCATAAGGATCGGCAAATGACGACCACCACCGCAACGGATAGCGCGGGTCTTTCGATCTACAATCCCTATGCCAATGTCGGGACGGGAAAGTCGGAAATGGGGCAGGCGGATTTCCTGCGCCTGCTGACCGCGCAGATGCAGACGCAGGACCCGTTCGAACCCGTCGACAATGCGCAGATGGTGGCCCAGATGGCGACCATCACCAACAGCAGCGGCATTGCGGAAATGAACCAGACGCTGAAGGGCCTCGCCTCTCAGCTCACCGGATCGCGCCTGGGCGACGCAGCAAGCTGGATCGGCAAGTCGATGCTGGTCAAGAGCAACATCGCCGCCCCCGATGCCGCCGGCCAATATATGGGCCAGGTCAGCTTCGCGGACGCCACCAGCGGCGCTTCGGTCGACCTGATCGACGGCAACGGCAATGTCCTGAAGACGATCGATCTGGGCAACCAGGCCAAGGGCGACGTGAACTTCTTTTGGAACGGCAAGGATGAGGCCGGCAACACCATCGCCACCGATGCCCTGAAGATCAGGGTCAACGGCGCTTCCCCCAGCCGCGTCGCGAGCTGGGCCACCATCGCCGCCGTGCAGTCACCCGCCGACGGCAGTGCATCCAAACTCATCACCCCGCTCGGCACCTATTCGCCGGCCGACGCCATCTCCCTCGCCTGACCCCAATATCCTTTCACTCGCAAATTCCTTTCACCCCCACATTCCTTTCACCCCCAAATTCCTTTCACCCAAGGAGCAACGCCATGTCCTTCTACATCTCGCTTTCCGGCCTGAAGGCCGCCCAGACCGACCTTTCGACCACCGCTAACAATGTCGCCAACGTCAACTCGACCGCCTTCAAGAAGAGCAAGGCCGTGTTCGGCGACATCTTCGCTGCCGCGCCGATGCAGACCACGACGCAGGTCGCGGGTCAGGGCGTCCGCTCGCAGGGGATCAACCAGCAATTCACCCAGGGCACGCTGGAGACCACCGACAAGACGCTGGATCTTGCCATCACCGGCGAAGGCTTCTTCACGGTGAAGCGCAGCGCCGACAATCAGGTGGGCTATACCCGCAACGGCGCCTTCTCGGTCGAGGAGAACCGCTATGTGGTCGACACCACCGGCGCGCGTCTTCAGGTGATCCCGCTCGATCCCACCACCGGCGCTCCGACGGTGACAGGCACCTTGACCCCGGCTTCGCTGACCGACCTAAAAGTTCCGACCAACTGGCCCGACGGCGGCACCGGCAACCAGCTCACCAGCGTGGGCGTGACCGAAGAAGGCAAGATCACCGGCGTCTATGCCGACGGATCGACCGTCTATTTGGGTGCGACCGCGATCGCCGCCTTCAACAGCCAGGAAGGCCTGCGCCAGAGCGGCGACGCCCACTGGACCGCCACCAACGCCAGCGGCACGCCGATGCTGGGCACCGGCAATAGCGGCCTGTTCGGCTCGATCCGTTCGGGCGCACTGGAACGCTCCAACGTCGACATCACCGAGGAACTGGTCAACCTGATCTCGGCCCAGCGCAACTTCCAGGCGAACTCGAAGGCGATCGAGGCGGCCAATACGCTCTCGACCACCATCGTCAACATGCGGAGCTGACAGTTCGCCTCGCCAGGCTGAGCATCTTCTGAAAAAGCCCACGGATCAAGGAATCCCCCATGGACAGGCTCGTCAACACGGCACTCACCGCGATGCGCGGCGCGATGGCGCGGCAGGCGGCGATCTCCAACAATCTGGCGAACGTCAACACCACCGGCTTCCGCGCGGAAATCGCCAATGCCGAGACACGCTGGATCAAGGGCGATACCTTCGACACGCGGGCGCAGGCATCCGAACAGGTGATCGCCGCCGACATGGCGCAAGGCGCGGTCACGGAAACGGGCAATCCGCTGGACGTGGCCATGAACGGCGATGCGATGCTCACCGTTCAGGCCGCGGACGGCAGCGAAGCCTATACGCGCCGCGGTGACCTGAAGGTCAGTGACAGCGGCCTGCTCACCACCGGCGACGGCATGCCCGTGCTGGGGGATGGCGGCCCCATCACCCTGCCCCAGATGGACAGCGTTTCCATCGCAAAGGATGGCAGCATCTGGGGCGTTCCCCAGGGCGGCGATCCCGCCAATCCGCAACAGGTCGACAAGCTGAAGCTGGTCAGCCCGGTCGGCTCCAGCATAGCCAAGGGCACGGACGGCCTGTTTCGCGAAGTCAATGGCGGCGCCCTTCCCGACGATCCGCTCGCCAGCGTGACCGGCGGATCGCTGGAAGGATCGAACGTCAACGCCACGTCGGCCCTCGTCCAGATGATCGAGGCGAGCCGCGCCTGGGAAACCCAGGTCAAGATGATCGACACCGCCAAGCAGCTCGACGACGGCGGCGCATCACTGATGCGGCTGGACTGATGACTGATCTGGCACGGCTCTTGCTTCTCATGATGGCATGAGCCTGCCTCAGGGAGATAGACGATGACCAACGCCGCCCTTCATGTCGCCCGCACCGGCCTTGACGCGCAGAACACGAAGATGCGCGTGATCGCCAACAACCTGGCGAACGTCAACACCACCGGCTTCAAGCGCGACCGCGCCGATTTCGAGACGCTGGCCTATCAGCAGATCGTGGCGGCGGGCGCGAACAGCGACAGCCAGAACAAGTTCGCCACCGGCCTCAACCTCGGCTCGGGCGTCGCGATGCAGGGCACGGCCAAGATCAACAGCCAGGGCACGCTCAACCAGACCGGCAACACGTTGGACATGGCGATAGAGGGTTCGGGCTATTTCCAGGTGCAGCAGCCCGACGGCTCGATCGCCTATACCCGCGCCGGCAATTTCACGACCACGGCCGAAGGCGTCGTCGTCACCAGCGATGGCCTGCCGCTGATCCCGCAGATCACGGTTCCCGAAGGCGCCACCAGCGTCACCATCGGCAATGACGGCACCGTCTCCGCCACGCTTCAGGGGCAGACCGAACCAACCCAGCTCGGCCAGATCGAGCTCGCGAGCTTCATGAATCCGGGCGGGCTCACGGCGGTTGGCGGCAACCTGCTCAAGGAAAGCGCCGCCAGCGGCACGCCGCAGGTCGGCGTCGCCGGGCTGGACGGGCGCGGCGTCGTCCGCTCCGGCTATCTCGAAACCTCGAACGTCAACGTGGTCGAGGAACTGGTCGACATGATCGAGACGCAGCGCGCCTATGAGGTCAATTCCAAGATGATCAAGGCGACCGACGAAATGCTCCAGTACGTCAACCAGCAGCTGTGAGCATAGCGATGCGCAGAACGGCCATTTTCCTCCTCTTCGCGACGGCCCTTTCCGCCTCCCCGGCCATGGCCGGCAAGAAGCGCGACGCCGAACGGCAATTTTATGCCCCGACCGTGGTTGCCGCCCCGGCCGCTCCGCCCGCCAACGGCTCGATCTTCCAGGCGTCGATGGGCTATACCCCGCTCACCAGCGGGGCGCGGGCGACCAGCGTGGGCGACATCATCACCATCGTCCTGGTCGAAAAGACGCAGGCGACCAAGAGCAACAGCGCGGACACGAGCCGCGACGGCAGCATCGCGCTGACGCCGCCCAGCACCGGGCCGCTCTCCAAGATATTCTCCGCCAGCGATATCGGCTCCAGCGGCAGCAACAGCTTCACCGGCAAGGGCGCCGCGACCCAGTCCAACGCCCTGAATGGGGAGATCACCGTGACGATCGCGGCGACCTATCCCAACGGCACGATGCTGGTGAAGGGCGAAAAGGCGCTGACGCTCAATCGCGGGGACGAGTTCATCCAGATCAGCGGCCTCGTCCGCCAGGCCGACATCGGCCCCGACAACCGCATCGCCTCGACCCGCGTGGCCGACGCGAAGATCATCTACACCGGCAAGGGAGAAATCGCCCGCGCCAGCCGCCAGGGCTGGTTGCAGCGCTTCTTCTCCATGATCAGCCCCTTCTGATGGACATGCGCGCCATGACCCGCCTGCTGTTTCGCTTCCTGCTGCCCCTCATGGCCCTCTTCGCCGTTCCGGCCCATGCCGAGCGGATCAAGGATCTGGGCACCTTCCAGGGGGTGCGTCCCAACCAGCTCACCGGCTACGGCATCGTCGTCGGCCTTGCCGGCACGGGCGACGACAGCCTGGACTATGCGACACAGGGCATGAAGGGCGTGGTCTCGCGCTTCGGCCTCACCTTGCCGCAGGGGATCAACCCCGCACTCAAGAACGCGGCGGCCGTGCTGGTCACCGCCGACCTGCCCGCCTTCGCCAAGCCCGGCCAGCGGCTGGACGTCACCGTCTCCGCGCTGGGCAAGGCCAAGTCGCTGCGCGGCGGCACGCTGATCATGACGCCCCTGCGCGGCGCGGATAACGAGATTTACGGCATGGCGCAGGGCAACCTCGCCGTCGGCGGCCTGGGCGTTTCCGGCGCGGACGGCAGCCAGGTGTCGGTCAACATTCCTTCCGCCGGCCGCATTCCGGGCGGCGCGACGGTGGAACGCGCGGTCGCGACCGGCTTCGACACCGCCCCCACCCTCACCTTCAACCTGTCCGAAGCGGACCTCACCACCGCCCTTCGGGTCGCGGACGGCATCAACCGCACCTATGGCGACCATCGCGCCAGGGCCATGGACGCCGTGTCGGTCACGATCGACGCCGCGCCGGGCGCTTCAGACCGCATCATGATGATGGGCATGATCGAGAATATCGAGGTTTCGCCCGCCGACGCCCCGGCGAAGGTGATCGTCAACGCGCGCACCGGCACGGTCGTCATCAACGGCGCGGTGAAGATCCATCCCGCCGCGATCGCGCATGGCAAGATCACCGTCAGCGTCAACGAATCGCCCCGCGTTGTCCAGCCCGCACCCTTCTCGCAAGGGCAGACAGCGGTCGAGCAATCCAGTTCGATTTCGATCGATCAGGAAAAGAAACCGATGATCAATTTTAAAGGTGGAGCCTCTTTGGCCGATATAGTGAAAGCGGTGAACGCCATCGGCGCCTCCCCCGCGGACATGGTCGCGATCCTGGAAGCCTTGAAACAGGCCGGGGCGCTGAAGGCTGAACTGGTGGTGTTGTGATGCGGATAGACGGGACTTCGACGGCGACGGGCCAGCCAGGCGGAACGCAGAACAAGGCTGCGCTGGAAAAGGCGGCGCAGCAGTTCGAGGCGATCTTCCTGCGCCAGATGATGGGCGCGATGCGCTCGGCCAGCCTGGCCGAGGGCATCAGCGATTCCAGCGCCACCGACCAGTTCCGCGACATGGCCGACGCCCGCACCGCCGACAGCATGGCGAACCGGGGCACGCTGGGCATAGCGGAAATGCTGATGCGCCAGTTCGGCGCCAAGGTCGGCGCCCCTGCGCCCGCCGCCGCCAATATGGGCAAGGGCGAATGAGCGACCTCTTCATCATCGGCGCGTCGGGCACCAAGGCCTATCGCAGCGCCATGGCGGCGATTTCGGAAAACATCGCCAACGCCAGCACCGAAGGCTATTCCCGCCGATCGGTGACGACGATGGAATCCGGCTCCTCCACCGCGACCATGGCCGTCTACATCTCCCGCGCCAATTTCGGCGGTACAGAGGTCAAGAGCGTCAACCGCGCGACCGATCCTTATCTCGACGCGACCGTGCGCTACACCAACATGCAATTGGGCAGCGCGGTCGCGCGGATGCGCTGGCTGACCGATTCGGAAACGGCGCTCAACGACACGGAAACCGGCGTCGGCCAGCTCATGACCGGCATGTTCCAGAATATGGACAAGCTGGCCGCGAGCCCCAGCGACAATTCCCTGCGCGTGACGACGCTGGACAGCATCGGGCGCGTCGCCCAGGCCTTCAACCAGACTTCGGCCGACCTGGGCCAGGTGTCGAACGGCATCGCGACCGAGGCGCAGTCCTCGGTGACGACGGTCAACCAGGCGCTCTCCGCCCTCGCCGACATCAACAACAGCCTGCTGCGCGCGCAGCCGGGCACATCGGCCTATGCGCAGCTGCTCGACAGCCGCGACGCGGCATTGGGCACCCTGTCCACCAATCTCAATGTCGATATCAGCTTCGGCACGCATGACCAGGCGCAGGTGATGCTGAACGGACAGACGCTGGTGCAAGGCAGCAGCGCCACGCCGCTGGCCCTCACCGCCAATGCCAACGGCACGCTTTCGCTTGCCACCAGCGGCGGCACCGCTCTCGCCGCACCGACAAGCGGCACGCTGGGCGGGCTGTTCTCGGCCGCCGACACGGTCTCCCAACGCCGCACCAGTCTCGATACGCTGGCGCAGCAGTTCGTCACGAACATGAACAACTGGCATGCGCAGGGCCGCACCGATGCGGGAACCGCCGGCGGGCCGCTGCTGTCCGGAACGACGGCCGCGACCGTGACCGCCCTCATCAGCGATCCCGCGCAGCTTGCCACCAAGGCGACGGACGGCACCCCCAACGGCAATCTGCTGACCGTATCGACCGTGCTGCGCGGCAATGGCAGTGTCGAGCAAGGCTGGACCAACCTGATCGCGACGCACGCCAACCTCCTTTCCTCCACCAAGGCGGAACAGACCACGGCGCAAAACCGCAGCGACCAGGCCGTGGCCGCGCGCGAGGCGGTCAGCGGCGTCGATTTGGACATGGAGGCGGCCGAACTGCTGCGCATCCAGCAGGCCTATTCGGGCAGCGCCAAGATCCTTCAGGTTGCGAAGGAAACTGTCGACGCCATTCTGCAGATCATCTGAACGGGAGCAACGGGACCATGGTCGGCATCACCAACAAGATCCTTCTGGCCGAGATTCGCCGTCAGCAGAAATTGTCGCAGGACATCGTCGATGGCCAGACCGCGATCTCGACCGGCGTGACGCTGAACAAGCCGTCGGACAACGCGCTCGCCTGGGTGCAGGTGTCGGACATCGGCCGCGCGCAGGCGCAACAGGCCGCCTGGCAGTCCAACATCAGCACCGGCACGGCCCGCGCCAACACGGCCGAGGCCAATCTGGGCGAGATGAACTCCCTGCTGACGCGCGCGCAGGAACTGATGACCCGTGCCCGCAACGGATCGCTCAACGCCACCGACAAGACGGCCATCGTCCAGGAAATGACGACGATCCGCTCCACCATCGATTCGCTGCTCAACCAGAAGGATTACAGCGGTGTCCCCGCCTTCGACGACGGACAGAGCGTGCTGGTCCCGGTCAGCCGCGGCCTCAATCTCGCCGTGGTCGGCACCCGGCAGGACGTGTCGGAGGGGATCGATGTCAACGGCACGCCGATGACGCTCGACGCCATATTGGACCAGAGCATCACCGCCCTGCAAAGCGGCACCGACAGCGACGTCGCGGCCGGGCTCGACGCGATCAAGGCGGCCCAGAACCACATCGTCCTGGAACAGACCAAGCAGGGCGTGCGCAGCGACCGGCTGGACGTGATCGGAACGCGCCTCACCAATGTCGACCTCGACCTCAAGGAACGGCGTTCCGGGCTGGAATCGACCGATCTTCAGGATGTGATCTCCTCGGTCTCGGCCAAGCTGCTCCAGCTTGAGGCGGCCCAGTCCGCCTTTGCCCGGATCAACCAGCAGAACCTGTTCGACCTGCTCAAATAAGGTATCGTACCGAAAGGCGGGAACCGGTTTCCCGCCTGGAACGATGCAAAACCCGGAGCGCGCGTCCTGCGTCCGGTTTGACCCGGCGCTCTCCAGGCGCGCGGAGCAATCTCGCGGCCAAGCTCTTGAACGGGCGCCCCTTCTTCTTCGAAATCATCGTGATCGATTTTTCGACCGGCGCCCTAAATCACGGCATCGCCAAGCCGTATTAACCAATCGAGAGCGTCTTTCATGCGATGCTCGGTCAAGACGGTGCCTTCGGGCGGAATTCGGGGATAATCATGTTCGCAATCATCGGCCTGGTCGTGCTGCTCGCCATGGTATTTGGCGGCTTCATCTTTACAGGCGGCGACATCGGCCCGGTTCTGCACGCCTTGCCGCATGAAATGATCATCATCGGCGGCGCGGCCGTCGGCGCGCTCATCATCGGCAATTCGGGCAGCGACCTGAAGGCGCTGGGCGGCGGCCTGGGGAAGGTCTTCAAGGGCCCCAAATACAAGAAGCAGGATTTCCTGGACTGCATCTTCCTCGTCTCCAAGCTGATGAAGACGCTGCGCGTCGAAGGCCCGGTGGCGCTGGAACCGCATATCGAGGATCCGGCAAGCTCCACCATCTTCTCCGAATATCCGCGCCTGATGGGCGACAAGACGCTCATCCACCTGATCAGCGATACATTGCGGCTGGTGGTCGTCTCCTCCGGCACGCTCGATCCGCACGCGGTCGAGGAGGTCATGGACAATGCGCTCAAGACCCATCACCACGAAGCGCTGCGTCCCGCCGACAATCTTCAGGGACTGGCCGACGCGCTGCCTGCCCTCGGCATCGTCGCGGCGGTGCTGGGCGTGGTGAAGACCATGGGTTCCATCGACCAGCCCCCGGCGATCCTGGGCGGCATGATCGGTTCGGCGCTGGTCGGCACCTTCCTGGGCGTTCTGCTCGCCTATGGCATGGTCAACCCCTTCGCCAACCGCTGCCGCGCCGTGATCGAGGCGGACGGTTCCATGTACCATGTCGTCAAGCAGATCATCGTCGCCTCGCTGCACGGCCACCCGCAGCCGCTGGTGATCGAGGCCGCGCGTTCCAGCCTGACCCACGCGAACCAGCCGGCCTTTGCCGAGGTGTTCGACGGCATGCGGGGCAAATAAGCCATGGCCGAGAAGAAGCGCGGCGCGAACGAGCCCGAACCACGGCCGATCATCGTCAAGAAGATCATCGTCGACGGCCATGGCGGCCATCATGGCGGCGCGTGGAAGGTCGCCTATGCCGACTTCGTGACGGCGATGATGGCCTTCTTCCTGCTGATGTGGCTGCTGGGCGCGACCACGGAAAAGCAGCGCAAGGGCCTGGCCGACTATTTCACCCCGACCCTGGTGCAGCTCAAGGAGAACTCCGCGGGTTCGAACGGCATGTTCGGCGGCGACAGCATGATGGGCAAGGAAAATTATCCGACCACCGGCGGCCAGGGCAATATGGCCATCACCATGCCGCGCGACGCGTCGGGCACCAAGGACCAGGGCGGCAAGGCCACCAAGGCCGCCGACCGGGCCCGGTTCGAATCGATCAAGAAGGAACTGGAGGCGCGCATGGCCCGCCGCCAGGCCATCCGGAAACTGCTGAAGAACATCCGCTTCACCGAAACGCGGGAAGGACTGCGCATCGACCTGATCGACGAGGCGGACTTCGCGATGTTCGCCATGGGCACGGACCGTCTGCTGCCGCAGGCGCGCGAACTGGTGAACGAGGTCGCGGCGACCATCAGGACCATGCCCAATCCGCTGATCGTGCGCGGGCATACCGACGGCCTGCCCTACAGCGCCGGCCAGACGATGAACAACTGGATGCTGTCATCCGCCCGCGCCGAAGCAACGCGCAAGGCGCTGGCGGCAAGCGGCATCGGCAATGACCGCTTCGCCCGGATAGAGGGCGTCGCCGACCGCGAACCCTTCGCCAAGGGCGATGTCTACGACCCGCGCAACCGCCGCATGTCGATCATCCTGGGTTGGAGCCCCGGCGCGAACGACGGCGATGCGGACTCGCAGCTCGACGCAGAGACGAAGGCAGCCATCAAGGAGCGCGACAACCCGAAGACCGTGGCCCGGGCCGAAGCGCAAAAGCTCGACATGGGCGGCACCAGCCTGCCCGCAGGGGCGCAGTTGATCAACCCGACCGCGCCGGGGACATCGAACAAGCCCGGCAAGCATTGAGCCGAACTGTCCGGCTCAATGCTTGCCGGGTGCCAGGGCAGGCTTGGACGCGATGACACCCACGACCTTCATATCGAAGGCATCATTGCCGCATCCGCAGGGTCAGGCCGATCGTGCGCGGGTCGCTTGGCGTTCCGACGATCAGCCCTGAATTGCCCGCCTGGATGGTCAGGTTCTGCATATAGTCCTTGTCGAACAGGTTGCGCGCGAACAACGCGATTTCAAATCCGTTCCCTGCGCGCAGACCGACACTACCATTCACCACCGTATATCCCTTGATGACGGTGTAGGCCGACGCCGTGGGATCGCCGAAGACGCGGGTTCGTGAACTGGAATCCGCATGAAGGAAGAACGCGCCCTTCCTGCCGAACAGATCCACCGACCGGCTATAATCAGCCCCCAATGTCACGGACCATTTGGGCAGGCCCGACAGGCCCCTGCCGCTCAGGTCGCAGGCGGACGTTCCGGTTCCGATCGCCTCGATCGGACAGGGGCCGCTCGGATAGGAAATATATTTTCCGTCCGCATAGGCCGCCGATGCGCGCAATTGCAGATCCTTCGTGACGAGCGCGATCATATCCGCTTCGACGCCCTTCACCCTGACCTTGGGAATATTGGCGAGATAGGTGCGCAAGGCCGCAGCCGCGCCGGTATCCGTGACGTTCGTCTGGAAATCCCGCACGCTCATATAATAGGCGTCGATATTGGCGATCAGCCGTCGGCTGAACAGGCTCGTCTTGAGGCCAATCTCATAAGCGCTGTTCTTCTCCGGCTTGATGACGGCGGTGTTCAGCGCGGGCTGGTTGTTGTTGTTCAGCGGCAGGCCCGACATGTTGATCCCGCCCGATTTCCCGCCCCGCGCATAGCTGGCATAGCCAAGCACATCCTCGCTCAACTGATAGGCGATGTTGGCGCGGCCCGTGACATCGCCGTCCTTGTCGCTGGCGGCATAGCTCTGCCCGCGCAATATGGACAATTGGCTCGCGCGCTGGGCCGCCGTCACATTGGCGGGGCCGCCGAAGGTGAAGCTGTCATAGGCGCCCTCCTTCTCCTCATAGGTATAGCGAAGCCCGCCCGTCAGCGTCAGGCGATCCGTCGGCCGCCAGTTCACCTCGCCAAAGGCGGCATAGCTGTCGGAGCGGAAATCGGTGCGTCCGTCGGTGCCATAGCCGTCAAGCAGGTTCGAATCCGCGAACAGCAACCAATAGGCCGCGCGCGGACCATAGATGGAAATGGGACGGCCCGTGATCTTCTGGCGGAAGAAATAGAGGCCAGCGACATAGCTGAACGGCCCCTCCCCATTGGAGGCCAGCCGCAACTCCTGACTATATTGGTCCTGGCGGGAGGGGATGTGCTGGACGAGCTGGATCGGGATGCCGGTATAGTCGCGGTCGTTCGCCGCGTCCCAGTTCCAGAACCGCCATGCACTGACCGATGTCAGCGTGCCCAGCCCCAGCTTCCAGTCCAGGATGGCCGAAACGCCGCCCTCATTCGTCTTGACGCCCAGGGCGGCATCAATGTCGGTCAGCCGGTCATAAGGGTTGAGGCTGGGCGGCGCATAGGGTCCGCCCGGCACATTGGCCGCCAGCGCGGCATATCGGCGGGCCGCCGCCTTCAGCGTCGGCGCAACCCGGACATAGACCTGCGTGCAGCATGCGCTTTCGAAATTGGTGAAATCGGCAATCAGGCGCAGTTGGAAATCTTCGGAAGGCTTGTAGAGAAGCTGGCCGCGAACGGCCTGGTTGCCCATGCTGTTCTGGTCGCGCCCGGTCACGACATTGTGGATGACGCCATCGCGGCGGGTCGACTGGCCCGACAGGCGGAAGGCGAGGCTATCGGTGATCGGCCCCGACGCCGATGCCTTGGCCTGCAGGAAATCATTGCTGCCATAGGATAATTCCTCCTGCGCTTCGGGCGTGAAGGTCGGCAGTTTGGTCGTGATGCTGATCGCTCCTGCCGTGCTGTTCTTGCCGAACAGCGTGCCCTGCGGGCCGCGAAGCACCTCGATCCGGTCGATGTCGGTGAAGTCGAAAGCGGCAGTGGCGGGCCGTGCGTGATAGACCTGATCGACGTAAAAGCCGACGCCGGGCTCCAGCCCGTCATTCGCCTGGCTGACCGCCACGACGCTGCTGCCGAGCCCCCGGATCGTGAAGGCGGTGTTGCGCGGGTTTGCCGAACTGTAATTGAGCGACGGGACAAGCAGGCTCAGTTGCCCGGTGTTCACCGTATAGGATTGATCGAGCAGCTTGCCGTCAACGACGGAAATCGCCGCAGGCACGGACTGGCTGTCTTCCACGCGCCGCCGGGCAGTGACCATGATCTGCGGCAGGCCACCCGATTCTGCGCTTTCGGCCCCTGCATCCGGCGTTGCATCCGGCGCTCCGGGAACCTCGGCCCAGGCCGGTGCGACGATAGTCAGAACGCCCAGGCCGAACGCCAGCGCACGCACGGATAAATGCATGAATGCCCCTTTTTTTTGGAAATGCCACCCGAATCTCTATATTCCACCGTATACAGTGATGGATTGGCACTGCAAGTCGCGACAATGGGGGATCGCGATGATCAGGGGCTGGTCAGTCGGGGGAGCCTTCGGCCTCGCCGTTGCGCGGCGCTGCCAGCAACAATTTCGTCAGTTCGGAATAGGCAGGGCTTCGGGTTATCGCAGAGGCTTCCTCGACCAGGGCGCGATAGGCGGCAAGCACGGCCAGACCATGTTCCGTGACGCGTGCGCCGCGTTCGCGTCCACCGCCCGACAAGGTTTCGACCAGCTTTTCCGCAAAACAGCGGTTCATCTCGTCCACCAGCAACCATGTACGCCGGTAGCTCATGCCAAGCGCCCGGCCGGCTCCGGAAATCGAGCCCTCCCGTTTGATCGCCTCGAGCAGGGCCGCCTTGCCCGGCCCCATCGCAAAGCTGCTCCCGCAATGAAGCTGCAACTTGATCTTCAGCCGGCCGGTGTCCACCTCAACAATCCCTCTTGTCGAGAGCGCTGCTCTTTCTGCGGAAGCCCTGTTTCATTTTCATCCTGATCTGGTGATCGGCCCGCTATTGGCCCGGGGACTTTCGATATCATTGCCCAATAGCGAAATCGACAGGCACGTGCCGGATCCCGATCCACCTGCCACCGCCGCTCCCGGCCAAGGACACTCGCCAAAGCCTGTGTGACCCAGGGGCAACAGGAGCCCAACAAAAGATCCTATTCCTCCGAACATGCCAGTTCTGCCTGTCCTATTGCACGCTGGCGGGCCTATCGCCCACCCCTCTTTGAAACGTTCATATCCCGCCCACCACGCCTATGCGCGCGCAGGCACGCGCGCGCATACACTGTGAACTTCGGCGGAAAACAGCCATTTTCAGGCCGGCAGGACCAGGCTTGCCTCCAACCCGCCCTGCGCGCGGTTGGCCAGTTTCAGCGCGCCGCCATGTTCGATCATGATCGCCCGCACCAGCGCCAGCCCCAGGCCCGCCCCGCCCGTTTCCCGGTTGCGCGAGCCCTCCAGCCGGGTGAAGGGCTCCATCATTTCCGCCATCCGTTCCTCGGCTATGCCTGGCCCGTCATCCGCCACGATCAACCGGACCGCGCCGTCCGCCCGTTCGACCGAAACATGCGCCCGCTCGCCATAGACGATGGCATTTTCGATCAGGTTGCGCAGGGCGCGGCGAATCTGCTGGGGACGGACATTGGCCACCGCGCGCGCACTGTCGGCCAGGTCGACCGGGGAACCAAGCTCCAGAAAATCCTCGACCACGGCATCGGCCAGCGCCGACAGGTCCACCTTCTGCCGGGCTTCGCTGCTGCGCCCGGCGCGGGCGAGGGAGAGGATATCCTCCAGCATCCGGTTCATCTCCTCGATCGTCTCGGACATGCGGGCGCGCTCGCCCTCGTCCTCCACCGATTCGGTGCGCACGCGCAGCGAGGCCAGCGGCGTGCGCAGGTCATGGCCGATCGCGCCCAGCATCCGGTCTTTCTCGTTCAGCATCGCGAAGATGCGGCTGCGCATCGCATTGAAGGCCATGGTGAGCTGCCGCACGTCGCCGGGGCCGCGCTCCTCCACTGCATCGGCCGATCCGGTAAGGGCGAATTGTTCCGCCGAGGCGGTCAACTGCTTCAATGGCCGCGCCAGCCTGCGACCAACCCACAGCAGAGGCAGCAGCACGATCGCGTAGAGGATCAGCGTCTGCCCCACCAGCCAGCCGCCAAAGCGTGGCGGCCGGTCGCCGATGCGCGTCTGCGTCAGCGCCCATTTTCCCGGCTGATATTCGACGGCCATGGCCAGGCGGGTCACATGCACATGACCATGCCTGTCTCCGCCCGCGCGCATGCGGAAATTGTCCCAGCGCCGCAGGGGCAGCAACTGCGGCTGTTCGGCCGCATGGATGGAGCGGACCGAAAGCCCGACATCGTCGAACATCGCCCTGGCGCGACGCTCCACGTCCGGTCGGGACTGGCCCTGCAACGGCGGGGCAGCGTCCAGGAAGCGCACCCGTCCCCGCCGGTCCGCCTCATCCCCGGCGCGCTGGTCCGGCCGGCTGTCGAGGGCGTCGACGATGCGAAAGACGCCGGGAGCCGTCTGCGCGGTAAGCTCGATCCGTTGACGTTCGCGCAGCAACAGGGTGAAATTGATCGCCTGCGCCACGAACAGCGCCAGCGCGACAAGGATGATGATCTGGCCGACGACGCCCTGCGGCCACAGGCGCAGCCGCCTCACAGCTTGCGCACGTCCGCGGACAGGGTGTAACCGCCGCCCCACACCGTCTTGATGAGGGTCGGGTTCCTGGGATCAGGCTCTATCTTCTTGCGCAGGCGGCTGATCTGGTTGTCGATCGCCCGGTCGAAGGCATTGGCCTCCCGCCCCTGGGTGATGTCCAGCAACTGGTCGCGGCTCAGCACCTGATTGGGCCGGGTGGCGAAGGCCAGCATCAGATTATATTCCGCCGTGGACAGCGGCAGCGCCACACCCTCGCCATCGACCAGCGTGCGCTCCTGCGTCTTGAGCAACCAGTTGGCGAAAGCATAGGTGGCGCCATCAGTCGCGGTGACGCGCTGCCCACCGGTCGCCACGCGGCGAAAGATCACCTTGATGCGGGCAACCAGCTCGCGCGGGGAAAAGGGCTTCAGCACATAATCGTCGGCCCCCATTTCCAGCCCGACGATGCGGTCCGTCTCTTCCGATTTCGCCGTGAGAAGGATGACCGGAATCTCGCTCGTTTCCCGGATATGGCGACAGAGCGACAACCCGTCCTCACCCGGCATCATGATGTCCAGAATGACCAGGTCGATGGCATTGGCTTTAAGACGCATCCGCGCTTCCGCCGCGTTTTCGACGGCCGTCACGCGAAAGCCGTTGCGGACAAGATATTGCGCCAGCGGCTCGCGGATCGAGCGCTCGTCGTCGACGAGCAGCAAATGGGGTCGTTCGCTCATGGTCCGGTTCTTGTCATGGCTGGAAGCAGGTGGGAAGGCCGAAGGCGCCATCGACGCCTTCGGCCCAGCCCTTAATCGGCGGGCGGCGGGGGCGGCCCCTTGCGGTCTTTCCAACCATCGCGGAACGTCTGCCGCGCAGCCTTCATCTCTTCTGCGGTCACCTTGCCGTCATGGTTGGTGTCGGCCTTGTCGAACATGGCGAGGGGGCGCGCCATGAAATCCGCCCTGGTGATCACGCCGTCTTTCGCCATTCCACCGTCCGGGCCGCCGCGCATGCCGGGGCCGCGATGACCCCAGCCGCCACGATCCGGGCCGCCATGGCCGCCGATACGGTCCTCCCGGCCTTCATGCCCGGAGACGAATTCCGCCTTGCTGATCTGACCGTTCCTGTCGGTATCCAGAGCCGCAAAGCGCGCATCGAGCCGCTGCTGGCGCAGGATATCGCGATCCGCCTGATCAATCTTGCCGTCCTTGTTGACGTCCAGCCTGGCGAAGCGGGCGTCCAGCGCGGCCGTCAGTTCCGCCTTGGTGACAGTGCCGTCCTTGTCGGCATCGGCCATCATCAGCATGCCACCGCCGCGAGGGCCGCCGGCGCGGGGCGGTCCTTCCTGCGCGAAGGCGAGATGGCTGGCCGCCAGCCCGCCAACGAACAGCGAACCCAGCGCCACCGTAGTCATGAATTTGCGGATCATTCGAGTCTTCCTTCAAAGCATCTGTCACGAACGGCGCTCCGCCGTCCTTGAAAACGCTTATCGGGGAGTTTTGTCCCGCAACTTTGTCATCAGGCCCGATAAATGTCGCAATTTGTATCGCGAACCATGCCTGTCTTCCTTTCCCCGGCGCACCAACAATAGCGACGCCGGGGACGGAAGGCGGTCAGCGGTCGCGACGGCCCAACAGGCGCAGGCGAAGCGCGTTCAGCTTGATGAAACCCGCCGCGTCGCGCTGGTCATAGGCGCCCGCATCATCCTCGAAGGTCACGACCTTCTCGCTGTACAGCGAATAAGGCGACTTGCGGCCAACGACATAAACCCCACCCTTGTAGAGCTTCAGGCGAACCGTGCCGGTCACCTTCTCCTGGCTGTGGTCGATCGCCGCCTGCAGCATTTCGCGCTCCGGCGAGAACCAGAAGCCGTTATAGATGAGCTCGGCGTAGCGCGGCGCCAGTTCATCCTTCAGATGCGCCGCGCCGCGATCGAGCGTCAGCTGCTCGATGCCCCGGTGCGCCAGATGATAGATGGTGCCGCCCGGCGTTTCATACATGCCGCGCGACTTCATGCCGACGAAGCGGTTCTCAACCAAATCGAGCCGGCCGATGCCATGCTTGCGGCCATATTCGTTGAGTGTTTCCAGCAGCGTCGCCGGGCTCATGCCCACGCCGTTGATCGCCACGCCGTCGCCACGCTCGAAATCGATGGTGATATATTCCGGCGCGTCAGGCGCATCCTCCGGATTGACGGTGCGCGAATAGACATAGTCCGGGGTTTCCTCCCACGGATCTTCCAGCACCTTCCCCTCCGAAGAGGTGTGCAGCATGTTCGCATCCGTCGAAAAGGGGCTTTCGCCGCGCTTGTCGCGCGGGATCGGGATCTGGTGCTTTTCGGCGAATTCGATCAGCCTGGTGCGGCTGGTCAAATCCCATTCCCGCCAGGGGGCGATCACCTTGATGTCGGGGGCAAGGCCGTAATAGCCAAGCTCGAAGCGCACCTGATCATTGCCCTTGCCCGTCGCACCGTGCGACACCGCATCCGCGCCAATCAGCTTCGCGATCTCGATCTGGCGCTTGGCGATCAGCGGGCGGGCGATGGATGTGCCGAGCAGATAGAGCCCTTCATAGAGCGCGTTGGAGCGCATCATCGGGAACACATAATCCTTCACGAATTCTTCGCGCAGGTCGTCGATGAAGATGTGCTCTTCCTTGACACCCATCAGCCGTGCCTTCGCACGTGCCGGTTCCAGTTCCTCGCCCTGCCCCAGATCGGCAGTGAAGGTCACGACCTCGCACTGGTAGGTCTGTTGCAGCCATTTCAGGATCACGCTGGTATCCAGCCCACCTGAGAAGGCAAGAACGATGCGGTTGATCTTGTCGGACATGGGCAACTTTCCTTGAGGCGGGCCTGGGCGGCCATGCAACTACCGGCGGGCCGGTATCAGGCCGAACGATCCAGCGCAACCGGATCGGCGGAACTATTGCATGACAAAGGGGATACCGATCGGGACCGGCATCCCCTTTCCTCAAGGAATCCAATCGGACTCAGCTTGTCCGCGGCTTGAAGACACCCTCGCGTCGACGGTCGGAACCAAAGCGATACACCGTCTGCGTGGCCGCCCTCGCGGGCCGGGGCGATTCGGTCGGAGCCACGCTTTCCGCGACTATCGGCGTTTGAACCTGCTTCTGCCGCTGCGCCAGCAGGAATTTTGCTCTGGTCCTGCGCTTGGCATGGGTGCGGAACGGGTTTTCCGGGCTGGGCGGCGCAGCCACCATCGCGTCCAGCGTACTTTCCTCCTCGCTCAGCACCGGTGCGACCGTAGGAGACGGCGTCATCAAGGGCATCGCCGGAGCCGGTTGCCGCACAGGCTGCACAGGTTCGGGCTGGATAATCTCACCCTCCCAATGCTCCACTTCCTGGCGACGCGCGCGTCTGCGCATCAGGGCAGCACCGGCAAGGCCGATCATCAGCAAGGAGCCGCCGCCCAACGCCCAAAGCAATGCGGGATCGGTCCGGGCCTCCGAGGATGCGGGCGGTGCCTGCCTTTCCGGCGCAGCGGGTGCAGCCGGCGCCACCGCCTCAGCTAATGGCGCAGATGACGCAGGGGCAGATGGTGCAGGAGACGGCGCTTCACGCTGTGTCAGGGGCTCGGAGCGTTGTGGGGCCGCAACGGGCTCGGCGCGGGCTATCGTGCGGGCAGCGGGCCTGGGCGCGTTGCGCTTCACCGGGGCTGCGGCAGGAACGGCCTGCGCCTCCTCCGCTTGCGAGGCTGTAATAGCCGCGTCCAACCGCTGCTCGACCGAAGGCGTCGATTGGACCACCGGTTGGGAAGGCGCGAAAACCGGAGCAGGCGAAGCTGCCGGCGGCGTCTGTGCGACCGGAGGATCGACGATCACCGGTTGCGCAGGCGGAATGACCGTCTGCGCGAACAGCGTAGGCGAACTGATAGCCAGAACAGCGGCAATCGCGGCCCTGGCGGGGCGAAGTGAGCGAATATGTCCAGTCATAGCGAATGTTAAACCCGTGAGCTGCGGGTTTAAACGCAACGGCTGCAGCCTATTCCGGATCAGTCGAGCCAAATCACGGACAGAATGATCGATCGAGCAGAAAAATTAACAGCTGTTCATCTTCTTGCCGAAGATTTTGCATTCCATCTTCGTGCCAATCACTCAGGAATAGTGAAGCTTTATTTGGCATCATCATCCCTGCCATCGCGGCGCGCGCCATCGATCAAGCGCTTCTTGCGTTCTTCTTCCGCTGCCTCAATCTGGCGTTCCGCCTTCGTGCGGCCGAACTTCACGCGATTGCCATGCGCCTGCCGTTCCCGATCCGCCCGAGCCTTCGCCTTGCGCGCCTGTCGAAGATTGACGATGTCGCCCATGCCGTGGACGGAGCCTCTATGACGGGAATGGAGCGGGTAGCGGGGATCGAACCCGCATCACAAGCTTGGAAGGCTAGTGCTCTACCATTGAGCTATACCCGCCCGTCAGGCTGAGCGCCCTGCCATCTTTGGGCGGCCCTCGTCAATATGGCAAAGAGATATTCACCCAATATCCGCCTTAACCCCGCACGATATTTGCACTATCAGGGGCTCATGGCCACGCCTTCCCTGCGCCAGTTGGATATATTCGCGCAGATGGTGGCATCGGGCAGCCTCTTGCGCTGCGCCCGTGATCTTGGCGTTTCGGCCGACGATGTCGCCCGCGATCTGGCCTCGCTGGAACTGCGCCTCGGCTATCGCCTGTTCGACGATCTTGCCGGCAATCCCCACCTGACGCCGGCCGGCCGAAAAACAGCGGAAGCCATGACGCTGCTGTCGCAGGACCAGCCGGAAAACTGGCAGGTCGACCAGGCCGACGACATGACATCGCCGTCGCCTGCCGCGCCGCTGGCCGAATCCCCTCCTTCAAGGCAAAACATCGTCCTGGCGGCCCCAGCGCCGGTTTTCGGCCATTTCCAGGATGCGCTTGCCGCTTTCGAGGCGGCGAATGACGACATAGCGATCACGCTCGACCTGACGATCCACCTGGCGGACGAAGCCGCCTGGTCGCTGCGGCGGGGCAAGGCCGACATTGCCTATTTCTATGCCCTGGGCGAAACGGACGAGCCCCCCTCCCGCTATGGCTGGTCGGAACAGATCAACCTTTACGCGGGCGTCGATCACCCCCTCGCCCACCGCGACAGTGTGGCCACGACTGAGCTTGCCGCGATCCCGACGCTCGCCATGGAACCGCGCAACAGCCTGCGGCGGATCATCGACGAGGCGCTGCTGCGCAGTGGCATAAGGTTGGGGGATCCGGTGCTGGAGACCGACAATCTGTTCGACATCATGACCATATTGCGCGAAGGCGCCGGCTGCTTTGCCGCCTTCGGCCCGCTCGCCCGTGATCTTGGACGAATGACCGGCATCAGGCGGATTGCACTCGAACAGCCGTTGCCAGCCATCGAAGTGCGACAGGCTGTCGGCAGCGAAAGCCCCGCCGCCGCCGCCGCGCTGGCGGAATTTCTCTTTCTCTGATTGCTTCTCGCGGTGCACTCAAACCGTTTCGGGCGCGATGGATCAAATCCGGCTCGTGCGATGTTGATATGCTATATCATTTCAGATAGGAGGACACCATCTTCTTCCCAATCATGAAGGATGACGAACCGAATGTATCGTTCCGCACTGTTGCGTGCCGGTTGCGCCCTCTCCGCATTGTCTGCCAGTTTGCCCGCCATGGCCCAGGCTCCGGCATCGGACTCCTCTCCCCAGGGTTATCATGATCAGCGGGCCGACATCGTCGTCACCGCCATCATTCCCCGCCGGCAAGGCGATATTCTTTCAGGTACGTCGGTCGTGTCCGGCGAAGAGCTGACCAGGTCGCTGCGTCCGACGATCGGCGACACGCTCGCCCGCCAGCCTGGCGTATCCGCGACCTCCTTCGGCCCCAATGCATCGCGCCCCGTGCTGCGCGGCTTCCAGGGCGAACGCGTGCGCATCCTCACCGACGGCATAGGCAGCTTCGACGTCTCGAACACCTCTGTCGATCACGCCGTGGCGATCAACCCCCTCACCGCCGATCGCATAGAGGTGCTGCGCGGACCCGCCGCCCTGCTCTACGGCTCCTCGGCCATTGGCGGCGTAGTCAATGTGATCGACAGCCGCATTCCCCGCCGCGTGCCGGACGAACCGATCCACATCGACGGCATCGCCACCTATGGCAGCGCCGCCCATGAACGCACCGGATCGGGCGAGATCGAAGCGCCCATTAGCGACAAGTTCGTTGTCCATTTCGATGGCAGCTATTCCAGAAGCGGCGACCTGGACACCGGCAACTATATCCTGACCCCCGCTCTGCGGGCACAGGCGGCCGCCAGCAGCGATCCGGAAATCCGCGACCTCGCCAGCCTGAGAGGCAAGCTGCCCAACAGCGGAGCGCGAACCTGGGAAGTGGCGGGCGGCGCGGCGCTCATCACCGATGGCGGCAATCTGGGCTTTTCGGTGGCGCATACCGACAATTTCTACGGCGTGCCGGTCCGCTATTCGCTCGATGCCAATGGCGAAGCGGAAAAGGTGCGGTTGCACATGAAGCAGGATCGTGCCGATCTGCGCGCCGAATTGCCGGTCAATGGCGGCTTCCTGGAATCCATCCGCCTCCGCGCCGGCTTCGCCGACTATCAGCATCAGGAGATCGAGGAGACGGGCGAGGTCGGCACGACATTCTACAACCAGTCGATCGAATCGCGGCTCGAACTAGTGCAGGCGAAGCGCGGCGGATGGGACGGCGCGATCGGCGCGCAGTTCTTCGCGCGCAACTTCCATGTCGAGGGGGAGGAAAAGTTCCTGCCGCGCAACGAAACGGAGCAACTGGGCTTCTTCACGCTGCAGTCCTTCGACCTGGGCACCACGCGGATCGAACTGGGCGGCCGTTATGAACATACGCGCGTCGCAGCGGATGCGGACGAGACCTTGTTCAACCCCGCCTATCATCGCAGCTTCAATGCGCTGTCCGGCTCACTGGGTGTCAGTCAGGAACTCGTGCCCGGCTGGCGCGTCGGACTGAACCTGTCCCGTACGGAGCGGGCTCCTTCGGCCGAAGAGCTGTTTGCCCGCGGCAATCACGCCGGAACGCAAGCCTTTGAACTCGGCAATCCTGATTTCGGACTGGAAAAGAGCTGGGGCATCGAAGGCACGCTGCGCGGCCAGGGCGATGGCTACACGCTCTCGCTCTCGGCCTATCATAACTGGTTCGACGGCTATATCTACGATGTGCGGGTCGATGACGGCGTCTGCATGGCCGCCAATGGGGGCGAACCGCTATCCTTCCCCTGCTACCAGAATCTGCAGGCGAATGCCCGCTATCTCGGCTTTGAAGCGGAAGGCACGGTGAAGTTGGGGCAGATCGGCAGCTATGCCCTCAACCTGGACGGCGTGGCAGATTATGTGCGCGCCACCATCGTCGGATCCGGCCCGGCGCCGCGCATACCTCCGCTGCGTCTGCTGGGCGGCCTGGAACTGCAGGGCGATCGGCTGAGCGTTCGCGGCGAAGTCGAACGCAGCTTCGCCCAGAACCGCATCACCGACACCGAAACGCCGACCGACGGCTTCACACTGGTCAACGCATCGTTGTCCTTCAAGCCGATAAAGGGCAACGGCCGGACGACCATCACCCTTTCCGCCAACAATATCTTCGATGTGGAGGCGCGGCGGGCGGCCAGTTTTCTGAAGGACTACGCCCCCCTGGCGGGACGGGATATCCGGCTGACGGCGCGGCTTTCGATCTGATAACCTGCTTGATTGCGCAATGTGACGATTTCGTTACAAGGCGCGGATGGACCAGGGGTGGGCAAAACTCGATCGGATGCGCCAGCGGGCGTATAAGGGCGGCTGAATGCGTCAGATCGCCGCCCTTCCCTATTCGACCGGCCCTGACGGGTCGATGCGGATCCTGTTGATCACCTCGCGCGATACCCGCCGCTGGGTGATCCCCAAGGGCAATCGCATCAAGGGCATGGCCGGCCATCGCGCCGCCGAGCTGGAGGCCTATGAAGAGGCGGGCATTCACGGCATTGCCTGCCCTGCGCCGCTCGGCCGCTATCGCTATGACAAGAAGCGGCGGCGGGGCGACACGAAAGAGGCGACTGTCGAGGTTTTCCCGCTTGCGGTGACGGGCCAGTTGTCGCAATGGCCCGAACAAGGGCAGCGGGAACTGCGATGGTTCCCGGTTGCCGAAGCTGCAAAGGCTGTCGACGAACCCGATCTGCAATCCATCATCGCCGCTTTCCGCGAACCACCCCGTGATCCGGGCCTGTTCGTGCGGACGTTGCTGCGGGTCAAGGAATGGCAAAGCGAAAGGACTGGAATGCTGCGCTGGTTTCACGCGCTGATGCCCAAGCAAGGGCGCTTTTTCGAGCAGTTCGAGGATCATGCTGCGACCCTGGTCGCCGGTGCTGATGCGCTCGCCAAGCTGCTGAAGGGCGGGCCGGACATCGATGCCCATATCAAGGAGATTTCGGACCGGGAGCATGAGGCGGACGACATCATCCGCGAAGTGCTGCAGGATGTGCGCCGCATCTTCGTGACGCCGTTCGATCGCAGCGCCATCACCGGACTGATCGGGGTGATGGACGACGCCATCGACCAGATGAACCAGACGGCCAAGGCTATCGCGCTGTTCGAGGTGAAGGAATTTCCGTCCCAGATGCAGGACATGAGCGCGCTGATCGTCGAATGCGCGCGGATCACGGCGGAGACGATGCCGCTGCTGCGTTCGCTGAACCTCAATTCGGCGCGGCTGCATGACCTGACCGAACGGCTGGTGAAGCTGGAGGGGCATGCCGACATCCTGCATGAGGCGGGACTGAAAGCGCTCTACAATCAGGCGCGGCAGGGCAATCCGATGGATTTCGTCGTCGGAAACGAAATCTACAGCCATCTGGAGAAGGTGACGGATCGGTTCGAGGACGTCGCCAACGAGATTTCCGGCCTGGTCATCGACCACGCCTGATCCGGCCAGAGAAGACAAGAGCCGCAGACATATGGAAGCCCAACTCGCCTTTCCGCTGCTGGTCGCGCTGATCGGCATCGCGCTGCTGTTCGATTTCCTGAACGGGCTGCACGACGCCGCCAACTCGATCGCGACCATCGTATCGACGCGGGTCCTGAAACCGCAATATGCGGTCGCGTGGGCGGCGTTCTTCAATTTCATCGCCTTCCTCTTCTTCGGGCTGCATGTGGCGGAGACGGTGGGCAAGGGCATTGTCGATGCCAGCATCATCGATCCGGCCGTGATTTTCGGCGCGCTGATGGGGGCGATCGCCTGGAACCTCATCACCTGGGGGTTGGGCATCCCTTCCTCCAGCAGTCATGCGCTGATCGGCGGATTGCTGGGCGCGGGGACCGCCAAGGCCGGGGCTTCGGCAGTGGTATGGAGCGGGGTGTTCAAGACCAGCGCCGCCATCGTGCTGTCGCCTGCGATCGGGCTGATCCTGGCATTGCTGCTGGTGCTGATCGTGAGCTGGATCTTCCGGCGCTTCACGCCGCAGGGGGCGGACCGGGTGTTCCGCAAGATGCAGCTTGTGTCGGCGTCACTCTATTCGCTGGGGCATGGCGGCAATGACGCGCAGAAGACGATGGGGATCATCGCGGTGCTGCTCTATTCGCAGGGGATGCTGACGGGCGGATTCCATGTGCCCTTCTGGGTGGTGTTGAGCTGTCAGGCGGCGATGGGCATGGGGACGTTGCTGGGCGGGTGGAAGATCGTCCACACCATGGGATCGAAGATCACGCGATTGACGCCGGGGCAGGGGTTTTGCGCGGAGACGGGCGGGGCGTTGACGCTGTTCCTGGCGACGCATCTGGGCGTGCCGGTATCGACGACCCATACCATCACCGGCGCGATCGTGGGCGTGGGGGCTTCGCGGCGGTTGTCGGCGGTCCGGTGGAACGTGGCGTCGAGCATCATCGTCGCCTGGGTGGTGACGTTGCCGGCGGCGGCGGCGATCGGCGCGGCCTTTTACGGGCTGACGCGGCTTTTCTGACGGGAAAAGGGCGCGGTCGGGTTTTCCGCCGCGCCCTTCCCTCTCCTGAACCTTGAAATGATCAGCCCACCCGGCCGAGGCGGTGGTAGAGATTGGCGTATTTGACCGATTCCGGCTGGTCCTGAACCTCGCGCAGATAATGGGCGATGGCGGTGCGGATCAGGCCGAAATCCTCCGGCGAGAAAACCGCGCGGGAGCGGGCGGGCTGTGGTGCTTGGGTCGTTTCCATGGGGCTTCCTTTCCGTTGGGATGACGCATCAAACCATGAACCTGTCGGTCAATGAAGGGCGATTAGTGAGGCGGTGTCATGCGGTGACTTGTTCATATTGTCATTTTTTGACATAGTGACAGTATGGCGGATGATCGGAAACTCTATCTGGGGCCGAAGCTGCGGGTTTTGCGGCGGGAATTGGGGCTCAATCAGACGCGGATGGCGGAGGAGCTGGGGGTATCGCCCAGTTACCTGAACCATCTGGAGCGCAACCAGCGGCCGTTGACGGCGCAGATGCTGCTGCGGCTGGCCAATGTCTATGACATCGACATTCGCGATTTCGTCGCCAGCACGCAGGAAGGGGCCGCGAGCGCGCTGGGGGAGATTTTATCCGATGCGCTGGTGCGCGACATCGGCGTCGCCAAGGACGAAGTGCTGGAGGTCGCGGAGAATTATCCGGGGGTGAGCGAGGCGATCGGGCGCTTTTACCGGGCGCTCAGCGATTTGCGGCGGTTGCCGGAGCAGGTGGCGGCGGGATCGGCCGGGGCGCCGGGGAGCGTGGCGCCGCTGCATGCGCCGATCGACTGGCTGCGCGAGACGATAGCGCGGGCGGGCAATCATTTCGCGGAACTGGACGCGGCGGCGGAGTCGCTGGCGGGGGAGCTGGGCGACGATCCCTCTGCCGTGCAGGCGGGGATCCGGGCGCGGCTGAAGGAGCGGCACGGCATGGCCGTGCAGATCGTGCGGGAGGATGTGCTGGCGGGGACGCTGCGCCATTATGACATGCACCGGCGGCGGCTGTTGCTGAGCGAGCGGCTGGCCTCTTCGGGGCGGCTGTTCGCGGTCGCCTACCAGTTTTGCGCGCAGGAACTGGCGGACGGGATCGCCGCGCAGGTGGCGCGGGCGGGGCCGCCGGACGAGGACAGCCGCCGGCTCGCGGGGATCGCGCTCACCAACTATGCGGCGGCGGCGCTGATCATGCCCTATGACCGTTTCGCCAAGGCGGCGGAGCAGAGCCGACACGACCTGCCGCTGCTGCGGGCGCGCTTTGGCGTGTCGATGGAGCAGCTTGCCCATCGGCTGACCAGCCTGGGGCGGACGGGGGCGCGGGGCGTGCCCTTCTTCATGGCGAAGGTGGACCGGGCGGGCATCATGTCCAAGCGCTTCGACGGGGAGGCGTGGCCCTTTGCGCGGCTGGGGGGCAGTTGCCCGCGCTGGGACGCGCATGAGGCGCAGGCGCCGGATGCGGTGCTCCCCCAACTGATCGAGACGATGGACGGGCGGCGCTTCATCAGCCTGACCGTGGGGCTGCCCAGGGAGGGCGGTGCGCGGGGGCGGTCCGTGATCGCGCTTGGCTGCGAGGCGAAGCATGGGGCGCGGATCGTGCATGCCGACGGGATCGACCTGGAGAAGGGCGCAGCGACGCAGGTGGGGCCGACCTGCCATTTGTGCGAGCGGCGGGGGTGTCCGGATCGCGCCCTGCCCCCGGTGACGCGGGCGCTGGATTTGCATGGCTATGAGCGGACGGTGGCGCCGTTTCCGTTTCGGCGGGTTTGAGGGGGGGGGCGGCGACCACCGAAGCCGCCGCTATCACGCATTTATCCGCTGGGATAGAGAGTGATGTAGTACCGACTTGTGCTCATCTTACCTTCAGCGTTCTTGATTACATAATCGAAATAGGCCAGCCCTCGCGCCAACGGCTTGCGCTCAATCAGGATGCTACCATCCGGATTAAGCTGGGCAGATATTAGTCCCGAACTCTTCGTGACCGAGACACTGACGATGGTTAGAGTTTCCGCACCAGCCCCCTGCAACCCGTTCAGTTGATTATAATCGTTGCAGCCTGGATGGGCTGGCCGAAAATCACACTGCGTAAGCAGAATGGAATTGAATGAAGTATCCATATAATCAGGCAATGCATAGAAATTGGATATGACATCCGGCCTTGGTACTTCGGATACATATTCCATCATTGTTTTCAACTCTGCGAGCGCCACATCTTCCTTTACCGGATAATAAAATCTGTCTGCAGCATGCAACGCCAAGGAAGCTATATAATATCTAAATAGCGATGCGGAGCGATATATACTGTCTTCATCATTTGTATATGGTTGAATAAAATTCCAATATTTCAAGAGTATGTTGGAAGCACCATCAAATGAACGATCCTCAATGATAGAAAATCGTTCGATTTTTTGCAGGAACGACGAGAATGTTTTACTCTCGTCAAAGCGGACCGTTTTTCCATCCTTAATCATAGAAGCAATCACGCCAACGACGTCGTCCACTTCCACACGATTATCGATAGATGTCGCAGGATAGGTCGCGATTATACCGAGATTAAGGATCATCATGTTAACAGCGGACACAATATGCGCATCGTGAGAAATCGAAGATGCTGCATTTTTTAGCTCTTTTGAAGCATCAAAAGTTAACAAATTAACATTTGGATCAATTGCATAAGGACCATTATTCAATCCCAATGCTTGCCTAACCGTGTCCTGACTTCCTACTACATCAATGAGCGAAGTGAGCGGCGAGATGACGGTCGCACCTGCGGGCGCACTCAAGCCGCTATAAAAATGTCCCGTAATATTATCGAAACCCGACGCTGACATGCGATAGGTCGCCTTGATCGGGGCCGTTGAGGACGAATCCAATGATGGTGCGTCAGCTACATCACGACCAAACTGACCCGCACGATTAGTAGCAACGGTCACGTCGCCCAAGTTGCCCACAACGCCATCGCCAGACGTGTCAAATACGACCCGCCCAGTAAAAGACCCCATCAGGGCGCCGCTAAATAGGGTAGCCGGTTCAGCGGGAGGGTTTGACCCGGTACTGGGTGGCGTAGGAGTAACGGGTGAAGCGGGTGCGGACGCTTCCTGCCCACCGCCTCCGCAAGCCGTCAAACTCATTATAGTAGCGACTAGCAACCCTCGAGCGAAACGCATCGCGCTTCGCCCTTCCGCATCCTTACTCATCAACCCCCCGCTAAATCATTTAAATCCAAGAAAAATTGCGTAGTATTACGCCCATATAACTAATGATGGGTAATGCAAGCGGTGGAAACTCGATTTTCACTGGCAATGCCAACTAGATAGTTCACCAAAGCCGCACTCACTGTTTGCGGACCATCGAACCATCCAACAAAAAAGGGGCCGCCGGGCAGGCGACCCCTTCTATCCTCTCCGCGAAAGCGGGCAGGTCTGTTTTTAGTCGGCCTTCGTCTGAAGGTTGACGGCCGCATATTTGCCGCGGCGGTCGACTTCCAGTTCGAAGTCGAGGCGATCACCTTCATTCAGGGCGCTCATGCCGGCGCGTTCCACTGCGCTGATATGAACGAACGCGTCGGGCTGGCCGTCGTCGCGCTGGATGAAGCCGAAGCCCTTCATGGCGTTGAAGAACTTGACCGTGCCGCTGGCGCGTTCGCCGGTAAGCTGGCGCTGCGGGCCGCGGTCGCCGCCGCCCGGACGATCGCCGAAGCCACCAGCGCGGGGTTCGCGCGGTTCGCGGGGACGATCAGTGACGGGGAGCGGTTCGCCCTCGATCTTGAGATCGGTGGCCGATATCTTGCCGCCGCGATCCACCAGGGTGAAGCCGAGCGGCTGGCCTTCGGCGAGGCCGGTCAGGCCCGCCTGCTCAACGGCGCTGATGTGGACGAACACGTCTTCGCCGCCATCGTCACGGACGATGAAGCCAAAGCCCTTCTGACCGTTGAAGAATTTTACGACGCCGGTGCCTTCGCCGACGACCTGGGCGGGCATGCCGCGGCCACCGCCGCCGAAACCACCACCACCACCGCCGCCGCCGAAGCCGCCGCGACCACCGCCGCCGCCGCCGAAGCCGCCGCGATCACCGCCGAAACCGCCGCCGCCGCCGCCGCCAAAGCGGTCGCCACCGCCGAAGCCGCCACGATCACCACCGAAACCACCACGATCGAAACCACCGCCAAAACCGCCGCGATCACCACCATAGAAACTGTCGTCGCCGAAACCGTCGCGCTTGTCCTTGCCGCGCCCGCCGCGGCGACCTCTATCAAAACTCATGCCCTGTTGGTCACTTTCGCTTCGCCCCAGACTAAACCGGACAAACATGTCGGGCGAATGACATGCAGAATCCACCGCCAGTACGCGGTTTGGGAATCACTATATCAACTTTTCAGGGACAGGCGAATGATTTTTGAGGCTGGCAAAAGGCGTTAAATTCGCCGGTCCGGGAGGGAATGGGCGCCTTTCGTTCCCGGTCGCCAAGGGGCGATTGCGAACCGGCCGCTTTGGCCATAGAGGAAGAATCATGACCGTATATTTCCACGAAGAGGATCTGCCCGAGGGCGTCCTGGCCCCCGGCCCGATCGCCGTCGACACCGAAACCATGGGGCTGATCACGCCGCGCGACCGGCTGTGCCTGGTGCAGATCAGCGACGGGAAGGGCGACGAGCATCTGGTGCGCTTTTCGCCCGGCAGCGATTATGCCGCGCCGAACCTGCGCGCGGTGCTGGCCGATCCGGCGCGGCTGAAGCTCTATCATTTCGGGCGTTTCGACATTGCGGCGATCCGCCATTATCTGGGCGTGGTGGCAGCGCCCGTCTATTGCACCAAGATCGCGTCGCGGCTGGTGCGGACCTATACCGACAGGCATGGCCTGAAGGAACTGGTGCGCGAGATGCTGGGGCAGGAGATCAGCAAGCAGCAGCAGTCGAGCGACTGGGGCGCGCCCGCGCTGTCCGACGCGCAGAAGGATTATGCGGCGTCGGACGTCAGGTACCTGCATGCGTTGAAGGCCGAGCTGGACAAGAGGCTGGTGCGCGAGGGGCGGATGGAACTGGCGCAGGCCTGTTTCGATTTCCTGCCGCACCGGGCCGAGCTGGACCTGGCGGGATGGCCGGAGATCGACATCTTCGCGCACATGTGAGGGCTGACCCATGTCGATTCAGGCCGATCAGCAACGCAATGTGCGCCGGCACTGGGCGCGGCCGGGGGGGAGCCATGACCGGCTGGTCGGGCTGCTCAAGAACTGGTTGCCGGTGTCGGTGGGCGTGCTGGCGGCGATGCTGGCGACGGCGCCCTTTACCGGGGGGGACAAGGTCAGCTTCGTGCTCGACAAGAACAAGGTCGAGGTGGCGAAGGAGCGGATGCGCGTGACCGAGGCGCTCTATCGCGGGGAGGACAGCAAGGGGCAGCCCTTTTCCCTGCGGGCCGGGTCGGCGGTGCAGAAGAGTTCGCGCGAGCCGATCGTCGACCTCAACGACATGTCGGCGCGGATATTGCTGTCCGACGGGCAGGCGCTGCTGCGGGCGCAGAAGGGGCGGTACGACATGGATACCGAGCGGGTCGCCATTGACGGGCCGGTGCAGTTCCAGTCGGAGGGCGGATACCGGCTGACCACGCGGGACGTGGGCGTGGACCTCACGACGCGGCGGATGCAGAGCGCGGGGCGGGTCGACGGGCGGATACCGATCGGGACGTTCAGCGGCGACCATCTGGAGGCCGACCTCAATCAGCGGACGGTAACGCTGAACGGGCGGGCGAGCTTGCGTATCGAACAAAATGGTCTCAAAGGGCAAAGGTGATGAGAAAGCCCCTTCTTCTGCTGTCGCTGGGTACGCTGGGCGCGGCGGGCCTCCTTTATGCGGGGGCGGATGCCCAGGTGTTGAGGAACCATGACAGCAATGCGCCGGTCAACTTCACCGCCGACAGGATCGAGGTGCAGGACCGCGCCGACCGCGTCGTGGTGTCCGGCAATGTCGAGGTGACGCAGGCCGGCATGACGCTGAATGCGGCGCGGATGACGGTGGCTTACCGGAACCAGCCGGGAAATGCGGCCGGGGCCAATGGCGTGGAGATCGACCGGATCGATGCGTCCGGCAATGTCGTGGTGCGCAAGGCGGACCAGACGGCGAAGGGCAATGTCGCGATCTACGACCTCAACAGCAAGCTGATCACCATGCTGGGCAATGTGTCGCTGACGCAGGGGACGAACCGGCTGACCGGCGGGCGGCTGGTGATCGACCTGACCAGCGGGCGATCGACCGTGGACGGGCGGGCTGCGGGTGGTGGCGGTTCGGGCGTTTCGGGCGGGCGCGTGTCGGGCACGTTCACGGTGCCGCAGCGGAAAGAGTGACGGATCTGCGGGTCCTCCGCTGAAAATGACGTTTCCCTGGAGCGATTTCCAAGCATTCGGAACCGATCGCTGGTTAAGAAATCGCGGAAAACAAGGAATCCAGAGCGTTTCCACTCATGGTGTCGATCCGTCCTAGGGGCGGTTGTCCCATTGGATGAGTTGGGGGACGCCGGTTTCGTCGATCGCCAGCTCTCCGAAGGCGCCGGTGCGGAGCTTCAGGCTGGCGAGCGGCAGGCCCAGCGCCAGGAGGGCGAAGCGGGCCGCGCCGTTGCTGGTGACGAGGAGGTCGGCGCCCTCCCCTTCCTGCGCGAACCAGTGTTTCCAGGCGGTCAGGCGGGATGGCGCATCCACGGTCCAGTCCCGGGGCGGGATGCCCTGTTCGTCCCAGGCAGCGAGGGCTTCGGCGCCCAGTCGCGCGAGAACCTGCGCTTCGGCCTGGCCTTCGTCGGGGCCGTGGTCGATCTCGTTGAGCCAAAGGAGAGGGCCGTCCATGGCGTGGCCGGTGGCGGCGGCGATACTGGCGGCGGTTTGCCGGGCGCGGAGCAGCGGGCTGCTGTGGAGGCGGCGGATCGGGAAAGCCTGGGCCGCGAACCAGGCGCCGAGGCGGGCGGCCTGGGCGTGGCCGCTTTCCACCAGCGGAATATCGGTGCGCGCGCCGATGCGCCGGGCATCGGCGCTGCTTTCGAAGGTGTTGCCGTGGCGGATGATGAAGATGCGGCGCATGGATCAGGGCGCCAGGGGAGGAACCGGATCGCCGTGGGTCGCGATGAGCGCCTCCACGCGGGCGATGTCGGCTTCGGTGTCGATGCCGGAGCTGTCGAAGAGCGGCGGGGATACCGGGACGGTCGTGACGGGGATGCCCAGTTCGAGGAGGCGAAGCTGTTCGAGCCCCTCTAGATTTTCGAGCGCCGTGGGGGGCGTGGCTTCGAAGCGGGTCAGCGCGTCGAGCGTGTAGCCATAGAGGCCGACATGGCGCCAGACCGGGGAAAGCGGCTGGCTTTGGCGCAGGGCATGCTCATCGCGGATGGCGGGGATGATGGTTTTCGAGAACCAGAGGGCACGGCCGTCGGGCGCGCGGGCGCAGGTGGTGCCGCTGAAGGGCGAGCGCGTCTTGTGATCGCGCAGGGCATCGAGCGCAGGCCAGTCGAGTGCGATGACCGGGGTGGCGACTGCTGCCCCCGCCTCCAGCGCGGCGATGACGGCGCGCAGCGCGCCTTCCGGCTGGAAGGGGCTGTCGCCCTGAAGATTGACGATGAAGCGGGGCGGCGTTTCGCACTGGCGGGCGGCGGCCAGGGCGCGGCCGGAGCCGGTGGCGATGGCGCTGTCCGTCAGGACGGCGTCGCAACCCGCAGCGCGGGCGTGGGCCGCGATTTCCTGGTCATCGGTGGCGACGAGCAATTGGGTGTCCGGAAGGCCAGCCGTGGCGGCCCGGGCCATGGCGATGGTCCGGTGCAACAGCGTGCGGCCGGCAATGAGGCGCAGCGGCTTGCGCGGCAGGCGGGACGAGCCGGCGCGGGCGGGAATGACGACAAGCGTGGAAATGGTCATCGGTTCAAATAGCTGGATCGGTTTCCAAAGGATCCGAGCCGATCCCTGGTCGAGAAGTTGGGGAAAAGCAGCAACCCGGAGCGGCGATCTGGTCCGATCGGACCGGAAGTCGCCCCGGCGCTTCGAGCAAGCCGGCGCACCCGCTTGAAGGCGAAACCAGGCCCTTCCTGAGCGGGCACGCGGTCGTTTCCGGGGCACCGGTGCTGGTCAGGCGACGCCCGCGTGGAGCAGGTCGTGCATGTGGAGGGCGCCGACCAGACGGCCCTTTTCGCAGACGAAGAGCAGCGTGATATTATGGTCGTGCATCTGGCGGAGCGCTTCGGAAGCCAGTTCTTCCGGGCCGACCGAGACGGGCTGAACCGTCATGTAGCGGCCCACCGGCTCATTCATGTGACGGGTGCCGGTGACGGTGCGGCGCAGGTCGCCATCGGTGAAGGCGCCGATCAGTTCGCCCTGGGCGGTGACGACCGCCGTGCCGCCCAGGCGGGCGCGGGTCATTTCGATGGTGGCGTCGAGCAGGGAGGCGTCCTCCTCCACCCGTGGCACGTTTTGCCCGGACGCCATGAGTTCGCGCACCTTCACAAGTTGCGCGCCGAGCCGGCCATTGGGGTGGAATTTATGGAAATCGTCCGCCGAGAAGCCGCGCATTTCCATGAGCGCGATGGCGAGCGCGTCGCCGAACGCCATCTGGATCGTGGTGGAAGTGGTGGGCGCCAGCGAATTGGGGCAGGCCTCCTTCACGTCGGGCATCAGCATGCAGATGTCCGACGACGCCGCAACGGTGCTGTGCGGACGCGCCGTCATGCCCAGCAGCGGGATCGCGAACCGCTTGCAATATTGGATGATCGGGCCGAGTTCGTTGGACTCGCCGGAATGGGACAGCATCAGCACGACATCGTCCGGCGTAACCATGCCAAGGTCGCCATGACCCGCATCGGCAGGATGCAGGAAGATGGCCGGCGTGCCGGTGGAGGTCAGCGTCGCGGTCATCTTGCGCGCGACGATGCCGCTCTTTCCCATGCCCGTGACGATCAGGCGGCCGCGCACGCTCATGATCACGCCGACCATTCGCAGGAAGGTCGCGGAAAATTCCCGGTCGTCGAACTGGTTTTCCAGGGCGCTCAGCCCTTCGGCAGCGATGGATAATGTACGGCGCGCTGTTTCAGCAATGCGCCCGCCTGAGCCAAATGGCACGATCTTCGTTACTGTCGACACGCGTAAGCCCTTTTTTCCGCCATCATCGCCGGCTTTTCCCGACTGACGACAGCGGTGACGATCCACCCTCCCAAGGTGTCCCGTCCTACCTCATTCGCGACCCGACCGATCCGGAATGACCGGTACCCGGCTGCGGGAATAGGCTCCTTCCCCTAATATTGGCAAACGATTTCGCAAGCGCGAATGATGATTTGCGCGCCATTAACTCCACAATGGATGGAAAAGCGACGAGTTGCCAAATTATTCGGTGGATGGAGGAACCTTTTGATCGACAGGCAGTTATGGCGCGCCCTGCTGCATTGCGCCATGATCAGCCATGATAGGCGCGATACCAGTCGACGAAGCGGGGAACCCCCACTTCGATGCCGGTGGTCGGTGCAAAGCCGATGTCCTGCGCGATTGCGCTGATATCGGCGAAGGTCGCCGGAACATCGCCGGGCTGCATCGGCTGGAAATCAACCTCCGCCTTTCGTCCGCAGGCATCCTCCAGGACCGAGATGAGGTGCATCAGTTCCTCCGGCCGGTTGTTGCCGATATTGTAGAGCCGGTGCGGCGAGCGGCTTCCCCCCGCCTTGGCCGCGCCGTCATCCTCCGGCGCGTGGTCGAGGCAGCCGACCACGCCGCTGACGATGTCGTCGATATAGGTGAAGTCGCGCTGCATCCGGCCATGGTTGAAGACGGGAATCGGCTGGCCCGACAGGATCCTGGAGGTGAAGATCCACATCGCCATGTCGGGGCGGCCCCAGGGGCCGTAGACGGTGAAGAAGCGCAGGCCGGTCATGGGAATGCGGAAGAGATGGGCGTAGGTCTCGCTCATCAATTCATCCGCCCGCTTGGTCGCGGCATAGAGCGAGACGGGATGATCGGCCCGGTCCTCCACCCGGAAGGGCAGCGTGTCATTGCCGCCATAGACCGAGGAGGAGGAGGCGTAGACCAGATGTCGCACCCGCCGTTCCCGCGCCACCTCCAGCATGTTGACATGGCCCGCCAGGTTGGAGCGGACATAGGCATGGGGGTTGATCAGCGAATAGCGCACGCCCGCCTGTGCACCCAGATGGATGATCGCATCGACGGGATGGTCGTGCAGCGCGGCCTGGAGCGCGTCCATGTCGGCAAAGTCCAGCTCCGCGAAGGTGAACAGGCGGCCGTGACGCTCCTGCAGGGCGGCGATCCGGTCGCGCTTGAGCGAAACCGGATAATAGTCGTTCATATTGTCGATGCCGAAGACCGCCCGACCCTGTGCGAGCAGACGGTCCGCAACGGCCATGCCGATGAAGCCGGCCGCGCCGGTCACGAGGATTGTCATGGGTTGCGGGTTCCTGTCCTTGCCTGGCGTCGGAGTCTTTCACAGACAATCCGGGAAGCGATGTAAAGGGCTTTCCCCATAAGGTTCGTGATAGTGGCTAAAATTGCTGGCCTGTGATGCCGGGCGGATTGCGGCCCCCTGGGGCGCGGGCCGGGAAGCGGGGCTGGGAACGGATGGAGTGCGGACGTCAGACAGCGCGGTCCTGGCCGGCCTGATGTCCGGTCGGTTCGCCGGCCATGCCCAGGAGCAGGTCGATCTTGTCGTGCAGGTTCGCGATCTGTGCTTCGGCGCGAATATTCGTCTCATAGTCCAGGCGCGCGTCGAGCCGGTCCTTCGCCGCCTGCCGGTTCTGGCTCATCATGATGATCGGCGCCTGCAATGCGGCGAGCATCGAGAGCATCAGGTTCAGGAAGATGAAGGGGAAGGGATCAAAGGCATGACCCACAAGGACGACCGTGTTCAATAGGGCCCACGCCACCAGGAACAGGCCGAAGCCGATGATGAAGCTCCAGGAGCCGCCGACGGCCGCTACGCGATCGGCGAGGCGCTCGCCAAAGGTCAGGCGCTCGTCAAAGACCTGGTTGACGTCGCGGACATGGTGCGCGCGGCGGAACGGCGCGGCGAGAAAGCGGATTGCTGCGTTCATGACTCACCTCTTGCGACCGTACCCTCTGAACCGGCGCCGGTGAGCTGAAGTCGGTTCAGTTCGCCAGCTCCCCCAGAGGGACGGTCCTTCGACTATGGTCGTTGTCAGGCATTGGTCCCTCAAGGGAGGAGATTGCGGATCGGACGGCGCGAACGCCGCCTGACGATCAACTGATGCCGCGCGCCCGATTGTTCAAGTGAAAGCTTTTTAATGTTCGCTTGAGCGCGATCCGCCTCATGCAGCGGCCGTCCTTCCGGATTAGCCATTCCCTAATCATTGGCGGCTAAGGCCAGGGCATGGACATGGCTTCCCATCCTGCAATGGCGAACGCGCGCGTCGAGACGCTGGACCAGCGCGCGCGCTGGTCCGTGCTGGCGGACGCGGCGGCGGAGGCCAATGCCTTCTATATCCCCGACATGCTGTGCGCGGCGCTGGATCACCTGGCGGGCGGCGCGACCGTCCGCGTGCTGGAGGCGCAGCGGGACGGCGAACTGATCGGGCTGATGCCGGTGGCGATTTCGGCGCGGCACGGGCGCTTGCCGCTGCGCTGCGTCACCAACTGGATGCACGATCACTGCTTCTTCGGCGCGCCGTTGATCCGGCGGGGGGACGAAGTGGCGGCCTGGCGGGAATTGCTGGGGCAGTTGGACCGGGCGGCGTGGGCGCCGGCCTTCCTGCATCTGCGCGGGCTGGACGCGGCGGGGGCGAATGCGGCGGCGCTGGAGGCGCTGTGCGTGGAGCAGCGGCGCGGGCGGCGCGAGGTGCATCGTCATGACCGGGCGATGCTGCGGTCGGAACTGGATGCCGACGCCTATTGGGAAACCCATGTGCGGGCGAAGAAGCGCAAGGAATTGCGCCGCCTGCAGAAACGGCTGGCCGAGATGGGCCGGGTCGAGAGCCGGTTGCTGGGCGACGGGGCGGAGCTGGCCGCGTGGTGCGGGGAATTTCTGGCGCTGGAGGCTGCCGGCTGGAAGGGGGCCGAGGGATCGGCGCTCGCCTGCCGGGACGAGGATGCGGCCTTCTTCCGCGCGGCCTGCGCGGCGGCGTTCGAAAATGGGCGGCTGCATTTCCTGCGCATGGACCTGGATGGACGGGCGATCGCGATGCTGGTCAATTTCCGGCATGGCGAGGGGGCTTTTTCCTTCAAGATCGCCTTTGACGAGACGCTGGGGCGCTTTTCGCCGGGCGTGCTGATCGAGATCGCCAACCTGCAGGCGGTGCTGGGCGATCCGGGCATGGGATGGATGGATAGCTGCGCGGCGGCGGACCATCCGATGATCGACAGCCTGTGGGCCGAGCGGCGGACGATCGCGCAATATCGCATCGCGCTGCGCGGGCCGGGGCGGAGCATTGCCTTTGCGCTGGCGAACGGGGTCGAGGCGCTGGGGCGCCGCCTGAAGGGCCAGGATTGAGGAGCAGATATGAATGCGGTGAGCGCCATCGAGGCGGCGGTGTTTTCGGAAGATGCGCGGACGGCCTTTGCCGCTGCCTATCCCGACCGGGCGACGAAGCTGGGCCATGGGTTGGCGGGGCATGCGCTGCTGACGCTGGAGGCGCTGGCCGGGCTGGCGGAGCGCATGCCTGCCGACCGTGTGGAATATAATCTGGGCAAGCTGCCCCTGGGGGTGCGGCCGGAGGATACGCCCTCCAACGGGCTGACGCTGGGCGAGACCATCCGGACCATCGAGACCAACGGCAGTTGGGCGGTGCTGAAGAATGTCGAGCGCGATGCCGATTATGGCGCGCTGCTGGACCGGGCGCTGGCGGAGCTGGCGCCGATCGTGGAGCGGGAAACCGGGCCGATGCTGCATCGGGAGGCGTTCATATTCCTGTCCTCGCCGGGAAGCGTGACGCCGTTCCACATGGACCCGGAGCATAATATCCTGCTCCAGATCCGGGGGGAGAAGACCATGACGGTCTTCCCGGCGGGGGACGAGGAACTGGTGCCGGCGGTGCAGAGCGAGGCCTTTCATGCCGGGGGGCATCGCAATCTGGACTGGCGGGACGCGTTTCGCGACCGGGGCATGGCGGTGACGCTGTTGCCGGGCGACGCGATCCATGTGCCGGTGAAGGCGCCGCATTTCGTGGAGAACGGACCGGCCGTGTCGGTGAGCCTGTCCGTCACCTGGCGGTCGGACCGGAGCGTGGCGGAGGGTGAGCTGCACAGCCTGAACGGCTTGTTGCGGCGGCGCAGGCTGCCGGTCGGGCGGATCGGGGCGCGGCCGGAGGCGCAGGGCATGCGGCGGATCGCCTATCGGATCATGCGCAAGCTGGGCGTCTGAGGATTTTCCGGAGTGCGGCTTCGGCCTCCAGACGGGGGCTGAAGCGGTCGACCTGCCACCATTCGAGCGCCTCCTCGCAGGTGGCGAGGCTTTGCTTGTAGCGGTCCTTGCCGGCGAGCAGGGAGTAAAGCGCAAGGCCGCGCGCGGCATAATGGTCGACGACAGCGGCGTGGCAGAGCAGTCCGGGCTTGTCCTTCCCGCTGCGCGGGGCGGCGAAGGCGGACTGGTAGTTCATCGCCGCACCGTCGTGGAGGAAGTTCAGCAGCAGGCCGACCACCCCTTCGCCATCGGTGAAGCGGAGCAGTTCGACCGCTTCGCTTCGGGTTGCGAGCGCGGCGGCGAAGCGGCGGAAGGCGGGGTCGTCCCAGGCATTGTCGGCATGGCGGCCCGCGTTGAGGGCGCGCATTTCCTCCAGCCAGGGTTCGATGTCGGCCGGCATGGCCCGGGCGATGGCCGGGAGCGCGCCGCCATGATCCTTGAGGGCGCGGCGGATCTGGCCGCGGCTGTTGGCACTGAGCAGCGACAGATAATCGGCGGCGCGCACGGCTTCCAGGTCGACCTGATAGACCGGGGAGCGGTCGAGGCGGGTCCTGCGGCGGGCGGCGATTTTCAGGAGCGGCGCGTCGGGGGCGATGCCGCCGAGGCGGAGGGTGCGCCAGTCATTGCGGCCCTGCAGCACCCGAAGGACAGCCTCGGTCGCCTCCCCTTCCCTGCCCGCTTCGATCAGCAGGCCGTTATATTCGATGAAGGGACGGTCGGCCGAGGCGTCGCCGGACTGGTTGAGCGACAGCGTGGCGCTGCGGCCCAGCAGGCGGGGCTGCATGCTGTGGCCGAACAGGGCGAGCGCGATATCCCGTCCCTGGCCGTCGGTGACGGCGAGCAGTTCGGGGCGGACGGCATAGCTTTCCAGCCAGGCGCCGGTCCAGGTCCAGCCAAGGAAGAAGCTGGCGGCGGCGCGCGATTCCAGCGCCTGCCAGCGGGGCGCGAGACTGGCCAGGTCGGGGAGGCCGGTGAATTGGCCGGTGAATTGGCCAGTGAACTGGGCGGTGAGGGCCATTGCGAGGCCCCTTTTGGCAGAGCGGCGGTCGGGGTCAAGCGGCGAGGCTGGCCGGAGAGATTTGGCCGGAGAGATTTGGGCGGAGGGATCTGAACAGAGGGATCAGAGTTCGCGGCGCAAGGCGGGATCGATGGTGCCGTCGGGGCGGACACCGGCACGCCTGAGGTCCCGGCCCATATGACCGGTGAGGAAACGAAACCACATCGTGAAGTCGGCGCGCAGCGACCAGAGCGGATAGCGGAAGGTCGCCGGGCGATTATGTTCGATCAGGCTGTGACCGATCCAGGCAAAGCCATAGCCCGCCAGGGGCATGGCGGCGACCATCCACCATTTCCCGGCAACCGGCAGCGCGGCGAGCAGGGCCACGGTCAGGCTGGTGCCGGCATAGTGCATCGCCCGCGTGCCCGCATGGGCATGTTCCTGGAGATAATAGAGCCAAAAATCCCGGAAATCCGCCGCCTTTCCCTGCATCGTATCCCCTCCTGCCGGTGCCGAAGGGTAATGGGAAAAATGATGGAAGTTAAGATCGATGCGTCAGGCCGTGTGCCGATCGGGGGCAAACAGGAAATAATCATAGGCGGCCCGCGCCGCTTCGGCCATGATGCGGTCGCGCATCTCATGCCCCCTGTGATCCTTCATCACGAAGACGGAGATGACGAACATGCGCCCGTCCGGAAGGGTCACGATGCCCGTGTCGTTGCCGAGACCGTTCAGCGTCCCGGTCTTGTGCGCGATGCGCGTGCCCGGCGGCAGCATGGCGCGCAGCCGCGCCTTGCCCGTCTTGCACCGTTCCATGATCGACAGCATCAGCGCGCTCGTCTGCGGCTGGAGCACCCGGCCCTGGCGGATCGCGCCCAGCAGATCGTCCATCGCCCGCGGCGTGGCGGTGTCGCGGGGATCGGCGGCAAAACCGATATTGGGCATGTCCCGCGCGTCGCGCTGCGCGGAGGAAAGGCCCGATTCCATCGCGGCCTCATCACCAAAGCCGGTGCCGGGCACCTTGGCGCGGGCGAGCAGGTCACGCGTGTTGCTGTCGACGCGAAGCCCCTTGATCCCCGCGGCATGGACCCAGTCGTTCACCGCCTGCGGGCCGCCGGCGCGGGCGACCAGGGCGTCGGTCGCATCATTGTCGCTGAGCGTCAGGCTCATTTCCAGCAGGGTGCGCACCGCCACAGGCCGGCCGAGCCGGGGCAGTTGTTCCTCCAGGCTGAGGCTGCCGGCGTCCAGCAGCGAAAGGATCTTCGCCGCGACTGCCACCTTGTAGGTGCTGGCCATCGGGAACAACGTGTCGCCATTATAGGCGAGCGTCTCGCCCGTGCCGAGGTCGCGCACGGCGATGCCGACGGTGCCGTCGGTCAGCGTCGCGAAGCGGGCGAATTCGGCCATCAGCCGGGCTTCGGCGCTCTGCTGGACCGGATTGGGCCGGGGGCCGAAGGCGTCGGCGGTAGGCAGCGGGGCGAGGAACAGCCCCAGGAAGGCGATCAGCTTGGTACGAAGGCGCGGCATGCGCCCTCTTTTCCCGATTCGCGGGAGAAGGGCAAGTACCAGGCGTTGACAGCGGTTCGCCCGCCGGTTCATCACGCCGGGCCATGAACGACACCATCAGGCTGGACGAGAGCTGGCGCGCGCCGCTGCTCGACGAATTCACGAGCCCCTATATGCAGGAGCTGAAGCGCTTTCTTCAGGAGGAGAAGGCGCAGGGCAAGCGCGTCTTTCCCAGGGGCAGCGAATATTTCCGGGCGCTGGACCTGACGCCGCTGGACAAGGTGAAGGTGGTGGTGCTGGGGCAGGACCCCTATCATGGCGAGGGGCAGGCGCATGGTCTGTGCTTTTCGGTGAGGCCGGGGGTGCGCACGCCGCCCTCCCTGGTCAACATCTACAAGGAATTGCAGAGCGACCTGGGCCTGTCGCCGCCGCGCCACGGCTTTCTGGAACATTGGGCGCGGCAGGGCGTGCTGCTGCTGAACAGCGTGCTGACGGTGGAGATGGGCAAGGCGGCCTCGCACCAGAAGCGCGGCTGGGAACGGTTCACCGACGCGATCATCCGGCTGGTCAACCAGCAGGCGGAGCCGGTGGTGTTCCTGCTGTGGGGCGCCTATGCGCAGCGCAAGGCGGAGTTTGTCGACCGCAGCCGGCATCTGGTGCTGAAGGCGGCGCACCCCTCCCCCCTTTCCGCGCATAACGGCTTTCTGGGGTGCAGGCATTTTTCGCAGGCCAACGCCTTTCTGGAGGAGAAGGGACGCGGGGCGATCGACTGGGGCTTGCCGGAGGCGGTGGCATGAATTTCGATGATCAATTGCACCGCTATTTCGGAGTGCGCGAGGTGGAGGCGCTGACGCCCGATGCGCTGGCGGCGGGGATCGAGCATATGTGCGTCGATTTCGGGCTGGAGACCGACCAGCGGCGGCGCTTTGCCCTATGGTCGCTGATGTTCCTGCTGGGGGCTGCGCCCGATCTGGACGAGGCGTTCGAGGACCCGGCGGACCGGGATGCGGCGCGGGACTTCATGGAGATGATGGAGCGGGCCGAGGAGGATGACGGCTGAACGGCAGGTCGGGAAAGCTGGGCCGGCGGCGGGACCGGGTTCCTGCCTGCGCAGGAACGCGGTATCCTGTGGGGCATGCGAATCTTCACCATCGGCTATGAGGGCGCGACGCAGGACGAGGTGATCGCGGCCCTGCGCGCGGCGGGGGTCACGATGCTGGCCGACGTGCGGGCGGTTCCCCTGTCGCGGCGTCCGGGTTTTTCGAAGAATATCCTTGCCGCCGGGCTGCGGGAGGCGGGGATCGATTATGTCGGGTTGAAGGCGCTGGGAACGCCCGCCGCCGGGCGGGAAGCGGCGCGCAAGGGGCAGCATCAGCGGCTGGCGGAAATCTATGCCGGGCAATTGGAACTGCCCGAAGCAATGGTGCAGGCGGCGCAACTGGCGGAGATGGCGGCCGAGCAGCCGGTCGCCGTGCTGTGCTTCGAGCGGGATGCGGCAGCCTGTCATCGCTCGCTCCTGCTGGACGCGGTGTTGCCGGATGCCGAGCGGATCGACCTTGTTCCCTAGAGCGATCCGGCCGATCCTGTCCGGTGAGGTCGAAAGCCGCCCCAGAATCTGCGCTGTCGAAACGATTCCATATTGCATTGCAACAGGGGGTGGCGTTTCATCGCCTTCATGCTGAAGGCCGCACTCCACCACCTGACATCCTACCGCTACAGCCGGCCAATCCGGCTCGGGCCGCAGGTGATCCGCTTGCGGCCCGCGCCCCACAGCCGGACGAAAATCCCCAACTATGCGTTGAAGATCGAGCCTTCCGGGCATTTCCTCAACTGGCAGCAGGACCCGCATGGCAACTGGCTGGCGCGGATCGTCTTTCCCGATCCGATCGATCATTTCTCGGTCGAGGTCGACCTGCTGGCCGATCTCGACATCATCAATCCCTTCGATTTCTTCGTGGAGCCTTATGCGGAGGACTATCCCTTCGCCTATGACGAGCAGTTGAAGACCGACCTGGCCGCCTATTTCGACCTGGAGAACCAGGGGCCGCTGTTCGATGCGCTGGTGGAGAGCCACAGGGGCTATGAGGGACGGACCATCGACTTTCTGGTCGAGGTGAACCGGCGGCTCCAGAGCCAGGTGGGCTATGTGATCCGGATGGAGGCCGGGGTGCAATCGCCCGAGGAAACGCTGGAGATCGGCACCGGATCGTGCCGGGATTCGGCCTGGCTGCTGGTGCAACTGCTGCGACGTCTGGGTTTTGCGGCGCGCTTCGTGTCGGGCTATTCGATCCAGCTGGTGGCCGATGTCGAGCCGCTGGAGGGGCCGAAGGGGGTTTCGCAGGACGTGGTCGACCTGCATGCCTGGGCCGAGGCCTATGTGCCGGGCGCGGGCTGGGTGGCGCTGGATGCGACGTCGGGGATGTTCGCGGGCGAAGGGCATATTCCGCTGTGCGCGACGCCGCATTACCGCTCCGCCGCGCCGATCACCGGCATGGCCGAGCCGGCGGAGGTCGATTTCCATTTCTCCATGGGGGTGAGCCGCATTGCCGAGGCGGTGCGGATCACCAAGCCCTTCACCGACGCGCGCTGGGACGCGGTGATGGCGCTGGGCGCGCAGGTCGATGCCGACTTGCAAGCGCAGGACGTGCGGCTGACGACTGGGGGCGAGCCGACCTTCGTCGCCGAAGATGGTGGCGATGCGGGCGAGTGGAACGGCGATGCCGTGGGACCGACCAAGGCGGGCTATGCCGACCGGCTGATCCGGGGATTGCGGGAGGCGTTCGCGCCGGGCGGGATGCTGCATCATGGGCAGGGCAAATGGTATCCGGGCGAGAGCCTGCCGCGCTGGGCCTATGCGGTGTACTGGCGGCAGGACGGGGTGCCGATCTGGCGCGATGCCGGGCTGATCGCGGATGAGGTCGCGCCGGAGGGTGCGCGAACCGTGACGGCAGCGGATGCAGAGGCCTTCATCGCGCAGATGGCAGGCGCGATGGGCTTTTCGCCGGAGCATGTGCAGCCGGTCTTCGAGGATCCGGCGGTGTGGGCGGTGAAGGAAGCCGACCTGCCGGTCAATACGTCGCCGGACGATCCGAAGATCGCCGATCCGGAGGCGCGGGCGCGGATGGTGCGGGCATTCGAGCGCGGACTCGACCAGCCGGTGGGCTATGTGCTGCCGGTGCAGCGGTGGCAGAGCCAGGCTCAGGCGCCGCGCTGGCAGAGCGAGATATGGCAATTGCGGCGGGGGCGCCTGTTCGCGGTGCCGGGGGATTCGGCGCTCGGCTATCGCCTGCCGCTGGGATCCTTGCCGCATGTGCCGGAGGCGGCCTATCCCTATATCCATCCCCGCGATCCGAGCGAGCCGCGGGGGCCCCTGCCCGATTTCAGGGCGACGGTGGATGAGGTGCTGGCCCAGCGGGTGCAGCGGGTGCCCGACGCGCCGGGCGGCGCGGCCGCGCAGGAGCGGGTCGAGCAGTTCCATATCGAGGGGGCGGTGCGCACCGCCGTGACGGTGGAACCGAAGGGGCATTTCCTGTCGATCTTCCTGCCGCCGGTCGAGACGCTGGAGGATTATCTGGAGCTGATCGCGCAGGTGGAGGGCGCGGCGGAGGCGACGCGGATTCCAGTGCGGATCGAGGGCTATGCGCCGCCGCCCGATCCGCGGCTGCAGGTGTTGAAGGCGACGCCCGACCCCGGCGTGATCGAGGTGAACATCCAGCCTTCGTCGACATGGGACGAGACGGTGGAGATCACCGAGCGGCTCTATGCGCTGGCGCGGACATATGCGTTGACCGCCGACAAGTTCATGGTCGACGGGCGGTCGGTGGGGACCGGGGGCGGCAATCATATCGTGCTGGGCGGGCCGAGCCTGAACGACTCGCCCTTCATCCGACGGCCCGACCTGCTGAAGAGTTTCGTGCTTTATTGGCAGCGGCACCCTGCCCTCTCCTATCTGTTTTCGGGATTGTGCATCGGGCCGACCAGCCAGGCGCCGCGCATCGACGAGGCGCGGCATGACGGGCTGTACGAGCTGGAGATCGCGCTGGCGCAGGTTCCTGCGCCGGGTGAGGGCGACGCGCCGCCGCCCTGGCTGGTGGACCGGCTGTTCCGCAACCTGCTGGTCGATGTGACGGGCAATACCCATCGCACGGAGATCTGCATCGACAAGATGTTCTCGCCCGACGGGCCGACCGGGCGGCTGGGGTTGCTGGAGTTCAGGGGCTTTGAAATGCCGCCGGAGCCGAAGATGAGCCTGGCGCAGCAATTGCTGCTGCGGGCGCTGACGGCGTGGTTCTGGCGGCAGCCGCAGCAGGGCGGCCTCGTGCGCTGGGGGACGGCCTTGCACGACCGCTTCATGCTGCCGCATTTCGTCTGGGCGGATTTCCTGGAGGTGCTGGGCGACCTGCGCGGGGCGGGGTACGCGTTCGATCCCAACTGGTTCGAGGCGCAGCGGCAGTTCCGTTTCCCCATCCATGGCGCGGTCGATGCGGGCGGCGTTGGGCTGGAGATTGCCCACGCGCTGGAACCGTGGAACGTGCTGGGCGAGACGGGGGCGATCGGGGGTACGGTGCGCTATGTCGACAGTTCGACCGAGCGGTTGCAGGTGCGCGCGACCGGCCTGGTCGCCGGACGGCATGTCGTCGCCTGCAACGGGCGGCGCGTGCCGATGACGCCGACGGCCGTGCCGGGCGAGGCGGTGGGCGGCGTGCGGTACAAGGCGTGGGCGCCCGCCGCCTGCCTGCATCCCGCCCTGCCGGTCAACGCGCCGTTGACCTTCGACGTGCTGGATAGCTGGAGTGGGCGGTCGCTGGGCGGGTGCGTCTATCATGTCGCGCATCCGGGCGGGCGCAATTACGACACGCTGCCGGTCAACGCCTATGAAGCGGAAGCGCGGCGCAAGGCGCGGTTCCAGGACCATGGCCATACGCCGGGGCCGGTCGACATGCCGCCCGGCGAAGCCCCAAGCGAATTTCCGATGACGCTGGACCTGCGTTTCCGGCATCCATGAGCGTAACGGACGCCCCTGTCATGGAAGCAGCCGGTTGGGCCGATGCCTATCTGGCGCGGGCGCCGGAGGGCGACCTGTTCGCCGGAGCGGGCGCGGAGATGGCGGGGCACTGGCGGGCGATGCTGGAGCGGCTGTCGGCGCAGGCGCAGAGCGATCCGGCGGTGCTGGCCGGCAATGTCGAGCGGCAGGCGGTCGACCTGGGCCTGGCCTTCCGCCTGACCGGGGACCAGCAGGAACGGCCCTGGCCGCTCAGTCCCATTCCGTTGCTGATCGGGGCGCGGGAATGGACGCAGATCGAGCAGGGGCTGGTCCAGCGGGCCCAGTTGCTGGAGCGGGTGATCAGCGACATCTACAGCACGCAGTCGCTGGTGCGCGACGGCAAGCTGCCCGCGAGCGTGATCACCGGCAGCCCGCATCATTGGCGGGTGATGACCGGTGCGCCACCGCCCCATGGGCATTTCATCCATTTCTACGCCGCCGATCTGGCGCGCGGGCCGGACGGCGAATGGCGCGTGCTGGCCGACCGGGTGCGGACGCCGGTGGGCGTCGGCTATGCGCTGGAGAACCGGCTGGCGCTGTCGCGGGCGACCGGAGACCTGCTGGGCGCGCTCAATGTGCGGCGGCTGGCGCCGTTCCTCAGCGACCTGCGGCGGGGGCTGGCGGCGGATTGCGAACGGAGCGATCCGCGCATCGGGCTGCTGTCGCCGGGGCGGTTCAACCAGAGCTATGCCGAACAGGCGCATCTGGCGCGCTATCTGGGGCTGTTGCTGGTCGAGGGCGACGACCTGATCGTGTCGGACGGGCAATTGTTCGTGCGGACCATCCAGGGGCTGAAGCGGGTCGACGGGCTGTGGCGGTGGATGGACAGCCGCTTCCTCGACCCGCTCGCCTTCGACGCGGAATCGCGCATCGGCGTGCCCGACCTGTTCGACGCCTGCGTCAAGGGCGGGCTGATGTTGGCGAACTGGCCGGGCGTGGGCGTGATCGAATCGCGGGCGATGGCGGCATTCCTGCCGGGACTGGCGCGGGAAGTGCTGGGCGCGGACCTCATCCTGCCCAATATCGCGACATGGTGGTGCGGACAGGCGGCCGAGCGGGCGCATGTCGCGCAGGCGCTGGACGAGCTGGTGGTGGGGTCCGCCTTTGGCCGGGAGGTGGCGGAACTGGACGGAACCCGGTTCCTGCCCGGATCGGGGATGGGCGCGGGACAGCGGGCGGCGCTGCTGGCGGCGATGGCGCGGCGGCCGATGGACTATGTCGGGCAGGAAGTGGTGCGGCTGTCGACCACCCCCGCCATCGTCGAGGGCAAGCTGACTCCCCTGCCCTTCACCCTGCGCGTGTTCGTGGCGCGGGACGAGCTGGGGCAATGGCGGATCATGCCGGGCGCCTTTGCGCGACTGGCGGCGCATGGCGACATCCGCGCCGCGCTGATGGGCGAAGGCGATCTGTCCGCGGACATGGCCGTGGTCGATGCGCGGCCGGTGCCGGAGGATCGGCTGGCGACGGCCGCGGCGGCTCCGGCGATCCGGCGGGTGGGCGGCATGCTGCCCGCCAAGGCGGCGGACAATCTCTATTGGCTGGGCCGCTATATCGAGCGCATGGAGATGACGGCGCGGGTCATCCGGGCGATCGTCGGCGGATCGATCGAGGCCGATCTGGGCCCCGCGGTCGGATCACCCACCATGGACCGGCTGCTGGGGCAGCTTGCGCTGTGGGGCGCGATCCCATGGGCCGGCGGGGCGGTGGGGCCGCTCTGCGCGCAGGCCCTGGGCGACGGCGCGCAGCCGGGCAGCGTGCGGGCATTGCTGACGGCGGTGGCGGGCATCGGCGAAGGGCTGCGCGATCGACTGGCGGTGGATTATTGGCGGCTGGTGCGGCTGCCCCTGCCCGATTTCGACGGGGGGGTGACGGAAACCCTGCTGAAGGCATCGTCCCGGATGATCGAGCGGATCTCCGCGCTGTCGGGATTGGCGGCGGAGAATATGGGACGGAGCGAGGGCTGGCGGTTCCATGACATGGGGCGGCGGATGGAGCGGGCGATCAACGGCTGCCGCCTGGCCATGCTGCTGGCGGGCGACGGCGCGTCGGCGGATGACCTGACCGTGCTGCTGGACCTCAACGACAGCCAGATCAGCTATCGCAACCGTTATCTCGCCGGGCCTGCGCTGGCGCCGGTGCGCGATCTGGTGGCGCTGGAGCCGCATAATCCGCGTTCCATCGTCTATCAGGCGCAAAGGCTGGCCGAGCATGTCACGGCGCTGCCCACATTGCATGGCGACGGCATGCCGGAGGCGCCGCAGCGGCTGGCCGCGATGCTGGCGGCGCGGCTGGCGCCATTGACGGGCGACATATTGGGCATGGCCGACCTGGCGGATGCAGAGAGCCGGTTGCTGGACCTGTCGGACGCGATCGGCCAGCGCTATTTCCTGCAGCGGCGCAAGGAAAGGAGCGAGGGCGTCAGCCTGCTGTCATGATCTATCGCATCCGGCACCAGACCATCGTGCATTATGATGCGCCAGTGCAGCTTGCGCGCCTGAACCTGCGGCTGCGACCCGCGCCGTGGCCGGGTCAGTGGACGTCCGACTATCATCTGGCGGTCGATCCCGCGCCCTCCTCCATCGAATCGCGGCCGGGGGCATGGCCGGTGAATGTCGCGCGGCTGGAGATCGACAGCCCGCTCCATCGGATCAGCATCGACAGCAGCTTCCGCGCCGGGGTGCAGGGCGGGCCGCCGGCCGGACCGCAGCAGGGCGACCCGAGCGTCGGCGCGGTGGCGGAAGCGGCGCTGGCATCGCGGGACATGGGGCCGGCGGGACCGGCCCATTATCTCCATGCCTCGCCGCGCGTTCCGCTGGTGCGAAAGATCGGGGAATGGGCGGGCGATCTGCTCGTTTCCGACCGGCCGGCGGTGGCGGCCGGGCTGGAGCTGGCGCAGCGGATCAGGGGCGAATTCGCCTATGTCAGCGGGGCGACCGACGCGGGCACGCCGGTCGAGGCCGCCTTTGCGGCGCGGCACGGCGTGTGCCAGGATTTTGCCCATGTGATGGTCGCCGCGCTGCGCTGGTTCGGGCTGCCCGCCGCCTATGTCAGCGGCTATCTGCGCACCGATCCGCCGCCGGGCATGGCGCGACTGGTCGGCGCGGACGCCATGCATGCCTGGGCGATGCTGTGGTGCGGGCCGCAGCGGGGGTGGATCGGCCTTGACCCCACCAATGGCGTGATCGCGGGCGAGGGGCATCTGTTCGTAGCCATGGGGCGGGACTATGCGGATGTCGCGCCGATGGACGGGCTGTTCGTCGGCGGTGCCGGGCAGAATGTGCAGGTGATGGTCGATGTCATGCCGGAGGACGACCGGGGCATGGGATGACAATCCTGCCCGTGATCGATGGGGGGACCACGGGCAGGACGGCGCAGCCGATCACATGCGGATCGCGTTGCGGAACATGACGAAGGCGATGATCACCAGATAGACGCCGAAGATCTTCTTGAGCGGGGCGGCGGGCATGGCGTGCGCGACGGCCACGCCCAGCGGCGCCGTCAGCACCGACATGGAGGCGATGGCCAGCGTCGCGGGAACATTGACATAGCCCAGCGAACCCCAGGGGAGGCCGCCTTCCCTGAGGCCGATCAGCGCGAAGCCGATGGCGCTGGGGATGGCGATCAGCGTGCCGATGCCCGACGCGGTGGCGATGGCGCGGTGGATCGATCGGCCGCAAAGCGTCATCACCATGATGGCGATGGTGCCGCCGCCAATGCCGAGCAGCGCGGAAAAGGTGCCCAGGCCCCCGGCGATGCCGACGCGGGCGATGCCGGAGGGCATGGTGTCGCTGATCACCTTGCCGCCGACCTTGGGCAGCAGGAAATTGAGCGACATCAGGAAGACGCCGACCGCGAAGATCATGGTCAATATGCGTCCGTCGACATGGCCGGCCAGCAGCACGCCGACGCCGTCGCCCAGGATGATCCACGGCGCCCAGCTCTTGAGCACCTCGAACTCCACGGCGCCGCGCTTGGCATGGGCGAGCAGCGAGCGGATCGACGTGACGATGATCGTCGCCGCCGACGTGCCGATGGCGACATGGGCGACGGCGTTATGCGTTCCACCCAGCAGCGGCAACACCACGAACAGCGCCGGCACCACCACGAAGCCGCCGCCAATGCCGAAGATTCCCGCCGCGAAACCGGCGAACAGGCCCGCGCCCAGCATCGCGACCAACGGCACCAGCCAGCTCATCATGTCACCCTGCATCAGCGCCGCTCCCCAGCCGGTGCCGTGCTGGCGGCGTTATCGGGGAAGAAGCCCTTCTGCATCGGGGCGGTGGAAGCTGTGCAATCGACCATGATGGAACCCATGCCTCTCTTCGGCGGAATGTCGGTGGCAGGGGCAATCAACCGCCCCGCACCCTTCCAAGACGAACGAAGGTGGGGAACCCGCAAAGGGGGGAGCAATATTGTGATGAATATGAGGGTGAAGAGCGGACGCCGATGGTCGCGCTGAGGCACATGGTGCTCCTGCGACGGCGGGAGCATGGGTGCGTTCAATGGCTAAATGATCAAAAGGCCGCCAGCGCCCTATCCCACAGCCTGTTCCGCCGGAGTGTAGGGGAGGTCCAGCGCATCGGCCACCGCGCGATAGGTGATCTGCCCGTTCCACACGTTCAGCCCGTCAAGCAGATGCGGGTCCGCGCGCAATGCGTCCTTCCACCCCAGGTCCGCGATCCGCAGCGCATGGGGCAGGGTGACATTGTTGAGCGCATAGGTGCTGGTCCGCGCCACCGCGCCGGGCATGTTGGCGACGCAATAATGGACGATACCCTCGACCACATAGGTGGGGTCGTCATGGGTGGTGGGGTGGCTGGTTTCGAAGCAGCCGCCCTGGTCGATCGCCACGTCCACCAGCACGGCGCCCTTCTTCATGCTCTTCAGCATGTCGGCCGACACCAGCTTTGGCGCGGCGGCGCCGGGGATCAGCACCGCGCCGATCACCAGGTCGGCCTCCGCAACGCATTCCGCCAGATTGGCCCGGTTGGAGAAGCGTGTCTTTGCCCGCGCCTCGAAATGGATTCCCAGCCGCTCCAACACTTCCGGGCTGCGGTCCAGGATGGTGACGTCCGCGCCCAGCCCCGCCGCCATCTGCGCCGCGTTGAAGCCGACCACGCCGCCGCCGATCACCGCGACCTTCGCGGGAAGGACGCCGGGCACGCCGCCCAGCAGCACCCCCCGCCCGCCATGCGCCTTTTCCAGGGCGGTCGCGCCGGCCTGGATCGCCATGCGCCCGGCCACCTGGCTCATGGGCTTCAGCAGCGGCAGGCCGCCATGGGCATCCGTCACGGTTTCATAGGCGATGCCGATCGCGCCCGACGCCATCAGCGCACGCGCCTGATCGGGATCGGGCGCGAGGTGCAGATAGGTGTAGAGGATCTGGCCGGGGCGCAGCATGGCCCGCTCCTCCGGCTGCGGCTCCTTGACCTTCACGATCATCTCCGCCGCCGCGAAGATGGCGGCGGGATTATCGACGACCTCCGCCCCGGCGCGGGCGTAGAGGGCGTCATGGGCGCCGATCCCCTCCCCTGCGCCGCTTTCCACCAGCACGCGATGGCCATGCGCGGTCAGTTCATGCACGCTCTCCGGCGTGAGGCCGACGCGATATTCGTGATTCTTGATCTCTCTGACGGTGCCTACGATCATGACCATCTTCTCCATCATTGCCGACGGGGGGCTATATTATAGTCCAGATAGGCATCGTTCCGGCATTTTACCCGTTTCGGCGCGACGACGCGTTCAGGGCGCCGGCCGCACCGGCACGGGCGCGTTGCAGAGATCGACGCCGCCCGCGGGCCGATCGTAGAAATCATCCTTCCGGTTCGCGCGCAGGCGGAGATAATCGGCAAAGCTCTGCGACGTGACGTCCATCACCTGATAATGCGGCCGCTGCGCCTCCGGCAGGTCGCTGGCCAGGCGGATCGACAGGATCGGCAGGCGCCTTTCGCCCGCGGCGTAGAAGCCCAGCTCTCCCGAACCGCGCGGCAGGCTGGCGAGCAGGGCGATCCCCTCGATCACCCGTCCGACCAGCGCGATGTTGCGGTCGAGCTGGCGCGGGGCCTGGCCGATCACGGCATAGAGTTCGGCTCCGGTCCCCGCGTCCGGCGACAGGTTCCGCGCCACGCCGACCATGGCGTAGCAATGGGGGAGCCAGGCCGACGTCTGATCCATCGCCACCGGCCAGCCATCGATGAAGCCGGTGCGGGGGGCATAAGCGTCCGGATAGGGCAAGGGGAGCGGCGCGGACTTGAGCGTCGCGAGCGGGCGGACATAATCGGCCTTGATATCCGCGGCGATGCCGGCCGGCAGGGCCTTCTTCTCTGTCGCGTCGCCCCATTGGGCGACATAATTGTCCTGCACGCGGTAGACGCTTTCCCCATCCCACCAGCCCGCGCGGGCAAGTGCGCGGATATTGGCGACATGGGCCGGCGCGAAGTCGGGCGCGAGCTGTATGACGACGCGCTTGCCGCCCTCGACCGTCATGACCAGCAGCGTATCGGGCGCGATGCTCCGCCACGCGCTGGCGGGCGCCTGCGCCACGACGGCGGAGGGGGTGGCTGGCGGATCGGCGGCAAGTGCCGGCGAAGACAGGCAAAGCGTGGCCAGCAAGGGCGAAAATCGGATGTGCATGGCGCAATCAGGCACCCATGAGACAGGAAAGTAAAGCATCCCCTTGCCTAGCGCGCCGACGCACGATAGGGAGCCGCCTCCAGTGCAATGCGGAGCGGTGGCCGAGTGGTCGAAGGCGCTCGCCTGGAAAGTGAGTATACGTCAAAAGCGTATCGAGGGTTCGAATCCCTCCCGCTCCGCCAGCACCCTATTTCACCACATTTCAGGTTGTATCAAAACTGGCTGATTTCAGCCGGCTTTCGGTGCTTCGATGTTCGATTGCGTATGCTCAAATTGCATGATATTCCACATATCGCGTGGTAAAAAGTGTGGGAGAAGTTCATGGGTCGGTTATCCGCAACGGCAGTCAAGGCAGCGAAGCAGCCGGGACGCTATGGCGATGGCGACGGGCTTTATCTGCTGATCGGGCGCACTGGGGCGCGTTCATGGGTCTGCCGGGTGCAAAAAGACGGCAAGCGGCGCGACATTGGCCTTGGCAGCGTCAAGAAGGTTTCGCTTGCCTTGGCGCGCGAACGGGCGGCCAAAGTTCGCGGTCAGATGGAGGTCGGCCTCGATCCCATTATCGAGCGGCGCAAGGAGGCGGGAATCCCGACCTTCCGCGAGGCCGCCGCCATCGTCTTTGCCGAGAACAAGAAGAACTGGGGCAACGCGAAACACCGTGACCAATGGCTGACCACCCTCACCACATATGCCTTTCCCCATTTCGGCGACATGGCGGTGAGCAAAGTCGATGGTCCACATGTCCGTGATGCGCTGGTGGCCATCTGGCTCGATAAACCGGAAACGGCGCGGCGCGTGCGCCAGCGAATCGTTGCGGTGATCGATTGGGCCATCGCCAAGGGCTACCGGGACGCGCCTTTGCCGATTGCGGCCATGAACAAGTCGCTGCCCAAGGTGAAGGCCAAGCCTGTCCACCATAGCGCCTTGCCCTATGCCGATATTCCCGCTTTCGTCGCCATACTGCGCGAACGGGAATCGGTTGGCCGCCTCGCTTTCGAGGCACTGGTGCTGACCGCCGCGCGATCGGGCGAAATACGTGGGGCGCTATGGAGCGAACTCGATCTGGAAAAGAAGCTTTGGACGATTCCGGCGGAACGGATGAAGGCAGGACGCGAGCATATCGTTCCGCTATCGGATGCCGCCGTGAAGGCCTTCAAGCGGGCTGAGGCTTACCGGGAAGCACGGAGCGATCTTGTCTTTCCGGGCGTTCGCCACGGCAAGCCCCTGTCCGACATGACGCTGACCAAGATTTGCCGCGACTTGGAAATCCCAGCCGTTCCGCATGGCTTCCGGTCCAGCTTTCGCGATTGGGTTGCAGAGGAAACAGATTTCGACGGCGCGGTGGCCGAAATGGCGCTGGCGCATACGATCGAGAACAAGGTCGAAGCCGCCTATCGGCGCGGGAAGCTGCTGGAAAAGCGGCGGTCGCTCATGGACGCTTGGGCAACCCACTGTGCGACGCGGCCGGAGGCCAAGGAAGCCGCGTAAGCAATATGCTTCCACAGCCGATCAGAGGTAGTGTTCTACATCGAGCGACCGCGTTGTCCGCTGATGGGCAAGGCGCGAGCGATATTCTCTATGCTTCAAAACTTTCGTCCACCGGCTAAGTTGCTGTTCTGATGAACACTTGGCCATCCATCCACCGTGAAGGGGCGCTTGCGCTGTCCCCGCATGATGTGGCGGAAGGCAACAGGGCGCTTGATGCCCTCATAAAAAGTGCGGCGCTGTCCGTCTCCAAGCGCGAAACCCTGTTCGCCTCCGCGTATGCCCTGTTAGTTGCGGTGTTTCTCGTAGGGGGCATAGCTTGGCTGTCCTACGCCTATCGGGAACCTCCCGCGCCAGTGGAACGCCATGTGGCGGCCGCTGCGGTCGTCTCGTCGATCGCCATGTTCGCGCTTCTCTGGTGGGCATGGTCCGCGATCCAGAATGGAAGGATTGGCCAACGGGTTGGCGGACTATCGGGCGTTGCCATCCCCGAACCGCTCCAACAGTTAATCGACAGCTTCGCCAGCGGGCTCCGCGATGCGCGCACCGCGTCCGGCAACACCGTCCTGCCAAGCCTGTTCGCAAGCCGCTGGGCGATCTTGCTGTTCTCGCATGACCCACGGCATCGGCAGTTGGTGCGATGCTCGCACGGCACGAAGCAGAAAGAGGAAATCTTTGCCCGTCCTACGCAGCCGGACCTTGCCCAGTCTGCCGATGCTATCGCGGCGCATGGCACCGCCGAAACACCGCTCCGCAATTCCGATCCCGAAATGGCGTGGCTGGTGGGTGGAGCGCCCCAGCACTTCGCCGCCGGGCTGGACAAGTTCCTTGATACACTGCCGCCCCATCAGGTGGACGCCTATCGCGCGATCCTCACCGTGGCGCGGCGCGAGTTGCGCAAGGGCGGACAATCGGGTGCGCAGGAAGTCGCGATCCGAAGCATCCAGTCCGAACTTAAAAAAAGGAGTTTGCTGATTCGCGGCACGTCGCGAGCGTCCATTATGAAATTGCTGCACGGCCAGCATCGTGGCGAGGACATAAGAAGATATTTCACCTGATCTGATGACCGTGTTCCGTCAGCGCTGCGGACAGATCAGGATAGTTTCGGATAGCGCGGTTTTGTGCCTTTTCAGTGCGGGTTAGCCCGGTTGCATCGCCATTGCACATGAGGTTCCCGATGCCACCAAATGATCCCCCGATGCTGTTGCTCACCATTGACGATGTGATGCGGCTGACCGGCTACAAGAGCCGGTCGAGCATCTATCGCCTCGTTCGCCAGAACCGTTGCCCTCCGCCAGTTGTGATAGGTGGCGGTAGGGTGCGTTGGCGATCCGGCGAAATCGACAATTGGCTTCAGGCTCTACCCATTCAAACTTACGCCTGATCTGCAGGCGCTCCACGGCCCCAGCCTTTTGAGTTGGCCGGCCGCTCCGCGCCTACGTCCCTCACAGCACCGCACGCCCGCTATCGTGATTTCCCGAAAGGATGCCGCATGTCCATTTCCCACCGCGCCTTGGATCGGCTTGCCGATCTCCGCTGGGCTGGCCGCAAGGTCAGCCTCCACTTCACCGCCGATTATCGCATTGCCCGCTTCACTCTGCCGCTCATCAAGCGGCTGCTCGCCGACGACGAGGACGGCGAGACCTATCGTTGTTCGATCTCCCAATGGACCATCAACGAGCGCCCGCCGCTCCACATCCACCGGGGCGTCATTTCAACGCTGCGTCTCGACGGCCCGTTGCAAAGGGCGGGCAAAACCTATCTTCCGCTCGGCGCGCTGATCGAGGCTCCGCACATTATCGCGCATCTCAATCCTGTCGAAGCCAATCGGCTCGATGGCCGGGTGCAGCATGCAATCGACCGGACCCTGCATGACTGGATCGTCGAGTATGGCCTTTACGATCAGCCGCGCCAGCCTCGGGAGATCGATCGGCGCGAGGCCGACCATGAAGCCCGCGCGATGATTGCCCGATGGGCGGCCGAGCATTCGCCCAGACTGGCGACAGAGGCCGTGCCGGAGGCCAGCGGCGAATCCGGCGATTGTTGTTCAAGCGAATCCGCTGGGCCTTGTGCAATGCCTGCCGGAACGGATCGGACCATGCTTGATCCGGCCGTCTTTATGGCAAGGTTGCAGGGCTGCGATGCTGCGCATCGAGCCAGTAATTCAGATACACACCTCACGCACGGGTGCATCCAGCTTTTCCGCCGTTTTTCGAGAGTGCGCAGCGAGTGCGTGGCATCGGCGGATTGGCGAACCGTCGCAATTGCACGGCTTTTCGCGAGTGCGCTGCGCACTCGCCGGGAGGCAGCGCTATGAAGCCGGTGCAATATACCGTCCGCCTACCTGTCTCGCTCGACAAGGCGGTTCGGGCGCTGGCCGAGCGCCACGGCATGAGCGCTTACGCCGTGCTTCAACGCAGCGTGAAAGCGGGCATTGCGGCGCTCTCCAACCCGCCGACGCCCGACACCGGCAACCGGGAACTCGTCGCCGAACTGGCATCGGTCAGCACCCGCATCGTAGACGTGGAGCGGATGCTGGACCGTGCCTTGTTCACCGCGTGCGCGGCCTATTGCTACGCCCGCAGCGCGGCGACCGGCGCGCGCAAGACGGATGAAATCATCACCGCCGAGATCAACGCCGCCTACGATCGCCAACGGCGGCTCTCACAGGAGAAGCGGCCGTGACCCGTTCGAAAGGCTCGGGACAGGCCCAACCCCATGACCAGCGCATCCATGCCGACGCCCTGCGTCACCAACGACTCGGCCATCAGTGGGACCGCCTCAAACGGCAGGCCGCTATCATGCTGGCGTCGGTCGTCCTGGGCGCGGTCGCCGTGCCCTATATGATGCTGGATCAAGCCCGGATCGACGCCATCAGCGCCTATGCCGCAGCGGCGGCAAAACTATGGGTGCTGTCGGACAAGACCGCCGATACCGCCGTCAGCATCCGCCTTCGAGGCCGGACCTATGATGGCCTGTCAGCCCGCGCGACCATAGCGCATCCCTATTATCGCCAGTCGGTCGATATTGCCTTGTCCTATGCCAAACGCGGCGCGGAATTCGGCTTTGCCGCTTGGCTCGCCAGCCTGTTCCTGTTGCGCGGGGCCATGCGGCGGCGGCGCGAGCGGGCCTTGCAGGATCGCGTGATTGCCGGAACCTTGGTCACGACCGAGAAGAAGCTGGCGAAGCTGACCGTCAAGGAAGCCGGTCGCCATGCCTTGTCGATCGGCAGGGTGCCGATCCCGTCGCGGCTGGAAACCCGCCACATGGCGATGATCGGCACGACCGGCAGCGGCAAGACCACGGCGCTGCGCCAGTTGCTCGACGGGATCGAAGCGCGCGGCGAAGCCGCCTTGGTCTATGACACCAGCGGCGAGTTCATCGCCCATTATTACCGGCCCGAACGTGGCGACATCATCCTCAATCCGTTCGATGACCGCTGCGCCTTCTGGACACCCTTTTCCGAGATCGTCCATCCCGCCGACGCGGCGCGCATCGCGCGCCAGTTCATCACCGAGACGGGCCAGCACGAAAATGACGTGTGGCTGGAAACCAGCCGCATTCTTGTCGCCAACATGCTTCGCGAACTCTGGAAAAAGGGCAAGCCCACGCTGCCCGACCTGCTCGCCATGCTGCAGAACATGACCAAGGAGCAATTGAAGGAGCGGCTGAAAGACACGTCATCGGCGCGCACCTTCGCCGACGACGCCGACCGGGCGACCGGCAGCGTCTTGTTCATGCTCGCCAAGGCCGCCGACCTGATCCAGTTCCTGCGCGCCGAGGGCAGCGGCGGGACGCCCTTCGCCTTCCGCGACTTCATCACCGGACTCGACAAGCGAACGGGCGCGAAGCCTTGGATATTCGTCCCCCGCAAGGAGGATTATTTCGAAGCGTCCAAGCCCTTGCTCGCCTGCTGGCTCGAATGCGCGGCCAGCGCCGTGCTGGGCCTGCCGCCGTCGCCCGACCGGCGCATCTGGTTCGTGCTGGACGAGCTGGCCGATTTGCCGCGCGTCGATAATCTCGCGCGGCTCTTGCCCGAGGGCCGCAAGTTCGGCGCGGCGGTGGTGCTGACCTTTCAGGCGCTCGGCCAGATGCGGCATCGCTACGGGCCGCAGATCGCCGAAGCGATGCTGGGCTGCTGCAACAGCAAGCTGTTCCTGCAAACCATCGACAGCGAAACCCGGGTATGGGCGAGCCAGACCATCGGCGAATGCGAGGTCGAGATCCAGACCATGACCGATTCGCTGGCCGAGGGCGACGATGCGGCCCGCACCACATTGGGCCGGATGCGGCGGACGCGGCCCGCCGTGCTGGAAAGCGAATTGCGTCTGCCTAAGTTCGAGGGCTTCCTGCTGTTTCCTGATGGCTTGCCGGTCGCGCGGATCAGGCTGACCGCCGATCATGTCGCGTGGCGCGGTGCTGCGCGCCAGCCAGGTTTCGTCGCGGGCAAGCCGGGCATGACGCTTTGGGAGCAAATGGGGCTGGCCCCGCCCGAGCCATCGCCGCCCCCGCCGCCATCACACGACGATCAGGGGCCGGTCTGATGGTCGCGTCCGTTTCGGCGCTGACCAGTTCGGCGCAGGCCGCCAGCTATTACGAGGCCGACGACTATTATGCCGAAGACGGGCTGTCGCCTTCGGAATGGCAGGGCCAAGGCGCGGACGCGCTTGGCCTGTCGGGCGAGGTCGACCGTGACCAGTTTCGGGACTTGCTCGACGGCAGGGTCGGCGATCAGCGGCTTGGCACCTTCCGCGACGGCCAGCTTGAGCATCGCCCTGGCTGGGATGTGACCTTGAGCGCCCCCAAGTCCGTGTCGATCATGGCCGAGGTCGCGGGCGATCGGCGCTTGATCGCGGCGCATGGTAAAGCGGTCAAAACCGCGATGGCGCATGTCGAAAAGCATATGGCCGCCACCCGCATCCGCGATGGGGGCACCGTTGCCCGCGAGGCGACCGGCAATCTGATAGTTGCCAGCTTCCAGCACGGCGCCAGCCGCGCGCAAGACCCGCAGCTTCACACCCACAATGTCATCATGAACGCGACGCGGGACGAGGACGGCGCGTGGCGCAGCCTCGAGCCGCGCGCCATCTACCAGCTTCAAAAGCAGATCGGCGCGATCTACCGGCAGGAACTGGCGCTGAAGGTGCGCGAACTCGGCTATGAGATCGAGACCGGCAAGGACTCGCTGTTCGAGATCAAAGGCGTGCCCGGCAGGGTCATGGAGGCGTTCAGCACCCGCAGCGCCGAGATCGAGGCGGCGCTTGCAGAGCGCGGCACGTCCCGCGATACCGCCAGCGCCGCCGAAAAGCAGATCGCCGCGCTCGATACCCGGCAAGCGAAGGCCCAGACCGATCATGCTGCCCTTGTTGCCGACTGGCGTGACACGGCCAGCAGAGCCGGGTTTAGCGCGGAGGCGCGGCTGGCGATGATCGCGCAGGCCGAGGCCAAGGCCGTCGACCCTGCCTGCCGTGCAGCCATCGACATGCAGGGCGACGGAGCCGCAGCGCGCGCCGTTGCCCATGCCGCCGACAAGTTGGCAGAACGTCAGTCGGTTTTTTCCGCTACTGCCTTGCAAGAGGAAGCCGGACGGATCGGGCTGGGCAAGATCGGTTATGCGCAGATCGGCGCGGCCATCGACGCCGCGACCAAAGAGGGCGCATTGATCGACCGGACCTTTTTGGACCGCCGAGGCGCGGCGTTCGACGGGTTCACCACCCGCCAGAACATCGAGACCGAAGCCAAGATGCTCCGGATCGAAGCCGAGGGGCGCGGCAGTCTCTCCTCTATCGCTTCACCGCTTGCCGCCGCCAAGGCCGTCGCCGGCGCAGCGGCGCAATCGGAGCGCGCGGGTTTCGGTTGGAATGCCGAGCAGCGCAGCGCGACCACCCAGCTTCTGACCAGCCGCAACCGCGTTACCGCCGTTCAGGGCTATGCGGGAACAGCCAAGACCACGACGGTTCTCGCGACCTTCGCTCGCGAGGCCGAGGCGCGCGGTGTAGCTGTTGTCGTGCTTGCACCCACGGCATCGGCCGCGATGGTGCTGGGCGAGGCGCTGGGCACGCGCAGCGATACCGTCGCGCGGCACCTGCTGTCGCCCGAGCGTTCGCATCTGGGCCAGCCCGCCGCGTGGATCGTGGACGAGGCATCACTTCTGTCGGCGCGCGATACCGCGCGGCTGTTCGACCTGGCCGACAAGAAAGATGCCCGCATCATCCTTGTCGGCGACTTGAAGCAGCTTGGATCGGTCGAGGCGGGCGCGGCGTTCGCGCAGTTGCAAGGCGCAGGCATGGAGACCGCCAAACTGGGCGAGATCGTCCGGCAGACCAATGACGCCACCAAGGAGGCCGTGCTGGCGTCGATCGAGGGGGACGCCAAAAAGGCGCTCGCGGCGTTGGACCGGGGCGGCGGCCAGATCGTCGAGAGTGCCGACCGCACCGAACGCTTCGCCGCCATGGCCGAGCGATATGCCGGACTCGACAAAGCCAGCCGCGCCCGCACCCTTGTTATCGAGCCGTCACGCGAGGGGCGCGACGCGCTGACCGCCGATATTCGCGCGGCGCTGACCAGATCGGGCGCGCTGACCGGCCCCACCATCACCGTGGAGAGCCTTGCCAACAAGGGGCTGACCCGCGCCGAGGCCCGCGACCCGATGAGCTACGACAAAGGCGATGTTGTGCGCTTCACCCGCGATTATGCCGACAAAGGGGTGACGCGGGGAGAAGCCTACCGGGTGGAGAGCATCGACCGGGCGAAAGCCGCCATCGCGCTCAAATCCGAGGATGGCCGCGAGGTGGATTGGCGCTTGCGGCAATGGGGTGCGGACCACGTCCAAGCCTTCGCGCCGCAGCCGATGGACCTGAATACCGGCGACGCCATCCGCTTCACCCGCAACGACCGTGAGGCAGGCAGGATCAACGGCGGGCGTGGCGAGGTGATCGCGGTGGACGAGCAGACCCGTACCGCCACGATCCAGACTGCGCGAGGGACGACCGAAACGCTCAATCTCGATTCCGCGCGCGATCGGCATATCGCCCATGCCTATGTCGATACCGCCTTTGCCGCACAAGGTCGCACCGCCGATCATGTGATGATCCATGCCGACAGCAAGGCGACCAACCTTGTCGATCAAAAGAGTTTCTATGTCGGCATTTCTCGCGCCAAGGAATCGGCGACCATCTTCACCAATGATCGCGGCAAGCTGGTATCCGCGATCAACGAGCGCGCCGGACAGGTGCAAACCGCCATCGCGCAGGCAGTCATGCCCACGCCTGCCGCCGACAAGGAGGTGGGGGCCGGGATGGGCTGACCGGCCACGTCGCACCCTCAGACTGTATTGCGTCACTTGACGCCGAACGAATCTTGGGATAGGAGCAATCATGAAGATCAGAAACGTGATCCACAAGGGATTGCGGCGATTCATCGAGGATGACGATGAAAGCGGCCTTCAACCCGCCGTTGTCGCCAAGGTCCGGCGCATGGTCACTTTCCTTCAGGACATGGAGCGGGAGGACGAGCTTCGCACCGTGCCAAGCTGGAAGGCCCATATGCTGACCGGCGACCGCAAGGGAACGTGGAGCCTGTTCGTCACCAAGAACTGGCGGATGACGTTTCGGATCGACCGCGACGAGATCGAGATCATCGACCTCAACTACGAAGATTACCACTAGGAGGTGGCTATGGCTTCGATTGCAGGCATCCGCTTGAAGAACCCGGCCCATCCCGGCGGTTTCATCAAGCATGAGATCATCGAGCCGCTGGGCCTGTCGGTGACGGCGGCGGCACAGGTGTTGGGTGTCACCCGCGCTACGCTTTCAACGTTGCTCAACGAGCATTCGCAGCTTTCCTCCGAAATGGCGCTGCGCGTCGAGAAGGCGTTCGGAGTTTCGATGGACACGCTGATGCGGATGCAGAACAGCTATGACATCGCGCAAGCCCGTAAGCGCGAGGGCGAGATCAATGTCGCGCCCTTTAAGGGGCTACCTACCGAGGCGGGGCCTTCTGCTGCGCTTTAAAAGGCGAGTTCCATTCCAATCAATCGTTGTGGGGATCAACCAAACCTTACAGGGTGGTTGTCGGGGGGCAGAGTAAGTGATCACCGATTATCACTCGAAATATATCGCGGCTGATCTAACAAGAAAGCGCTCCTCCGATAGCAGCGAAAAGCTCGCCGTCGCTGTCGCTGGTGCGCAGGTCGATATGAATCCCCATCAGGTGGACGCAGCCCTGTTCGCGTTCGCCTCGCCGCTGTCCAAAGGGGCGCTGCTGGCGGATGAGGTCGGCCTTGGCAAAACCATCGAAGCCGGACTGGTCATTTCCCAACGCTGGGCGGAAGGGAAGCGGCGCATCCTCATCATTGCGCCGTCCAACCTGCGCAAACAGTGGCATCAGGAACTCAACGAGAAGTTTTTCATCCCCTGCACGATCATTGAATCTAAGCCCTATAACGCCGAGGTCAAAGCCGGAAATTTCCGCCCCTTCGACCGCACCGACAGCATTGTCATTTGCTCCTATCAGTTCGCGCGCAACAAGGCGGCGGACGTGCACGCCACTCCGTGGGATTTGGTGGTGATCGATGAGGCCCACCGGCTTCGTAATGTCTACAAGCCGTCCAACGTCATCGCCAACACGCTAAAAAGCGCGCTCGCCGAACGCAACAAGTTGCTGTTGACGGCGACGCCGCTGCAAAATTCGCTCTTGGAGCTTTATGGACTGGTCAGCTTCATCGACGAACACACGTTCGGCGATTTGAAGAGCTTCCGCGAGCAATTCGGCGGCGGCGCGCAGGAGCGCACATTCCAGATTTTGAAGGAACGCTTGAAGCCGGTCTGCCACCGCACCTTGCGACGTCAGGTCACGGCCTATGTTCCCTACACCAAGCGCCATGCAATCCTTGAGGAGTTCAGCCCGGACGAGGCCGAAGACCGGCTCTACAATCTCGTCACAGCCTATTTGCAGCGTGACAATCTACAGGCGCTCCCGGCCAGCCAGCGTTCGCTGATGACGCTCGTGCTGCGCAAGCTGCTGGCATCTTCGACTTTCGCCATTGCCGGGGCGCTCACCTCCATCTCCAACAGGCTTCAAAAGCGGCTCGATCAGGGCAAGCCCGCCTCGCTCGTCGAGGAACTGGACGAGGATTACGAGGCGCTGGACGAAACGGCAGAAGAGTGGGCGGATGACGAAGCCGAGCCGCTAACCGAAGCCGACCAGCGGGCATTGGAGCTTGAAATCGCCGAGCTGCGGGAGTTTGCAACGCTGGCAACCTCCATCGAACAGAACGCCAAGGGGCGTGCCTTGCTAAAGGCGCTGGAGGTTGGCTTCGCCAAGGCGCGTGAGTTTGGCGCGGACGAAAAAGCCATCATCTTCACCGAGTCCCGCCGCACGCAATCCTATTTGCTTCGCGTGCTGGCGGACAGCCCCTATGCCGACCACATTGTCCTGTTCAACGGCACCAACACCGACGAAGAATCGAAGGCCATCTACAAGGAATGGCTGGCCCGCCACGCCGGATCGGATCGCGTCACCGGCTCCAAGACCGCCGACATGCGCTCCGCGCTGGTCGATTATTTCCGCGAACGCGGCAAAATCATGATCGCCACGGAAGCCGGTGCCGAGGGGATCAACCTGCAATTCTGCGCGATGGTGGTGAATTACGACCTGCCGTGGAACCCGCAGCGCATCGAGCAGCGCATCGGCCGCTGTCATCGTTACGGCCAGAAGCACGATGTCGTGGTCGTCAACTTCCTCAACCGGAAGAACGAAGCGGACCAGCGCGTTTATCAGCTCCTGTCCGAAAAATTCCAGTTGTTCGAGGGCGTCTTCGGCGCGAGCGACGAGGTGCTGGGCGTCATTGAATCCGGCGTCGATTTTGAAAAGCGCATTGCCGGTATCTATCAGCAGTGCCGCCAGACCGGCGAGATCAAGGCAGCGTTCGATGAACTCCAGCAGGAGCTGACGCTGGAAATCAACGAGGCGATGACCCACGCCCGGCAAAAGCTGCTGGAGAATTTCGACGACGAGGTTCGGGAGAAGCTGAAAGTCCGCAACGCCGACACCAACCTGCACCTTAGCCAGTTTGAAGCGCAGTTGATGCGGCTGGCCAAGCATGAGCTGGATGGAGCGGCGGATTTCGTCGATTCATCCTCATTCCGGCTCAACGCTTTGCCGGACTGGATCGCTGGCAGCAACGTTCCCATCGGCCTCTATGAATTGCCCCGCCGTTCCGGCGATGCGCATTTCTTCCGCGTCAATCACCCCCTCGGCGAAGCCATCGTGTCGCGGGCGCGCTCCCGCGCCTTGCCGACCGCCGAGATCGTGTTCGATTACTCGCATCATGAAGGCCGCATTTCGCAGGTCGAGCCGCTCGTCGGCAAATCCGGCTGGCTCGTCGCATCGCTCTTGTCGGTTGATGCCCTTGGCCAAAGTGAAGACCATTTGCTGTTGTCCGGCATCGGTGACGACGGAACGCCGCTTGGCAACGAAGCCGCATCCCGGCTGATGACCGTCGGCGGATCGGTGGCGGGCGAGGCCAGCGAACCGGGCGACATTGCGACGGCATTGGCCGATGCCTTGCTCGCGCAGCAGGCAAATATTCGCCAGGGCATTTCCGAACGCAACGCCCGCTTCTTTGAGGCCGAGGCCGACAAGCTGGACGGCTGGGCCGACGATTTGAAGGTTGGGCTGGAGCGCGAATTGAAGGAGCTTGATCGCCAGATCAGGGAAGCCCGGCGCGCCGCCACCGTTGCGCTGACGCTGGAAGAAAAGCTGGCAGGGCAAAAAGCGGTCAAGGCGCTGGAAGCGGAACGTTCAACCAAGCGCCGCTCACTATTCGACGCGCAGGATAAAATTGACGAGCAGCGCACGCAACTTATTGCTCAGATCGAAGGGAAGCTGGAGCAGAATATCCACGTCCAGCCGCTCTTCACGATTCGGTGGGGGGTGCGATGAGCGACGAAGCAGTGCCATCGGCAAAATTGGCCGCGTTGACCGTGGATCGCTTGATTCAGTCAGGCTTGCTGCGTGCTGACAAACGCGATGTCCTTATTGCGAAAATCGCCGCTGGCACCATGCAGGGCAGCGATTGGAAACTTGAGATCGACCTCGCGTCGGCGAAGGCCACAAGCTGATGGCCGGGTCAGCACCCCTGAAATCACTGACGCTGACCGCGTTTCGCGGCTCCGCCGCAACGTTCACGCTCGACTTCGAGAAGAACAAGAAGCTCACCTTGATCTATGGTGAGAACGGCACCGGCAAAACGACCATCTGCGATGCGTTCGAGTTTCTGGCCTTTGAGCGCATTGGTTCGCTGGAAAATCGCGGCATGGGCAAAGGGCTGGAAAAATTCTGGCCGACTGCCGGTAAACCCGCGAGCGCCTTGGCAGTGGATTTGGAAACCCACACGGCCAAATGCTCCGGCAGGATCGTCGATAAGAAGGTGTCGGTGTCGCCTATATCGGCACGCCCCCGGATCGAGCTTTTGCGCCAGCGGCAGATTCTGGAACTGATCCAAGCACAGCCTGCCGCCCGTTATGAGGCCATCAAACGCTTCATCGACATTGAAGCATATGAGCGTTCCGAAGAAACGCTCCGCCAGCTTGGCAAAACGCTGGCGACCGAAAAGCAGCAGGCGCAGGCCGCAGAGCAGGAGAACTTGGCCGCGTTGCAGGGCTTTTATGAAGCTGCGGGTAGCCCGGCGGGTTTGAATGCCGTCACATGGGCCAAGCAGAAATTGGCTGAGCCGACCACCGGCTTGGATGCTGACATCGCGGCGATTGGCAAATTGCGGGCGGTCTTCGACGCCCTCAAAGGCTACCTCGAAAAGCTCGCCACCCGCCACAGCGCGGTGACGAGCGCCAAGGACGCATTGGCACTGGCGGAGCAGGCTTTGGGCGCGGCGATTGCCACCGCCACCGAGGGGGCCGGTGAAACATTGCCCGTGCTGGAAGCAGGCCGTGCTTACTTCCACGCGCATCCGCAATCGACCGAATGTCCCCTATGCGCTAGCGATGAAAATATCGCAGGCTTGGCGGCCCAGATCGACGCGAAGCTCAATGCGCTTTCGGCGTTGCGGACTGCCCACGCGAACAAGAATGCCCAGCAAACGGCATTGAATAATGCCGAAACGGCATTGGGGCAGACGCAGGCGGACTACCAGAAAGCCGTCACCACGTTCACCACGGCCCAGACCGGCCACCAGTGGAAGGCAACCGTGCAGCTTCCCGCCGCGCCGCCGCCGACCGACAGCGCTGCGTTACCCGCGTGGCTGGCCGCCAACGAGGCGATTGCCGCAGCATGGGCCGGGATTGAGGCGGGCTGGCGCGACGAGAGCAGATTCCTCGCCCAGCTTAAGGCCGCCGCCGAGCGTTACGATAGCAATGCCGCCCGCGTGAAAGAACTGGCCGACCTGATTCCAAACGTCGACACCGCGCTGGCGCAGTGCGTTGAGGAGCGCCAGAAATTCACCGACGGCATCATCACCGAAATCGCGCAGGAAGTCGGCAAGCTCTACGAAAAGGTGCATCCCGGCGAGGGATTGGACACCATCGCGCTTGAGCTTGACCCCAAGAAGCGCGCCTCCATCGAATTGAAGGCCGATTTCTCCGGCCACGACGCGCCGCCCCAAGCCTATTTCAGCCAATCCCATCTGGACACGCTGGGGCTTTGCGTGTTCCTGGCGCTCGCCGCGCGGGATCGCGCCGATGAAACCGTGCTGATCCTTGACGACGTTCTGGGCAGCGTGGACGAACCGCATGTCGAGCGCGTGATCGGCATGATCTACGAAATCAGCACCCGGTTTAAGCATACCATCGTCACCACCCATTATCGCCCGTGGCGTGAGAAATACCGCTGGGGCTGGTTGAAGCCCGGCCAGTCCTGCCAGTTCGTGGAGTTGACCGGCTGGGCAATCGACGATGGCATTCGCATCATCAGCTCCCTGCCGGAAGTTGACCGGCTGCGGGCGCTTCTGGCGGAATCGCCGATTGATCCGCAGGCCATTTGCAGCAAGGCCGGCGTGATCCTTGAGGCGGTGCTGGACTATCTCACTCTGAAATATGAATGCGCCGTGCCACGCCGTCATGGCGCTGCCTACACCTTGGGCGACCTGTTGCCTGCTATCGGCAGTAAGCTGCGCGAGGCGCTAAAAGTGGAAATCCGCGACGGTATTGCCGACGCAACCGTCGCGTCCACCAGTACCGTCGAGTTGAAGCCGATCTTTGATGAACTGACACGCATCGCGCAGGTGCGCAATGCGTTTGGCGCGCATTTCAAAGCTATTTCGTTCGAGTTACTCGACACAGATGCCGTTGGCTTTGCCAAACACGTTTTGCTTCTAGTCGATGCGCTGACGCACCCCGAACATGGTTGGCCTAGCAACGACAAATCGGGAAGTTACTGGCGCAACAGCGGTGATAGCCGTCGCCTCCATCCCTTGAAGAAGCCGGGCTAGGAGCGACATGGACGCGGCCCAGCAAACTCTTCTCAAGCGCCATCTTGTCGATGCCTATGTCGGGAGTCTTCCCCCGCTGCTGCAACCGTCGCAGGACGTGGCGCAGAACGATCAGAAGAATCTCGCACGGTCCATCAGCGCGTTCGTCGTCCACCACCATTGCGGGGCGAGCGTTGCTGACGCTTGCTCGTCGGTCGTCGATGATTTCGGCGATCTTGGCATCGACGCCATTTTTTATCAGGCCGACATCAAGACCCTGTTCCTGATCCAAAGCAAATTGAAGGCGTCGGCGCAGTTCACGCAGGATGAAGCCAATGCGTTCTGTCAGGGCATCCGCAAACTGATCGCGTCTGACTACACCGGCTTCAATCAGAACGTGCTGGATCGTCAGGTGGAGATTGATGCCGCGCTGGACGATTGTGAACGCATCCAACTCGTCATCGCGCATACGGGCGATCAGCTCGGACAGTATCCCGCGCAGGCCATCGCCGACTTGATCGCCGATCCCGCGCACGGCGAAGAGCGGCTCGTCGATCCGGTTCTAGATTATTCCGCTCAGGATATTCTGACCGCGCTCCGCGACGTGAATGCACATGCGCGGATTGATTGCAGGCTGACGCTTTTCGATTGGGCCAAGGTTTCCGGCAACCGGACGGCCTATGTCGGCATGGTGAAATTGGAGCAGTTGGCGCAACTTCATTTGCAGCATGGGAAGGCGCTTTATGCGCGGAACATTCGCGCATCGCTCGGTCATCGCACGGATGTGAACCGCTCCATCGACAACAGCCTAGCCAACAATGCGGCCGATTTCGAGTTTTTCAACAACGGCGTCACCGCCCTGTGCAGCAGCGTCCAAGGGCGACGGGGAGGCCGCGAGAGAAAGAATTTTCAGCTCGATAAGCTGTCCATCGTCAATGGCGCCCAGACAGTTGCCACGGCGGCGCGTCGCTTAGGAACTGCCGGAGCCGCAAGCATATCGGACGCGCGCGTGCTCGTGACGATCATCGCGGCCGATGCCGAGAATGATTTCGGGCAATCCGTCACCCGTGCGCGAAACCATCAGAACGATGTCGGTAAGGCGGATTTCGTCGCACTCGATGCGGAGCAGGAACGCATCCGCCGTGAGCTGGCGATTGTCGGTTATCGCTACGCTTATCAGGCCGAGGCCCTTGACCTCACCGACCCGACGATCATTCGTGTCGAGGAGGCCGCATTTGCATTGTCGATGCTCCAGCCCGATCCCCGCCTTCCGGTGATGGCGAAGCGCAACGCCGCGAGCGTGCAGAAGGTTGGGCAATATCCTTATTCGACGATCTTCATGCCCGCGCTGTCCGCGCTGCAGCTGCGGAATGCGGTGATCGCGTTTCGCTATATCATCGCCCACATGAACGAGCAGGCTGCGGGCGCGCCCACCAACCAAGAGGGACTGGCCTATCGGCACGGCGCATATGCCGTCGCCTTCGTGATGATGAAGCGGCTTCGCAATCAGATTGCGGGGCACCCGCCTCTTAGCCTGCCACGTCTTACGGCGGTTGTTGGCCCTGAACTGGACACCCTCCGTCAGACCGTGTGGGCGCAGACCCAGCCGTTCAGTGCCGGGCGTAATCCGTTGAGTGTTTTCAAGACACAGGCGGATGTCAGTGACATTATCCGGCTGTCGATGACCGAGCATTACGGTTTTCAGGCAAACCCCGCGCTTCCGCCGCTACTCGCGTTGCCTATTGGCAATGATCCATATCCGGTGCGCCTATTCAATTTCCTTTCAACCCAAGCCCCCCAAATCGGTAATCTCACATGAAATCGAAACAGAAACTTGAACTCACTTGGGTGGGGAAGGACAACCGGCCACGGCTGGAGCCGCGCATTCTGATCGAGGATGCGGAGAAGAGCTATCATGCCGCCGCGCGCGTAAGCGAGAACGACGTTTTCGACAATGTGCTGATTCATGGTGACAATCTGCTCGCGCTGAAAGCGTTGGAGGCGGATTGCGCGGGCAAGGTGAAGTGCGTATTTATCGACCCGCCGTACAATACCGGCAGCGCCTTCACCCACTATGACGATGGACTGGAGCATAGCATCTGGCTTGGGCTGATGCGTGATCGGTTGGAGATCATTCGTCGCTTGATGTCGGAAGACGGCTCGCTTTGGATCACCATCGATGACAACGAAGCGCACTACCTCAAAGTGCTGTGCGATGAGATTTTCGGGCGATCAAATTTTATTGCCAATGTAATTTGGGAAAAATCAGATAGTCCGAAAATGGACTCCCGCTTTTTCTCCTCGCGTCACGATCACATCCTTACATATGCTAAGGATATAGAGCGTGCGAAGCTTGCGCGTTTAAACACGGGGGAAGTAGCAACGCATTTTAACAAAATCGATGAGAAGGGCCGACATTATTACACCAAGCCGCTGAGGGCGATGGGAAGTGGTGACGATACAAGAGAAGCACGCCCCACCATGTATTACGCCCTCACCGCGCCGGATGGCTCAGAGGTCTTTCCAATGCGCCCGGACGGTGTCGAAGGACGCTGGCGATGGTCTCCGAAAAAAGTTGAGGCGGAGGCTGATAAAATCGAATGGGTCAAAGGGCGGCAAGGATGGTCCGCTTATTACCGTATTTATGCCGACAGCTCGACAGGCCGCCCGCCTGAAACGATTTGGACCCATAACGACGTGGGCAGCAATCGAACATCGAAGATCGAAATTCAGTCCCTCTTTAGTGATGTTGAGCAATTCACGACACCAAAGCCGGAGCGTCTTATTCAGCGCATTCTAGAATTGGCTTCGGAAGAGGGCGATTTGGTTCTCGACTCATTCGCTGGCTCAGGGACCACTGGCGCTGTGGCGCACAAGATGGGGCGGCGCTGGGTCATGGTTGAATTGGGCGATCATTGCTTCACACACGTCGCACCGCGCTTGCGGAAGGTGATCGACGGCACCGATCAAGGCGGCATTAGCAAGGCGGTCGATTGGAAAGGCGGCGGCGGGTTCCGCTACTACGAACTCGCCCCGTCGCTGCTCGAAAAAGACAAATGGGGCCGCGAGGTTATTTCCAAGGGATACAACGCCGAGATGTTGGCGCAGGCGCTATGCAAGCTGGAGGGCTTCACATATGCGCCCAGCCCCGATGTCTATTGGCAGCAGGGCCATTCATCCGAAGCCGACTTCCTATATGTGACGACCCAAACCTTGGGGCCGGAGGAACTGGCGGCATTGAGCGAGGATGTGGGCGATGGGCGTTCGCTACTGATCCTATGCGCCGCATTTCGAGGAAATACCGATCTTTGGCCGAATCTCACCGTTCGCAAGATTCCCAACCACATCCGCAACCGGTGCGAATGGGGGCATGACGATTATAGCCTCAATGTCGCCAATCTTCCGCAAGCGGAGCTTCCAGTCGCGCCGGTTCCACGGCAGGGCGGATTGTTCGATGATGGAGACGCCGCATGAGCAATCTCCGTCACGTTAATGCCGTTGCTGGGCGGCTGAGCTTGCGCGCGCCGCAGCGCCGGAGCTTGGAAATCCTCGACCGCGTTACCAAGATCGTCCCGCCGACAAAAACTGCCGACATCGCCGCCGCTCTGGAGATCATCCAAAGCGAGTTTCCGGGCGTCACGAACTTCGAACGCAATTTTCCTTCGATCTGTTTTGCGTTGGCAACCGGCGTGGGCAAGACCCGCCTCATGGGCGCCTTCATCACGTATTTAAAGTTGGCGCACGGCATCAATAACTTCTTCGTGCTCGCGCCGAACCTCACCATCTATAACAAGCTGATCGCCGACTTCACCGCGAACACGCCTAAATATGTATTCAAGGGCATTTCCGAGTTCGCCATTTCGCCGCCGGTGCTTACGACCGGCGAAACCTATGAGCGTCAAATCGCATCGGGCGGTCAGCTCTTCCCGACGACGATCAACATTTTCAACATCGCCAAGATCGCCTCTGAAGTGCGCGGAGGGCGCAGCCCGCGCATTCGTTCCTTCCGGGAGGAAATTGGCGAGAGCTATTTCGATTATCTCGCGAACTTGCCCGACCTGGTTCTGCTTATGGATGAATCGCATCGCTACCGCGCGACAGCGGGAATGCGGGCGATCAACGAATTGAAGCCGGTGCTGGGCTTGGAGCTGACCGCCACGCCATTCGTCGAAGGCGCGCGCGGGCCTGTGCCGTTCAGCAACGTCATTTTCGACTATCCGCTCGCACGCGCGATGGAGGACGGCTTCGTCAAGGAACCGGCTGTCGTCACGCGCAAGGATTTCAATCCAGCAGGAAAATCGACCGAGGCGATCCAGCAACTGAAGCTGGAGGATGGCGTTCGCCTCCACGAAAGCGTGAAGGTCGATCTTGAAACCTATGCCCGTGAGAATGGGGAGCGCATCGTCAAGCCGTTCGTGCTCATCATTGCGCGCGATACGGCTCACGCCGCTGAATTGATGAGCCTGATCCAGTCGGAGCGGTTTTTCCAAGGCCGCTATGCCGACAAGGCGATTCAGGTCGATTCCAGCGTCAAGGAAGAGGAGACGGTCGAGAAGCTGCTCACCGTCGAACAGAATGACAATCCCGTCGAGATCGTCATTCACGTCAACATGCTGAAAGAAGGTTGGGACGTGACCAACCTCTACACCATTATCCCGCTTCGCGCAGCGAATGCGCGCACGCTGATCGAGCAGAGCATCGGGCGCGGGCTACGCCTGCCATACGGCAGGCGCACCGGCGTCATCGCCGTGGATCGTTTGAACATTGTCGCGCATGACCGTTTTCAGGAAATCGTCGATGAAGCGAACAATCCAAATTCGCCGATCCGCCTGAAACAGCTCGTGCTCGATGAGACGGAGCTTTCCCGCAAAACCGTGACGGTCGTGGCCGCGCCCACCATTCTTTCCAGACTTGGCCTGCAATCGGCGACGCCGACCGAGAGCGAGGCGAGTCCGGCAACGCCGCCACCTGCCTTTACCGATCCCGACGAGATGAAGGTGGCCCGGCTCGCTTACGATGCCTTCCGCAAGCTCGCGCGTGAACCCGACAAGGTTCCTAACACATCCTACCTGAGCCGCCCCGAAGTGCAGGCGCAGATTGTCAAGGAAGTCAGGAGCCAGTTTCAATCGGCGCAGATGGAGCTTGAAGGCGTCGCCAAGCCAGCCCCCGACATGGCGGCGGTTGTCGCCGCAACGGCGAAACTTATGGCAGATCGCACCATCGACATCCCGCGCATCGTCGTCATGCCGAAGGGCGAAGTGAAAGCGGGCTTCAAACCGTTCACGCTCGACTTGTCGGGGATGCGTTATCCGGCCCCCAGCGAAGAGCTTTGGGCGAAGCATCTCCGCACGGATCAGGTCGATGTCATCGGGCTGGCGCAGACCAATCTGCTCGAAGAGCGGCTGGAGGACTATATCGTCAGCGGGCTGATCGACTTCCCCGACATCGCTTATGATGAACATGCCGACCTGCTTTATGGATTGGCGGGACAGGTGGTCACGCACCTGCGAAGCTATCTTTCCGAAGAAGAGGCCGGACAGGTTCTCGTTCTGCATCAGCGCGAGATTGCCCGTGCCGTCCACGCGCAAATGCAGGATCATTTCTGGCTCGACGATAGCGTGGAATATCACCACGAGGTTCGGCAGGGCTTCACGGAGCTGAAGGAAAGCGCCTTCACGACCGACAATTCGCCGCCGCTCGACTATCGCGTTTCGCCCGCCGACAAAAGCAACATGGCGCGTTACCTGTTTGGCGGTTTCACCAAATGCCTATCGATGGTTGCGAAGTTCCACTCGGACACCGAACGCAAGCTCGCGGTGATCCTTGAACGTGAATCCCTCAAATGGATGCGACCCGCCAAGGGGCAATTCCAGATGTTCTATCGCAGCGGGAATGACCATCTCGAATACCAGCCCGACTTCGTTGCCGAGATGGACGACTGCATCGTCATGCTAGAGCCAAAAATGGCGACACAGATGACCGACAAGGACGTGCTGGCGAAGCGCGATGTTGCGGTCCAGTGGTGCGGCTGGGCGAGCGAACACGCCCGCAGCTATGGCGGCAAGCCTTGGCGCTACGCTCTGATCCCGCATGATGCCATCTTAGAGAACATCACGGTGGATTTCTTGGTCAAGCAATATGGCGACTGAATCTCCGCAGAATGCATGGTGGAGCGCCCGCGCTGCTCGGTATTGCCATCCGCGATGCTATGGCCGCTGGCCCGAACTATCCTGATCGCGCACGCAGCACCCGGCGGCAGAACCGAGGCGCTCGGCGTGATGCCGTCGCCGGTCTGTCGGTTCTGACTTTCGCTTCACCCGACAACGCGAATCTTGTTGGAATCGGTGCCGTGAGCTGTGCTTGATCCATTCCGCTGGCGTCACGTTCCTTGGGCCGAAAGGTCCCGCGTATCGTCCGACGAGTAGGCGGTCCGGGCACTTAGAGGCAGGCTGTGGCACAATGACGCGCGCGACGATCCAATCTGCTGGACGACCCATGGAATGTGTCGGTCGTGAACGCGCATACGAGCAATGGTGAGGGCGTTGAAGATAGCGTCGGCAAGCTCGTATCGCCCAAATGCCGCGACCACATCGTCATGTGAAAGGACATCGACCGTGGTGCCGGTTTGAACAGATGGGAAGCGCTCCTGACAGATTGCGAGTCCTTTCCTCTCGTCGATGATCGGTATTCCGCCATGCGCCACAGCCCATGCAATTGTTGCGGCCTCTCCATCATCAAGAGTAGCGGACCCGCGCCCGCAGACCAGCGCGAGGAAATTAACCTCGCATTCGGGTGACAGCGGCGCCGCTTGAGCGCGTCCTGATTTGATCAGCGCCTCCACCATATCTGCATCGGTTCGCCCCTTGATACGGCCAGCCTCCAGTTCTCCCAAAACTACATCGAGAATCACAATTGGGTTCGGGATGGCATCGAGGATAGGCGCACATTTGCCGGTCGCATTGAGATTTATGGCGACGCTTGCATCGAGAACCAAAGGCGCAGACCGGTCAAACAAGCAGCTTGGGAGCCCCATCGGCCTCGCTCCCTTCATCGCCCAGCCCATCCAGCAGAGCACGTAACTCCAACCGATCGAGGCATAGCATTCGCGCGAGCTGACCTTCGCTCAAAAGTCCTCGCCTCCAGACCTCATCCGCCATCATGCTCATGCGAAGCGAGATCGGGCGATCAGCATCGTCCTTGTGCTCATCCTTTGGCAGAGCGCCGAGCACCTGAATCACCTGTTCATTGGTGATCCCACCATTTTCAACAAACCAATCCCAGCTATCGCGTTTTATCAAGCCAAGTTCTTCCAGCCGCCGGACCAAGGCTTCACGAGACACGCCGAAATAATTTGCCAGCACGATGATATGACGGCGGCTCAGCGATGACGCGCCCGCCGTTACATCCTGAAATTTCTGCTTCACAGCGCGGGCGGGCATCAAGAATGCCCTTCCGAACGCATTCGCATATCTCTCTTCGCGGGCGGTTTCCGACGTGGCGTCATCAAGCACATCGGCCGATTTCCTCGTGGACATGAAATGCCCCGTCTCGTGCCCGGCGGTGTTTGCGCGTCGATCGCGCGGATGGTTGGCGTTGAGCAAAATGCACGGGCCAACGGCATCATCGAACGCGAACAACCCGGAGATGCTGGGCGGAAGCCTGCGCACATAAACACGCGCGCCAAGTTGCAGCTCCAACAGGCTCACAATGTCAGTGATTGGGTTCAGGCCAAGCCCCAGCCATTGCCGAAGATCGAGCGCGTCCTGTTCAGCCTGTTGACGGACATCCCCCGGCAAAATCGGCGTCTCGGGAGGATAGGCAGCAGGTCGGGATATACCGAGCAATTGTTCCAATTCGACTTCGGCGCGCACAAGATCATTGAGAAGCGCGATTGCCTGATTGACGCTTGCATCCTCGGATTCCGTTACCTTCCGAAATTGCGGCAGGAGATTGATCTGGATTGGATCCTGACGCAGCAGCTCGTTGATCGTGACGCGATAGGTACCCGTCAGCGTCCGAAGCTCGTCAAGACGCACCCGGCGCTGACCTTTTTCAATAGCGACGAGAGTCGTCCGCGCCATTCCTGCGGCACTCGCTGCCGCAGCTTGCGTCATTTTAGCATCCTCTCGCGCTAGCCGGAGTCGCTCGCCCATATCTTCGGCTGGGAATGATTCCAGAATCGAACTCATGACACGCTACCCGTCCACTGCCGGATGAAAGAGTCGGCTCCGAGGGATTCTACAAAGGCGTGCCATTCGTCACGATGGCGGCGAAGGAGGGAGTTCAGTTTCATTTCTGCTTCTTGGTTCGAGAGGCCAAGAGGCTGCGCAATCTGCGCCGCATGGCGTTTGATCAGCGATTCATGTCGAGGAGAATCTGCCAGAGCCGCGAGGTCATCCATGTGCATAGTGCCCGCGATCGCATATTCCCGCAGGGCAGGAGTGATCTTAGAAAACCCCGGAGCCACGCCAGCTTCGAACGTCGCCGCGCCCAGATTTTGCCACACATAGTGACCAGCAGGTTCAGTCAGACCGGCAGCATGGACACTCAGTCTCCGGAGCATACATGCGGCGCAAATCCCACACTGCCGCTTATGGCCTTCAACGGGCACATGGCGATTCTGCTGCCAACAAGAGATCGTATCGCTCCAATCATCCCGTTCATCTGATTCCGTGACAAACGCTTTGAGCGTTTCACCCTTCGTGAACCACAGGCGCGGGAACGTGTAAGACACATGATGATTGAGGAGCGCGGCGAAAAACTTCTCCATACGCTCCGTGAATCGCGGGTGATTCCGATAGTCGGGATAGGCCTGCACGACGGGAACGAGCGGCGGCCCCAGTGCGCCTTGACCGCTTTCAGGCACGATGATCGTATCGACATTGGCGAGATAGGCCGCGATTCCTGAGATCATCGAGAACTTAAAACCTCGCGACCGATTGCTGCTCTCGGCAAAACGTCGTTCGTTCGACTTCACCTTGTAAGGGATATTCGTGAAGGGCTGTAATCGACCGTCTTTGCGAGGCTGATCGTGTTTCTTGCTACCCAAGCGGACACGAATGATTGATGAGCCGAATTTGATTGCGGACAGCGCCGCGACCGCGCGCGAATCCATCCCATCGCTAAATGGCACGATGGCTTTGGCTCCGCTCGGCAACGCCAAGGTTGCTTGCGTCCGCGACACTTCAGCCGCTTTCCGGCTGACAAATGAGATATTCCACCGATCCCCGGTCAGGAAACCAAGGGCTGATATGAGCGCGGTTTTGACGCTATCGGATTCCCATAGCGACTGTTCGTGGACCGGAATCTCAAGGTGAATGTCGCGGCTCCAACCTATCGTCGGACGCCTTTGCAGCCGATCACAAAACTCAACGGCAGCGGCGACCACCAGCATATCGAACACGACGGGCTTCCATTCAGCGAAGCAATATGAAAGCAGCTTGTCCTCATTGAACTGGATGTGCTCGCCTATCACGCAGGGAACCCCGGCGTTTGCTCGCCTGCGCGTCTCCGAAACAACGACATCAAGTTTTGGAAGCTCTTTCGGGGTAACATTGTTCATTAGAAACACACCCCATCATCAAGACCCGTGTGGCGAGTGGGCGCACGAATGACCATCGCTCTGCCGCCTTGGACAAGGCGGGAAGTCAAATCCGTGATGGATTGTTGATGAAGAATCGTTCCGATGCGTGCCTGAAAATGCGCCGCACGCTTCGCTCCGGTTTCTCGCTGATAGTGCTCGGCCATACCACGAGCGTGACGGTCCAATATCTCGTTGGCGGTTTCTTGATATGCTGAGGAGAGTGCCGCTTCACCGACAACGCCAGAATTGACGGCATCTATCGCGCAATCAAGCAACAAATTTCCGGCAGGCGAACCATTTGCCTGCATTCTTAGGTTTTCGATTTCATCGCCTGATGGCGCGAAGAGTGATCCCTGATCCGAGCTGCATAAGATATTGCGCAGGCCGGACATCAGAGTGTCAGGAATCTCGCGCGAAAACTCACCGAGGATGGCAGCGTCTCGACGCTCGCACACTTCCTCAGCCGTGAAGGAGGCGTTGTCTATGCATTCCGCCAATTTTTTCCAGCGCCTGCCCATTGGCAAACTGCGATGAGGTCCGTCGCTCATGGGTGTCTCCAATTTGCCCAATGTGCCCAGCGATCCGCGGAATGTCAAATATCAATAAAAATATTCCGACAATGTCAGATGCCACCGCCTCCGTCTGGCGATCGGTAGCATCGTCACCAGCGCGGCCGCCGCTGTCCAAAAAACAGCCGCCACCCGTCTCGGGGCCGAAAGGATTGCTAGCTGCTCCACAAACGGCGCGATCCCGTTGAATAGAGCCATTCTTCGAACGTCTTGGGCTTGAGCGTGAGATATCCGACGACACCTCGCATTCGCCATCTTACAGTCCATCGAGATATGTTTATGCGGGTCGCTATCTGCTCGAATGTCAGATGATCGCGGTGAAGCGCTAAGGTTTCGCGGAGCGGCTGGGGCATGGCTCGCAGCATGATTCGACTGACGGTTTGATCGTCGTCGCCATCGTCATCCCAAGCGACGTGGATGCCCAAAAGGCGCAATCTGCGTTTACAATAGGCTCGGTGGCGTCGGCGAAAATCAATCTCGGCCAGCGCCAACGGCTTGCGCCGCCAGCGCAGCGGTGTACCGCGATCGAGAAATGTCGCGATCATCGCCAAGGCCTCGGCCATGCCGCATTCCACGGCTCGAGTCTCGATCCCCAGCCGATCGGCAATCTGCTGATAGGAAAGATCGTCCACGCGGTTCAGCAGAAAGACAAAGCGCGTCAGCGGCGGAAGCTGGCCCAAGGCGGCTTCGTATAGCGCCAGTGCGTCCCGCGTCATGGCCGCGCCTCCTCTGGCCGACGACGCCATCCTCTGGGACGCGGATGGCCGGTTACGTCATGCACCCGGTCCAGCAAAGCCCGCAGGATCGGGCGGACTTCTCCGACGGTGAACGCGCCATCGTCGGGTCGCGGCTGGTCGAACTGATGGGCGTGGCCCCATTTCCAATAGGGCGAAAGAACCGCCGCCAGCCGCGCCATGCCGCCACAATGATGCGCGAAGCCGGTTGCATTGGCGTAAGCCAGCCCCTTCGCGACATCGAGCCGGACATGGCGAGCGTTCCAATTGTCCGAAAAGCCGACATCAAGGAGGTGGGCGGATAGTGCGAGCTGAGCGACGATGCCGGATCGATAGAGCATTTCGCCGCCGCAATCATGGAATCCCTGATCCAGCGGTCCGAAAAATCTTTCGGCATTGTGATAGCGGACGCGGCTAAGATTGCGCCCTTCCTTGGTCCGAACGAGCGCCGCCGGTTCATCGCCATAGCGATCGTGGAGCGATGTCAGGGCATGTTTCCAAGGAACCGCGAAGCCGACGGCGGGGGTAGCGGCAAAGGCGCCCAATAAGGCGCGGCGCGACGTGGTGGGAGCCATATGCACCTCCATTCCGCATCCGAAGCGGGATGGCGGAAGGGCACGGGCGGATGCGAAACTGTCCCGAGATTTCCGCTCGATTCGCGATGCCGGGCTGTCGCTGGCCCAATCCACAACCACCATCGCGGCTATATACGACATCGTTTAATCAATAAACGATGTCGTATATACGAATATACGGTTGCGTCAACGTGTTTGGCTTGGAGATAGCGGAGATGACCGATAGCGACTGGATGATGGGACGCCCACCGCTTGGAATGAAGCCGACGACAATCAGGCTATCGACCGACACGATCCGTCGTATCGAGGCGGTCGTTGGCAACCGCCAGTTGGCGCTCTTCATTCGCGAAGCGGTCGAGAACGAGTTGCAGCGCCGGGAGAATCCGGAGCCACCGAAGGCTTAACCCCCAACAAAATCCTGCACCGTTTGGATGTCGATCCACGGAATGTGGGAGCGGGTGTGGGAGCAAAATTCGCGCAACGTTTTTAAAAGTATACCAAATAAAAGGATTTTCTTAAGAGTTAGGCGGACTCCCGCTCCGCCACCTAGTCTCAAATCATTGAGGATATTCGAGAACCCGCCGGAACACGGGCGCAGTTCCGCGCGAAGAAGTTCTTGATGTCGACCTTGCCAAAACCGGAGCAAAAGCCGTGAAATCACAGGCCTTCCGTCAGCCGGGGCGCCTCATCCTGAACAGCCGGTCCTGGGTGATCTCAAAATAATCTGCCGGCCCGCCGCCGCGGGTAATAGGGTTTGGACGCGCCGTTTGATAAACCCCATCCTCGAGCATTGCCATGTCAATATGAATGCCGACCGCCTCCCCAATAACGAGCCACTGATCCAGATCGAGACCGTCCTTGGTTTTGAGTTGAATGAGTTGGGTCAAACGGCATTCGAAATGGACCGGGCTGCCCGCGACGCGAGGTGGTTTAACGGGCACAGAGGGTAGCGCGCTCAGTCCGGCGAGATCGAACTCGTCGACGTCGGGATCCACGGCTGCCGAGCTTGCGTTCATCTGCTCCGCCTGAGCCATTGTTGCGAGGTTCCAGACGAAGTCGCCCGTTGCCTGAACATTCGCTACTGAATCCTTCCAACCCACCGACGAGAAGGCGACAAGCGGGGGACGATAGTTGACCAGGTTGAAGAAGCTGTATGGCGCCAGATTGCGCACCCCATTCTCGCTTATTGTCGAGATCCACCCAATCGGCCGCGGGGCAACGATCGCATTGAGGGGATCATGTGGTAACCGATGCCCCTCTCTGGGCTCGTAGAAATGAAATTTGGTCATTGCGTACGGTAGCAGACGGTCGGCAGCTGAGGAGCACAAATTCACCGCCGAACGTCGACTGAGGTCGACGGCTGACCGGCAGCTGTTGCTGCTCGCGACTGATCGTCAACCTCGAAAGAGGACCGGCAGCTATCGCCCACCGGCCGACGGAAGCCCGGTCGAGCCCGAGACTGACGATGAGAAAAATGCAGCAGCGGATCCCTTGCCGGTTGCCTCCCCTCCTCCGCGGACCACCAAGGCAAAACTGCTGCTCTCCATGGTTGAGCGCCCCGGAGGGGCGTTGATGGCCGAACTGACCGAAGCCACAGGCTGGCTGCCCCACACCGTGCGGGCGGCACTGACGGGCCTCCGGAAAAAGGGCAATATCATCGACAGGGGAACGCGTGACGGCAGGATCTGCTATCAGATCGGATCCCGACAGGGATGACAGAGCGTCAGATCACCGCGCTGGAACGGATGTCATCAGCAGCGCTCAAAGCCGAATGGGAGCGCCTGACTGGCACCCCGGCGCCCAGAATCAGCCCATCCATGATGCGCCTTGCCCTCGCCTTTGAATGGCGGTCGAGGGCGCGCGGCGGATATTCACGGCGGTTGATCGACGATCGGGGGAGCAGGCCATCCGCAGAAGTCGACCCGTCTGTCGTACGCCTGCTGGCTCAGGCACATCGCTGGTGGCGCATTCTTCGGGATGAGCCTCCCCAATGGTGGTGGCATCGCTCTCGATCACCCGCTTGGCATGTCGGGCGCGTGCATCTCCATGACATTGGTGCATCAGCTCGAGAGGAGCACCGGCAAGCGCGACATTGCGACACTCTGCATCGGCATCGGCGTGGGGCTCGTGCTGGCTGTCGAGCGTGTTTGACGCACAGATATGGTCCCGACTTCGCCGTCCGACACTGCCTCTCCGTCAATGGAAGCGCCGAATCTGCGATCCCGTGCATCGAACGCCCGCCCCCTAGAATTCAATAGATGGGCCTAACGGAACGATGCCGGTCGGGTTTATGGTCGGATGGCTCTGATAATAAGCGCCTTTGATATGCTGCATATTCACCGTCTCGGCCACGCCGGGCAGATGATAGACCTCGCGGGTGAAGCGCCACAGGGCGGGATAATCTACAATTCGCCGCAGGTTACATTTAAAGTGTCCGAAGTACACCGCATCGAACCGCACCAGAGTGCTAAACAATCGGATATCGGCCTCTGTCATTGCGTCGCCGAAGAGGAAGCGACGTGCATCAAGCCTCTGCTCCAGCCAGTCAAGTGTCTCGAACAGCGGGACGATTGCTTCGGCGTAGGCCTCCTGGGTGGTCGCGAAGCCAGCCCGGTAAACACCATTGTTCACCGTGTCGTAGATGCGCAGGTTAAGCGCGTCGATCTCATCGCGTAGCGGTTCGGGGTAATAATCGCCCAGCTTCGCTCCAAGACCATCAAATGCCGAACCGAGCATGCGCAGGATTTCGGAGGACTCGTTATTGACGATTCGTCCGCGCAGCCTATCCCAAAGCAGAGGCACGGTAACCTGACCCGTAAAGTGCGGATCGTCCGTCGTATAGATTTCGTGCAGGCACTTGGCGTGGTGAATCGGGTCCGGGATCACGCCCGGCGCGTCGTCGAAGGTCCACCCACGTTCCCCCATCACCCAGTTGACGACCGAAATGCCGATCATTTTCTGCAGCCCCTTGAGGGCACGCATGATCAGGGTGCGGTGTGCCCAAGGACAAGCAAGGCTGACATAAAGGTGGTAGCGCCCAGCCTCCGCCCTGAAGCCGCCCTGGCCATTAGGGCCAGCGGAGCCGTCGGGGGTTATCCAGTTGCGGTACGTGCTGTCCTTCCGGACGAAGCGACCGCCGGTAGACGCAGTATCGTACCAGTCGTCATGCCACCTGCCCTCGACCAGAAGTCCCACTTCATCCTCTCCTAAACTACCTCACCGATCGCCCGCTCGGAGAAAAATCTTGTTTTTCTATGGGTTGCAGCGGCGAGTCCCAACGTCGGTGCCTGAGAATCTATCCGAAGAGTTTGGCGGCAGTTCTGGCGACAAGTTCACCCTGGTGTCGGGCGCCGTCGAGTTCGAGCTGGCTGGGCTGGCGGCTGCCGTCCCCGCCGGCAAGAGTTGTGGCACCGTAGGGCGTCCCGCCGGTGATTTCGCCCATCGTCATTTGACCTTGGAAGCTGTAGGGCAAACCAACGATCGTCATGCCGAAGTGAAGCAGGTTTGTAATCAAAGAGAACAGCGTGGTTTCCTGACCGCCATGCTGGCTTGCGGTCGACGCAAAGGCAGCGCCGACCTTGCCGTTGAGCGCGCCGCGGGCCCATAGACCGCCTGCCTGGTCGAGGAACGCCGCCATTTGCGAGGACATGCGGCCGAAACGTGTGCCAGTCCCGATAATGATGGCATCGTAATTCCCCAGATCTTCAACGTTCGCGATCGGAGCGGCCTGGTCGAGTTCAAAATGGTTATCCCGTGCGACATCCTCGGGTGCGGTTTCAGGGACGCGCTTGATGTCGACCTCGGCGCCTGCCGAACGGGCGCCTTCGGCCAACGCCTGCGCCATCGTCTCGATGTGTCCGTAGGTCGAATAATAGAGAACGAGAACCTTCGCCATATCACTGCTCCAGCGATGTTTTTGTAGCGGTGACCTGACAGGATCTGAATTGTGTACCACCCACCTATTTGAAGACGATGGTTCCAGAAAATTGAACGATGGATGACCTTATAACAGGCGGCCCTTGACCGAACGTGGCTTTTTGGCCCCGTCCCAGTTCAGCCACCGGCCAGAATGAGAGATCCGGCATTTCATCGGCCGGGGTTAACCCTCGGCCGATGAAGCAAATTCGGCAGGCGTCACGGGCCCCAGGGACGTGTGAGCTCGGTTCCCGTTGAAGTCCGTCCGCCGGGTCGCGAGGTCGCCGTCACATGCAAAGCTGGCGTGATATCCTCATGTCAGTCAAGCCCCATGGCTTCGAGGTTCCGTGCTATGCGCCGTAAGCCCGGCAGAAAACGGGATCGCATATCGGGCAATGAGACCCTGGCAGCCTGCGTCCCCATGTTGACGGCCGCCATCGCACCGGCTTTGCCGTGGACAGCCACGGCCACCGAACGCAGCCCCAACTCGAGCTCTTCATCCACGATCGCATATCCCTCCTCTGCGACATGCTCGAGAATCGCGAGCAGCCTGGACGGGTTGATTTCGGTCTTGGGCGTACATTGCCTCAGCTGCGTGCGACGCAGATAGGCTTCCTGATCGCCACGCGGCTGGGCCGCAAGGAGAACACGCCCCATCGACGTGCAATAGAGCGGCAGCCTGCTTCCGACCCTCAAAGCAATCGACATGATCCGTGATACCTCGGCCCTGGCGACATAATAGACTTCATCCTCTTCGATCACGCCCAGAGAGCAGGATTCGTGGAGGTCGTCGCGCAGCTGATCGAGCAACGGCTGCGCCCGCATCGCGAGTGTACTGGAGGACATGTAGGCATAGCCAAGCGCCAGAACCTTGGGACGAAGCGCATATTGCACGCCGTCCTGCGCGGCGTAGCCCGTTCGGACCAATGTGTGCAGGCAGCGCTTGACCGCAGGCCTGCTCAACCCCGTCAGTCGGCTGGCCTGCGCAATCGTCATGGGCCGCTGCTCGTTTGCAAAACAGCGAAGCACGGCGAGGCCGCGTGCCAGCGATTGCATGAACTCAGGATCCCCATTCGCCTCAAGGTCACTGTTCTCGATCATATCGCCATCCAAATCAAACGATAAACGGACAATATCACGTTTACCGATTGACGCAATATCCCGACCTAATCAGATGGTCTGCAACGGACCCTTATGGAGACTCGGATGAGCGACAAGGCGGTGGCCAGCGCCGAAGCGGCGGTGGCAGAAATTCAAGACGGCGCATCGGTCATGATCGGCGGCTTCGGCACGGCGGGGATGCCCGACCAGTTGATCGACGCGCTGATCGCGCGCGGCGTGGGCGACCTCACCATCATCAACAACAACGCCGGCAACGGCGAAGCGGGCGTCGCGGCACTGATCCGCGAGGGCCGGGTGAAGAAGATCATCTGCTCCTTCCCGCGCCAGTCGGACTCGCATCATTTCGACGCGGCCTATCGCGCCGGAAAGATCGAGCTGGAACTGGTGGCGCAGGGCAATCTGGCAGCGCGCATCCAGGCAGCGAGCGCTGGTCTTGGCGCCATCTTCACGCCGACCGGCTATGGCACGCTGCTCGCCGAGGGCAAGGAAACGCGCGAGATCAACGGCGTCCACCATGTGCTGGAATATCCGATCCATGCCGACTTCGCGCTCATCAAGGCGCACAAGGGCGACCGCTGGGGCAACCTTGTCTACCGCAAGACCGCCCGTAATTTCGGTCCGATCATGGCGATGGCGGCCAGGACCACCATCGCGCAGGTCGGCGAGATCGTGGAGCTGGGAGCGCTCGACCCGGAGGTCGTGGTGACGCCGGGCATCTTCGTCCAGCGCGTCGTCCAGATCGCGTCCGCCACCAACCACGCACTTGCCGCCTGATCCGGGAGACACTACCATGAACCGCATGACCCGCGACCAGATGGCCGCCCGCGTCGCCCGCGACATTCCCGAAGGCGCCTATGTGAACCTTGGCATCGGCCTGCCGACCAAGGTCGCGAACTATCTGCCGCAAGAGCGCGAAATCTTCCTCCAGAGCGAAAACGGCCTGCTCGGCATGGGACCGGCCCCGGCGACGGGCGAAGAGGATTGGGAACTGATCAACGCGGGCAAGCAGGCGGTGACGCTGCTGACCGGCGGCTGCTTCTTCCATCATGCCGACAGCTTCGCGATGATGCGCGGCGGCCATCTGGACATCTGCGTGTTGGGCGCGTTTCAGGTGGCGGTGAACGGCGATCTCGCCAACTGGCACACGGGCGAGCCGGGCGCGATCCCCGCCGTGGGCGGTGCGATGGACCTGGCCATCGGCGCAAAGAAGACCTTCGTGATGATGGACTTGCTGACCAAGCAGGGGGAGAGCAAGCTGGTGGACGCCTGCACCTATCCGCTGACCGGCCTCGCCTGCGTGTCGCGCGTCTACACCGATCTGGGCGTATTCGATGTCGGGCCGCAGGGCGCGCAGGTGCTGGAGATCGTCGAGGGGCTGACGCTCGATGAACTGCGCAGGCTGACCGGCGTGAAGCTGGAAATGGCCGCACAGTTGCAAGCCGCCTGAAGCCGTATAATATCGAGAGGATTTTCGATGACCGATGCTTTTATCTGCGACGCCGTTCGTACCCCCATAGGCCGCTATGCCGGCGGCCTTTCCAAGGTTCGCGCCGACGATCTGGGAGCGCTGCCCATGAAGGCGCTGCTGGAACGCAACGCCGGCCTTGATTCCGCTGCGGTCGAGGAAGTCTTCTACGGTTGCGCCAACCAGTCGGGCGAGGATAATCGCAACGTCGCGCGCATGAGCCTGCTGCTGGCGGGCGTGCCGCACACGGTGCCGGGCGTCACGCTAAACCGGCTCTGTGCATCAGGTCTGGAGGCCGTGGGTGCGGCGGCGCGGGCGATCCGGTCCGACGAGATGGCGCTTGCCATCGCCGGCGGCGTGGAAAGCATGACCCGCGCGCCTTTCGTGATGGGCAAGTCGGACGGCGCGTTCGGCCGCAACCAGAAGATCGAGGACACGACCATGGGCTGGCGCTTCGTCAACCCTGCGCTCGACGCGCTCTACGGCACGGAGACCATGCCGCGCACGGGCGAGAATGTGGCCGTCGACTATGGCGTCAGCCGCGAGGATCAGGACGCCTTCGCCCTGCGCAGCCAGCAGCGCGCCGCCGCCGCCCAGGAAAGCGGCTTCTTCGCGGAGGAGATCATCCCCGTCACTGTGCCGGGCAAGAAACGTGGCGAGACGATGGAGATCAGCGTTGACGAACATCCACGCGCCGACACCACGATCGAGACGCTGGCCAAGCTCAAGCCCCTGTTCGGGCCCGACGGCACTGTAACGGCGGGAAATGCGTCGGGCATCAATGACGGCGCGGCCGCGATGATCATCGCCAGCGAGGCGGCGGCGAATGCCAACGGCCTGACCCCGCGCGCGCGCATCCTGGGCATGGCGTCGATCGGCGTTGAGCCGCGCGTGATGGGCATCGGTCCCCTGCCCGCCACGCAAAAGCTGCTGACGCGCCTCGGCTTGACCATCGATGATTTCGACGCGATCGAACTCAACGAAGCCTTTGCCAGCCAGGGCATCGCCGTGATGCGGGGCCTCGGCCTGCCCGACGACGCTGCGCATGTGAACCCCAATGGCGGAGCGATCGCACTCGGCCACCCGCTCGGCATGTCGGGCGCGCGCATCGCCATGACTCTAGTGCATCAACTGGAAAAGACCGGCGGCAAGCGCGGCATCGCCACTTTGTGCATTGGTGTCGGCATGGGTCTGGCGTTGGCGGTGGAGCGTGTCTGAGCTAAGTCATTCACACCAAATCGGTCGCGCGGGATTTGCGATAATCGACAATCGATATCAAGTTGTCCTCGATCCAATCCGCCAGTGATCGAACTTTTTCGGCTGCTTGAACGGTGCTGTCAAAGCAAACCGGGGTTCGGTAAATGGTGGGTCATGACCAAGCCCGCCATTAGTCCGTTTCGGTATTTCAACTCCTCTCCGGAGGTGATCCGGTTGGTGGTGATGATGTATGTCCGTTACCCGCTGTCGCTGCAGCAGGAAATGGGGCAGTGGCTGAACAATCGGGTTGAAAACAGCCATCTCTCCTTCCGACGACGGGAGCGGGCTATGCTCAAGTTCCGACCGATGCGATCCCTGCAGAAATTCGCATCCGTCCACGCCCACTTTCACAATCACTTCGCCCTGGAGCGCCATCTCGTCGATCGAGAGATTTACAAGCAAAGACGCTCGGCCGCCTTGGCCCAGTGGCAGTCTCTCGCGAGCTGAGTTTCTCCGTTCTAAGCCCGAAGTGCATCGTGTGGAGAGCGGTTCGCCTTTGTCTGACAGCACCGTTCCCACTTTTCGAGAAGTGCTCTTGAAATCGCATCGTCTCGCTCGTGAGCCGGACGACTCCTCCGTCGTTCGCACTCTCTGCCCCGCCGGATCAGTCCGGCAGCGCGCCCTTGGGAACATTCTGGGTGTAGGTCGCTTCCTCGACGCGCGACTTGATTCGCCAGCCCGCAGGCGTGCGCACATATTCGTCGATGTAGAAGAGGCCGAAGACCATGACGGGACGGGTTCCGCTCTCATCGAGGCTTTCCATCGGATTGAAGCACATCACCCGCCCGGTCGCGTGGTCGCCCTCGATCACGAAGCGGTGATTGGTGACCATGTGGTGGGATCCGCCGAATGCATTCATGCCTGTCTTCAGCCAGTCCCGCACATAGGGGAAATCGCCCGCCGGGGCACCGAACGCGCTGTAGTCGACGAAGGCGTCGGGCGTGAACACATCGTTGAGGAGATCAAAATCCCGGGTGTCGATGGCATGGGAATAATCATGGGTGAGCTTTTCGAGCTCAAGCCGGTCGGAAATCTCCTGCAGTGTCATCATCGCCTCGGGTCCTATCCTCTTCGCTTGTCATATCATGCGGCACAGCTCCGCGAACGCTGCATCTGTGCCGCAACAGTACCATCGCGCGCTTCGAAGCGATACCAGCGCTCATAATCAATCGGACGACACCCTGGATGACAGGCAAGAGGCGATCGGCGAGGTCCTCACCCCAAGCAGCGCAATCCCGATGGCGCGGATCGTGCGCGAGACCCGTCGCGCGGCTGCCCTGACTTCAGGCGGCGACCGTCGTGCGCGCCTGGTGCATCGCCTCGGCCCGGCGCTTTAGCGCCCGCGCGGTGTCGTCGAACGCGCGCTTCACCCAGCCCTGCGTGAAGTTCATCACATGGATCGCGTTCTCGCCGAAAAAGGCGTCGGTGGACAGATAGCGGCAACAATAGGGACCGAGCGGAGTGATGACCTGATCCCGCCGGGCCTCATAAGGGAATTCGGGGGTGCCGGGCAGCTCCCAGGACAGCAGGCGCTCGGGCTCGAACGCGCAGAGATATTCGCACCAGGGAATGAGCGAGCCGGAGCCGGTATAGTCGACCAGCATCATGTTCACCGGCGCGCCCATTTCCAGCGTCGATTCGGCGCGCACGCAATAGGGGTTCCATTCGCCGTAGCGCGGCAGGTCGGTCAGGATCTCCCAAACGATGGCGGCCGGCGCATCGATCTCGACGGGGTCGGAAGCCACGAGCGTGCGGCGGTCATATTGCGTGAAGGGATCAAACGTCACGGCTCACTCTCCTGCTAGCGGATCGCTCCCAACATAACGCCGACAGTAGCAGGCGCCGCGCGCTTATCAATCGGGTGGCACGGGGCGCGATCAGGCGAGCGTCAGAACGCTGGTCAGGATCGACCGCACTAGGTCGGCCTGACCGCGCACGCCCATCTTCGCATAGATTCTCTTGGAATAGCTCCGCGCCGTCTCCAGCGTGATCGCCAGCTTGTCGGCCGCTTCCGCCAGCGATGCGCCCTGGCTGATGAGCAGGGCCAGCCGCGCCTCGCTGGGGAGCAGGCCGAACAATTCGGCGATCTGTTCGTGCCTGCGCGCGCCGAATCGCGTTTCGCCCTGCAGGAACGCGATCATGACCGACGTCCTGTCGGGCGATGCCGGCACGCCAGCAAAGGGCGTCAGCATCATGTTGAGCCAGGGATCGTCCGACACACAGATCGCCTGAGGCCGGGCCGATCCCTCGGCCGAGATGGCGGCGATGGCCGATTGTAGCACCCCGTTCGCCGAGGAGCGCATCGCGACCAGCCGACCGTCCTTTCCGATCTTGAGCGCGGCGCTGTGGTCGAGGATCGCGGAGGCATGCGCGCTTGTCTGGACGACGGTGCCGGTCGCATCGAGAGTCAGCCAGCCGATGTTCAGCCGAGCAATGATGCTGTCCGCTGCGCGGGCGTGGAGCAGTTCGCCTTCGAGCGCGATATGATTGCGCAGCGAGCGCCGGAAATGCGCCGAAAGCCGCGCGAGCAACTCCGCATCACGCTGGTGGAACGGCTTGTCCCGGCGCGCGATGAACATCCAGCCGGTGACGCCGCTCGGTTCGGTGACGCGCACCACCTTCATGTGCCGGACGCCACGCGGCTCCAGTATCTGTTGGCGATATTTCCGGTGATAGTCGTTCGTCTCGTCAAAAACGTCGTTCAGGTCGTAGACCTGCCCTTCGCGCAGGGTCCCGCCCATGACGGGGTCGGAGCGGTAGAAGCTTTCGCGATAGAATTGATGGACCTCCACCGGTGCGTCGTCGCCTGCGAACAGCTCCACCACGCCGCCCGGCCCACGATCCGGCGGCTTAAAGATGATACCGGAATAGTCGGCGTCCAGCTCCGCGCGCAGCAGCTCCAGGAACGTCGTCCAGGGCGGCGTTTCGAAGGGGCCGTCGTGCAACGCTGCGATCAACCGGTCCGCGACATCATTCATAACGCGATGAACCTCCCATATGGGGACACCGCTGTCCAGACGATTCGCTATCGTCTCGCCATCCGGCATCGCCGCCGCACCGAATGCGGGCATCGGCGCGCGAGCAAGAGAGAGTGGAGAGCGATGGCAGACAATATTCCCGGCAGCGCCGATTCATACGAACATGTGTGGAACGAGCACACCAAGGTTCTGGCCGACATCCGCGCCCAATGGTTCGCCTCGGGATGGGCAGACACGCCCGAGGAGCAGGATCGGGCGATGTTCCACGTCATGTCGATCGAGCACACCGGCTTCAACGTCTTCGTCGCGCCAAGGCAGGATTACCCCTTCTTCAGCAAGACGCACGCCTTCCATCACCCGATGATCTTCACCTGGGGCCTGTGCTGCCCCGATTTCCACTATCAGTTCGCCTTTGCCGACGGCGCGGGCACCTACCGGATCACGGGCAAGACCGGCACCACCCGCTGGAGCGAGCTCCACGTGCAGAGCGAGTTCTGGGGCGATCCCAAGTTCCGCCAGGTCGCCATCCTGGAGTTCGGCAAGATGCATGTCGAGGCGGACGGCAGTTTCGAGATCATCCTCTCGCCCGACCAGCATGACGGCAACTGGATCAAGACTGACCCGAGCGAGAACCAGTTGCTCCTTGTTATTCGCGACGCGATGTACGACTGGACGAACGACGTACCGGCGGTGGTCCAGATCGAGCGTCTTGACGGCCTCGACAAGCCCCGCCTCCAGATCAGCAACCGCGACCTTGCCACCCGCATCCGCAAGCTGACGAACTTCGCCCGTGAATCGGCGCGGCACTGGATCGGACGCAACGACGAGATCGTCGGCGACGTGGGCGTCAACGTCTTCTGGACCGGCAAGGAGCAGAACCTGGGTGGGATCCAGCACGCCGCCTATCATTTCATGGTGTTCGACATTGCCGAGGACGAGGGGCTGGTATTTGAGTTCGACCCGCCGAAGACCTCGACGTTCTGGGCATTCCAGCTCGCCAACCTGCAATATGACACGGTCGATTATCTCAATAGCCAGTCATCGCTGAACGCCATGCAGACAAGGGTCGATCCGGACGGCAAGATCCGCATCGTCGTCTCTGCCCGCGACCCTGGAATCGCGAACTGGATGGATACGGTCGGTCATCTGCGGGGCGTCTGCGCATCGCGCTGGGTCTGGTGCGATCCGGTGCCCGAGCCAGTCGTCACCAGGGTCAAGCTCGCAGACCTGCCGAACCATCTCCACGTCGGCTCGTCCACGGTCTCGCCCGAGGAGCGGCGCGCCATCGTGACAGCGCGAGGCGCGGGCATTCGCCGCATGTACGGCATTTGAAAGGGGGCGATCCATGTCCTTGCCAAGCGCAGCGGAGCTGATGCGCGCCGCCGAAATCGAAACCGCGCTCGATGACTGGGCGCTCGACCATGTCGGCACGCCCGAGCGCCTGCTGACCACTTTCGTCAATGATCTCAACCAGCCCTCGAACCTGCATCCGCGCGGGGAGGTGCGGTTCTACCGTTTCCTGATGGATATCCTGACCTCACGCCTCAAATATGTCGCCGATCGCAAGCGCCATCCGGGATGGCGCGACGAGACGGTCAAGGCGCCGATCTTCATCCTGGGCCTGCCGCGTTCGGGCACGACCTTCCTCCATAACTTGCTGGGGTCCGACCCCCTGAACCGCGCGCCGCGTCTGTTCGAGATGCACTATCCCTCTCCGCGCGCCGACGATGCTTTCACCCGTGGTCTGCGTGAGACCAAGTGTCAGGAACGGCTCGGCGACCTCGGCCTGCTCGACGACGACTGGCTGGGCGTCCACCCCATGGGTGCCGACCGCGCGGAGGAATGCCTGTTCTTCTGGGAGCTGCTTCTGGCCTCGGCGACGTTCACCGCCCTTGCCGAACTGCCGACCTATCAGGAGATCCTGTTCCAGCAGGACTTCCGCGCGATCTATCGTGAACAGCGCGATTTCCTCAAATATCTGCAGCATGGGCTGCCGCCGCGCCGGTGGGTGCTGAAGACCCCGCTGCACGTGCGCTTCCTCGAGGAAATTATCGAGGTCTTCCCCGACGCGATGTTCATCCATTGCCATCGCGACACGGCCAAGATCTATCCGTCGATCGCGAACATGGCGACCGTGCTGCACAGCAAGTTCGCCGCCGCGGCGCCGGGCGAAAAGAGCATCGTTGGCGATTATGACGACACCTGGGAAAAAGCGCTCGAGTTCCGGCAACGGCCCGGCATGGCGGAGCGGTTCGTCGATGTGCGCTTCCTGGATTTCCGGGCCGATCCGATCGGGACTGTGCGATCCATCTATTCGCGGCTCGGCCTGGAGTTCAGCGAAGACCGCGCGGCGGCGATGGAAGCCTGGCTCGCCAATGATTCGAGCGAGCGATCCGGGCGCGCGCATCATCAATATTCACTGGCGGACATCGGCATGACCGAGGCCGACATCGACCGGATCAGCGGCGATTATCTGAAGGCTTTCGACGTTCCGCTGGAGCGCTGATCCTGATTTTCAACTGGCCCGGAGCAGGCGGGTCGTCCAGTCTGGCAAGAAATTGAGAGAGGATTTGAAATGGCAAAGCTGAAGGACGGCGTCGCGCTCGTCACCGGTGGCGGGCAGGGCATGGGTCATGGCATCGCGCTCCGCTTCGCGCGCGACGGCGCCAAGGTCGTCGTGGTCGGCCGGACGCAGAGCAAGATCGACCGCACCGTCGCCGAGATCCAGGCGGCCGGGGGAACGGCGCTCGCCTGCCTCGCCGACGTCTCGGTCGAGGAGGATACGCGCCGGATGGTCGAGACGGCGGTCTCCGCCTACGGCCGGCTCGATTTCGCCGCCAATGTGGCTGGCGTCGCACACATGCCCAATTACATGCACAAGCTGACGCTGCAGGAATATGAGGACGATTTCGCGGTAAACGCCCGCGGCGTGTTCCTGTCGATGAAGTATCAGATCCAGGCGATGCTGGAGAATGGCGGCGGCTCGATCGTCAACGTGACGTCGGGATCGGCGATCAACGGCTTCGCGTTCTTCAGCGCCTATTCGGCGGCCAAGCACGCGGCGGTCGGCCTGACGCGGGCGGCGGCGCTGGAATATGCCGACAAGGGCATTCGCGTGAACAGCGTGGCCCCCGGCGCGATTGCCACGCCGATGCTGACCAACAACGACGAATCGGTGCTGAGCCCGATGCGCGAAGCAATCGCCATGAAGCGTTTCGGCAGGGAGGAGGAGATCGCGGCCGCCACCGTCTGGCTGTGCTCCGATGAATCGAGCTACGTCACCGGGTCGGTCCTCCCCGTCGAGGGCGGCTTTACCGCATCATGCATCAGCATCGTCTCGGCCGTGTCCTACCCGTCTGTGGGCTGAACCGGCCGAAGGTCTAAGTGGGAGAGGACGGATGAACAGGTTCGACGGAAAGGTCGTGCTGGTCACGGGCGCAAGCTCCGGCATCGGCAAGGCCGCGGCGATCATGCTTGGCGACCGTGGTGCGCACGTCCTGGTCGCCGCGCGCCGGGCGGCGCAGTCCGAGGGCACCGTCGACCATATCCGCGGCGCGGGCGGCGAGGCGACGTTCGTCCAGATGGATGTCGCCGACGCCGCCAGCGTCGCCGCCGGCTTCGACCGTATCCAGTCGTCGTTCGGAAGGCTGGATGCGGCCTTCAACAACGCCGGCATCACCAACGACTTCAAGGCGTTGAGCGACACGACCGATGCGGAGGTCCGCTCGCTGATCGAGACCAACCTCTATGGCACGGTCGAATGCATGCGGCACGAGCTGCGCCTCATGCGGCCGGCCCGCAAGGGCGTAATCTTGAACACCGGCTCCACCGCCAGCATCGCGGGGTCGGGCTATCTCGCGGTCTATGCAGCGACCAAGCATGCGATCGTCGGTCTGACCAAGTCGGCGGCGCTCGAATATGCGAGGGAGGGCATCCGGATAAACTGCCTGTGCCCCGGCGGCGTGAAGACCGAGATCGCCGCCGTCGCCATCGAGCGCGATCCCTCGCTGGAATCCTTCATCGCCAAGAAGGTGCCGTTGCAGCGGATGGCGGACCCAAGCGAAATCGCGGAGGTCGCCTGCTTCCTGCTGTCGGATGCGGCCAGCTTCATGACCGGTTCGGTCGTGCTCGCGGACGGCGGGCAGACAGTGGGGTTCAGCGTCGCACCCGAAGAATGACGCAGAGGACGATGGAGGGAAGTTGATGAGCAGCGCAGCAAGGTTCGTGGACAAGGTGGCGATCGTCACCGGCGCCGCCACCGGCATCGGACGGGCGACGCTCGCCCGGCTGGCGAGCGAGGGCGCGACCCTCCTCGCGGTGGACGTCAACGTGGACGCGCTGGCCGAATCAGCCGATCAGGCACGTAGCGCGGCGGGTCAGGCAGGCCGGGTGGAGACCGTAGTGGCGTCGATCACCGACGAGGCGGCGATCAAAAGCGCTTTCGCCGGGTTCGCGGAACGCCAGGGCAAGCTCGACGTGCTGATCAATGTCGCCGGCGTGCTGCGCGCGGTGCACAGCGTGGAGGAGACGTTGGAGGACTTCGTCCGCATCCTCCAGATCAATCTGGTCGGCACCTTCCTGTGCTGCCGCGAGGCGCTGCCCTATCTCCTCGAATCGAAGGGCAACATCGTGAATACCGCTTCCACCTCGGCTTATTTCGGCCATCCCTACATGGCGGCCTATGCCGCCAGCAAGGGCGGGGTGGCCGCGCTGACTCACACGTTGGGCTGGGAGTATATCAAGCGCGGCGTGCGCGTAAACGCGGTCGCGCCCGGCGGGATCGCCACCCCGATGACCGACGCCATGGGGGCCGGCGGGTTTCCGGAGGGCGCGGACATGTCGCTCTTCGCGCATTTGTCGCGGCCGGATGGGATCTATGGTTCGCCGGAGAATATCGCCAGCATCATCGCGATGATCGCGTCCGAGGACGACGCGTATATGAACGCGGAGGTCGTGCGGGTTGACGGAGGCTATCATGGCTGACGACGGATCGCCGCGGGAACGGCTTTCGCTCGCGAGTATAGCGGATGCCTGAAATCCTCATCATCGGTGCATCGGGTCTGGCCGGTTCGGCGGCGCTCAAGCATTTTGCCGCCAAGCCCGGCTGGAAGGTCACGGCCGTTTCGCGGCGGCGGCCGCTATTCTGTCCCGACCATGTCGAGCATATCCCGCTCGACCTGCTGGACGGTGAGAAATGCGCCGAGATCTTCGCCGCGATGCCGGGCGTGACCCATATCGCTTATTGTGCCGTCAACGAGCAGCAAGGGAACATGATCGCCGGATGGCGCGACCCCGAGCAGTACGCCAGGAACATGGCGATGCTGCGCAACGTGGTCGATCCGATCCTGTCCACCGCGCACGGCTTTCGCCACATCGGGCTCGTCCATGGCTTCAAGGCCTATGGCTCGCATCTCATCGAGCGCACGCCGCCCATGCCCTACAAGGAATCACTCCCGCGCATAGACCAAGAAAATTTCTATCATCAACATGAGGACTATATCCGGGCGAAGCAGCAGGGCGCGTCCTGGGCGTGGACGATTATCCGGCCGGGCATGATCGTCGGCGAGGCGGTGGGCGCGAACATGAACACCTTTCTGGTGCTCGCCCTGTTCGCGGCGCTCCGCAAGGAGGCGGGGCTGCCCCTCCTCGTGCCGGATGGGGCCAGCATGATAACCGATATCGCCGACGCCGACCTTCTCGCGCAGGGGCTCGACTGGGCGGCCGGGGCGGAGAATGCGCGCAACGAGGCGTTCAACCTCGTCAACGGCGACGTCTTTTCGCTGCACGACGCATTTCCCATCGTGGCGGAGGAACTGGCCATGGAGCTGGCCGCGCCCCAGCCGTTCGACATTGCGGAGGAGGTTCGCGCCCTGGCGCATCTCTGGCGCGGCATGGTGCGCAAATACGGGTTGAAAGCGCCTGAGGATCTGGACGCGTTGCTGGGCGAATCGCTTGCGGTGGGGGGCGCCTGGTCCTATCCGCTCGATCCCGCCCATGTCGTCCGTTACGGCCTCTCCAGCACTATCAAGATCCGTCAGGCGGGCTTTCACGACTGCATGGATACGGCGGAGATGTTCCGGAAATATACGCGCCGGTTCCAGCAGCTCAAGATCATCCCGGCCGTCGCCTGACGCGGGATCATGCTGATACGTACCAATATTATGGTCCATCCGGCCCATCTGCCGCCCAATGGGCTGGTAGCCGACGACATTGCGCTGTTTCAACGTGGTTTGGACGAGGTCAGGCGCTTCGTGGCTGTGCGGCTGGGGCTTCGTTAGGAACGGAGAGCCGCATATGGACTTCGAATCGATCCGCGGCATGAGCGGCCTGATGTTTCCAGACGGACCGCGCTGGCGCGATAGGCTCTTCTGGTTCTCGGACATATTGGCAGGGCGAGTCCACGCGATTACGCCGGAGGGCTCTGTCAGAGCAAAATGGCGCGTTGCTCTGGGCGCTGCTAAAGTAGGGCATGAGCCGCTCCAAGCCTGACAATCCGTCCGCTACTTCAACTCGTCGCGCGAGGTGATCCGGCTGGCGGTGATGATGTACGTGCGCTTCCCGCTCAGCCTCAGGAACGTGGAAGACCTGCTCTTCGAGCGCGGTATCGACATCAGCCACGAGACGGTGCGCTACTGATGGAACAGGTTCTGCCCGCTGTTCGCAGGCGACATTCGCCGGCAGCGGATCAGCCGCATGCGGGGATTTCGCCACTGGCGCTGGCACCTCGACGAAATGTACGTCAAGGTGAATGGCGAAATGGTTTATCTATGGCACGCCGTCGATCAGGAAGGCGAGATCCTGGAGAGCTATGCTGCGCTTCCGACAAATCAGGTCGTTACAGAAATTCGCATCCGTACACGCCAACGTCCACAACCACTTCGCACTGGAACGCCACCTCGTCGATCGCCAGACCTATAAGGAAAAACGCTCAGCTGCCTTTGCTGAGTGGCATTCTCTCATGGGCTGATCCCCTACCCTCGCGATCCAAAGTGCATCACGTGGAGAGCAGTTCGCCTTTGTCTGACAGCACCCCACAGACCGATTTCTCCAAGAAAATCATTAACTTAGAGGAAAAGGCAGTGGCGGAGAGGGAGGGATTCGAACCCTCGGTACCGTTGCCGGCACGCCGCATTTCGAGTGCGGTGCATTCGACCACTCTGCCACCTCTCCGCAGAAGGTTCGGCGCGTGCCGTCCCGGTCGAGCGGCGGCCATTAGCGAATGATTTTCACCTTGCCAAGCAGCGGCGAGCATTTTTCTTGTTTCGCACCGCAAGCATCCTAAATTGTGTCACATGAACGACGCGATTCAGATTTTCGGAACCGATGTTACAGCCCCGCCCATCGTCCACGCCGGCTTCAGCATCGGCGATGTCGTGCAGCACCGCCTTTTCGGCTTTCGCGGGGTGGTGTTCGATATCGATCCCGTCTTCGCCAATACGGAAGAATGGTATCAGGCCATTCCCGAGGAGGTCAGGCCGGACAAGCATCAGCCCTTCTACCATCTGCTCGCCGAAAATGGCGAAAGCAGCTATGTCGCCTATGTCAGCCAGCAAAACCTGATCGCGGACGACAGCGAGGAGCCTGTCGATCATCCCGCCATCTCCGGCATGTTCGGCACCTATGCCAACGGCAAATATCAACTCCGCCCCCTGCATCGCCACTAGGGGCCGCCTCCGGGCGGGCCGGGCGCTGATCGGCCTTGCGCTGCTGCTGGGGGCTGGCGGCCTGTTGCACGCGGCCGAACAGGCACCGGCGCTCAAGGTCAATGCCGATCCCGCCTTTCCGTTCTCGCGCGAGATCGAGGCATTTGCCAAGGCCAACGAGGCCGGTCCCGCAATCACGGACGCCACGCTGTTCCTGGGCAGCTCCAGCATTCGCCTGTGGGACATCGGCGGCAGCTTCCCTGACATCGGTGCCATCAACCGGGGCTTCGGCGGCGCGACCACCCCTGATGTCCTGCATTATTACAAGCGCCTGCTGCCCAGGGCGAAGCCGCGTTCCATCCTGGTCTATGTCGGGGAAAATGATCTGGCCGCCGGTGCCAGCCCGGCCGAGGTGGCGAACAATGTGCTGGCCCTGCTCAGGCAGTTGCGCACCGATTATCCCAAGGCGCATATCGCCTATCTGTCCTTGAAGCCCAGCCCCATGCGCTGGACGCTCTGGCCGAAAATGGCGGCGGTCAACATGACCGTGGCGGCGCGGTCGCGGGTAAGCCGTTTCGACTATCTGGATGTTGGCCGCGTATTGCTGGCGCCGGACGGCCTGCCCGACGCATCTCTGTTCCGGCCTGACGGGCTGCACATGAATCCGCGCGGCTACACGCTCTGGACGCGGTTGGTCGACGCCTATCTGGATGCCGCCGTCGCCGGCGACACCAGGGGCGCCGCCTCGTGACGCTTCGCGCGCACTTTCCGATTGATCCACAGCCAAGCAACATTATTACCAGGCATCGGTAAAACAGCCGCAGGCAAGGGGACAGACGAGTGACAAGTGATTCGGCCAAGGCGGCCCCCATGGCGGAGCTGACGCTTCGCGGCGTCATATTGGGCGCGCTCATCACTTTGCTGTTCACGGCCGCCAACGTCTATCTGGGCCTCAAGATCGGACTGACCTTCGCCACCTCCATCCCTGCCGCCGTCATCTCCATGGCCGTGCTGCGGCTGTTCGCGACCGGTACGATCCTGGAAAACAACATCGTCCAGACTATCGCATCGGCGGCCGGCACGCTGTCGGCCATCATCTTCGTTTTGCCGGGCCTGGTCATCATCGGCTGGTGGCAGGGCTTTCCCTATTGGCTGAGCGCCTTCACCATTGCGCTGGGCGGCATATTGGGCGTCATGTATTCCGTGCCGCTGCGCCGCGCACTGGTGACAGGTTCCGACCTGCCCTATCCGGAGGGCGTAGCCGCCGCCGAAGTGCTGAAAGTCGGCGCCGGTTCGCGCGAGGGGCTGGAGGAGAACAAGCGCGGCCTGGCCGCCATCGTCGCCAGCTCCGTCACCGCAGCCGCCTTCGCCATCCTGGCCAAGACCAGGCTGATCGCGGAGGAAGCCGCAACCTTCTTCAAATTCGGCGCGGGCGCGTCCAGCGTTTCCACCAGTTTCTCCATGGCGCTGATCGGCGTCGGGCATCTGGTGGGCCTGTCGGTGGGCATCGCCATGTTCTTCGGCCTGCTGATAAGCTGGGTCGGCCTGGTGCCCTACCTTACCGCCCCTCTTCCGACGGGCGCCGATCTGAGCGAGCTCGTCGGCACCACTTTCCGGATGAAGGCGCGCTTCATCGGTGCCGGCACCATCGGCATCGCCGCCATCTGGACCCTGCTCAAGATATTGGGACCGATCGTCAGCGGCATCCGGTCCGCCATGGCGGCGGCGAAGGTCCGCAAGTCCGGCAATGCCGGCCTGCTCGACCTTAGCGAACGCGATCTTCCCATCGGCGTCGTCGGCGGCACCATCCTCGCTTCGCTGCTGCCGATCGCGGTGCTGCTCTGGATCTTCGCGCAGGGCGGGCCGATCGCGCTCAACCCCCTGCCGATCATCGTGCTGACGCTGGCCTATATCCTGGTGGCGGGCATCGTCATCGCATCGGTCTGCGGCTATATGGCGGGGCTGATCGGCGCATCGAACAGTCCGATTTCCGGCGTCGGCATTCTCGCGGTGCTGGGCGCCTCGCTGATCCTGGCGGCCATCTACGGGTCGGGCGGCGATCCGAAGCAGGCGCAGGCGCTGATCGCCTATGCGCTGTTCGTCACTGCCATCGTCTTCGGCGTCGCAACCATTTCCAACGACAATCTTCAGGATCTGAAGACCGGCCAGCTGGTTGGCGCAACGCCGTGGAAGCAGCAGATCGCGCTGGTGCTGGGCGTGATCTTCGGCGCGCTGGTGATCCCCCCGGTGCTGGACCTGCTGAACAGCGCCTTCGGCTTCGCGGGCGCGCCCGGCGCCAAGGCGACCGCCCTCCCCGCGCCGCAGGCCGCGCTGATCTCCGCCCTGGCGAAGGGCGTGCTGGGCGGCGATCTCGACTGGGGCCTGATCGGCTTCGGCGCGGGCATCGGCGTGGTCGTCGTCGCCATCGACGAACTGCTGGGCAAGGCGGGCAGGCTGCGCCTGCCGCCGCTGGCGGTCGGCATGGGCATTTACCTGCCGATGGCGCTGACCCTGCTGATCCCGGTCGGCGCGGTGATCGGGCATCTCTACAATCGTTGGGCGTTGCGCCAGTCCAGCCCCGAATTTGCCGAGCGCATGGGGGTGCTGATGGCAACCGGCTTCATCGTCGGGGAAAGCCTGTTCGGCGTCGCCTTTGCCGGGATCGTCGCGGCGACGGACAGCGACGCCCCCATGGCGCTGGTGGCGGAGAACCCCTGGGCCGTGCCGCTGTCGGTAATCGCCTTCTTCGGCGTGATCTGGGCGCTTTACGCGCGCCTTCGTCGCTGGGCCAGCGCACCTTTGGGACCAGCCTGACAAACCTCCGACAGGGGCCGAAGGATGAAATGAAGGGGGCCACCTCAGGTGACCCCCTAATTTCTTTATTCCTGAAGCTTCTGCGGATCAGAAGTTGAACCGGATGCCGCCGGTATAACGGCGACCGAAACGTTCCCACTCGATCGTCTGGTTGCTGCTGTTGGGCGCCTGCACGCCGCTTGCGCGCAGCAGGCTGCCCGGATCGGAGAAACGGCGGCCCGGATGGTTGAGCAGGTTCGATGCGTCGAAATAGATCTCGAAATTCCGGGTGATCGCATAGCGCGCCGAGAAGTCCAGTTCGTCGTCCGAATCCCAATAGGTGTCGCCCGCATCGGCCAGGCTACCCACCGTGTCGAGCCATTTGCTGCGGTTCTGATATTGCAGGCGGATCGACAGGCCATATTTCTCGTAATAGCCGCCAATATTGTAGACGAAGTCCGACGTGCCGGGCAGCCGCAGCTTGCGGTTGCCCAGATCGACCTTGCTGTTGTTCAGCGTGATGTTGGCCGAAACGCCAAAGCCGCCCAGGAATTCTGGCAGGCCCAGATCGTCCGTCCATGGCTCAAGCTGCAACTGCGCAGCCGCTTCCAGACCATAAATGCGGCCCGAACCACCATTGACGAGGCCGCTGAACGTATAGCCGGACCGGTCGATGCCGTTGCTGTTGAGCGCGGCCGAATTGAAGGTGCGGGAGGAGGTGTAGAGGAAATCCTCGATCTTCTTGTAGAAGGTGCCGATCATCAGATAGCCCTGCGGACGCAGATACCATTCGAAATAGGCGTCGACGCCATAGGCGCGCTCGGGCTTGATCGCCGGATTGCCGCCCGAGATCGTCTCATTGCTGTCGTTGACGACGACATTGGGCCGCAACTGGTCATAATCGGCGCGCGCCGCACCGCTGTTGAAGGACAGGCGCAGCTTCTTCGTGTCGTCGATATTATAGTTGATGTGCATGCTGGGGAAGGCCAGCGTCTGCGTGGCCTCTGCCGTGACGAGACCGCTGACCCCCGCAATGGTGCCGACGGCTGAACCCCGGTTCTTGATATGCTCGACGCGCACGCCGCCGACCACCGAACCCCAGTCGTAGCGGAAGGTACCCATCAGGTAACCGGCGATGATCTCCTCCCGCACATCGTAATTATTGCCGGTATTCGGCGCGAAGGTATAGGCCGCTTGCGCCGCCTTCGACGCGGCGCGCATCTTGTCCGTGTCGAAATAATGGAAGGTGTAGCCCATCGGGATCTCGCCCAGGAACTTCTGGTCGGTCGAGAACTGGTTATAGTCCGTGGGCAGGACGGTCGCGGCCTGCGCGGCGTTCAGCGTGATCTGCCGTTCGTCCGCGATCTTCGTGCGGCGGTCATATTGGATCCCGGCCTTCAGCGTCGCATGTTCCAGCTCACGCGCCAGAACCAGGCGACCCGTATAGGCCTTGGTCGTGTCCACCGCGTCCAGCACCGTGAAGCCGGAAAGCGGCTTGGTGAAGCTGTCGACGTCCACGACCTGCGCACCGGCGGCATAGCGGGTCGGGCTGGCCAGTTGCAGCGTGCGGTAGAGCGTCAGGCGCGACAGGTTCGGGTCGGAAAAATCATAGGCGACGGTCGGCCGCAGGTTGCGCGTGCCCGGGCTGTCCCAGGTCGCCTCCCCCACGACCGATCGGTCGTCCTTCGATTCGGTATAGTTGCCGACCCAGCTCAGCCTCCAGCCGTCGGCAAATTCATGATCGCCCGCCAGCGTATTGGTGAAGACCGACTGGCGAAAGGCGCGCAGCGTGGAACGCTGGCGGATGTCGATGCCATAGATCGTGCCCTGCTGCGGCGTGTTGCCGATGCAGACGTCGGCATAGCCCGAAGTGGTCGGCGTCGCGTTGGGCGTAATCGTGCAGGCAGCACTGCTGCTCGACAGGTCGGATTCCCTGTCGTCCAGATCGAAGCGGTAATTGTCCCGCGCCTCGTCATCGGTGAAGATGGTATAGATCGACCGCAGCGAGATGGTGTTCCGCGCGTCCGGCTTCCAATCCAGGCGGCCGGAAACCGACCAGTTCTTGCGGGTCAGACGATAGAGCTTGTTTTCGGCTTCATGGGCCCAAAAACGCGTTTCGTTGCCAGGGCGGGCATCCCGGCTGACGCGCTCATAATCGGTCTCGAAATTATCCGTGACCATGTTGCGCTCATAATAGCTGCCCGACAGCAGCACGCCGATCTCACCGATGCCGGTCTGGAAGCGGTCGGAAACGACCAGCGCGCCTTCATATTCCTTCCTGTCGCCCAGTTCGGCAAAGCCAAGGCCGCCCTTCCCCGCCAGATGGAAGCCGTCATAATCGAAGGCCGACCGCGTGATGACGTTGACGTTGCCGGCGACCGTTTCGCCCGGCATGTCGGGCGTCACCGCCTTCGACACGATGATCTTGCCGGCAATGGCCGACGGGATGGAATCGAAACGGGCGTCGCGGCCTTCCGGGCTCACCACGTTGATGCCGTCGAACGACAGGGTGGTCCAGGTCTTGGGCGCGCCGCGCAGATTGATGTAGCGGGCCTGGCCCTGGTCGCGCTCGACGCTGATGCCGGGCAGGCGGCTGGCGGCCTGCGCGATGTTCTGGTCAGGCAGGCGACCGACCGAGTCGGACGCCGCAGCCGTGACCAGCGAGTCGCTGTTTTTCTGGATTTCCAGGGCCGCCGCCTCGGACTCCGCGATCGGGCGGGTGCCGGTGACGACGATCGCTCCCATATCGTCATCCACGGCCGGCGCCTGGGCCATGACCTGAGACGAAGCCAAGGCCCAACCGGCAATGCCGCAGCTCAGCGCGAGACGAACGAACGGTGCGCCGGCGCGCGGCCGGACGAAATCATGTTGCATAGGATCCCCTGTTGAAACGGCCCTTCAAAAAAGGGCCTGGCGGCGCACGTAGAGCGGCGGAAATACAATCCCGTGAAATTATGGTGACAGAACAGTGACATGCCAGGCGCTACTCGCCCTCTTCCGTCACAGCCCCGTCATAAAGTGCGTCCAAGAGGTGCCGCAAACGGGGGCATTCCATGACCAGACAATCCACTGCCGGCCTTTGCGCCGCTTTCCTGCTCGGCGCCTGCGCCAGCGCGGCGCCAGAGCGCCCGCTGATGGAACGCATCGCCAACGCCACGCCGGCCGTCACCGTGACGGCCCGCGGAGAAACCACGCCCGTCGGCACGCCCAATGCCGATGCGGCAGATGATCCGGCGATCTGGCGCAACGCCGCCGATCCGGCGCAGAGCCTGATCGTGGGCACCGACAAGAAGGCGGGCCTTTACGTCTACGCGCTGGATGGGAAGACCCGCGACTTTCTCGACGCGGGCCGGGTCAACAATGTCGATCTGCGCGACGGGGTGATGATCAATGGCCGGAGCGGGATATTGGTCGTCGCGAGTGACCGCAACGACATTGCCCATGCCAGGCTGGCGCTGTTCCGCCTCGATCCCGGCACCGCGAAACTGACGGCGATCGGCAAGGTGGATGCCGGCAAGGGCGAGGCCTATGGCATCTGCCTCTACCGCGCGGCGACGGCGGCCTATGCCTTCATCGTGCTGAAGGACGGCACGGTGAACCAGGTCGCGCTCGACACTTCCGGGGCCACGCCCAAGGGCCGCATCGTGCGGAGCCTGAAGCTTGGCACCCAGTCGGAAGGCTGCGCGGTCGACGACCGCACCGGCATCGCCTATGTGGCGGAGGAGGATGTCGGCCTCTGGCGCTTCGATGCCCGTGCCGACGCCCCCACCACCCTGACCAGGATAGCAGCGGCGGACGGCAGGAACCTCGTCATGGATGCCGAAGGCGTCGCCATCGCGCCAATGGGCGAGAAGGACGGCTATGTCCTGGTCTCCAGCCAGGGGGACAATGCCTATGTCGCCTATCGGCTGTCGGACGACAGCTATGCCGGCCGCTTTCGCGCGGTCGACGGCAGCATTGGCGGGTCGGAGGAAACCGATGGCATCGACCTGATGCTGGGCGATTTCGGACCGGGCTATCCCGGTGGGCTGTTCGTGGCGCAGGACGGTCACAACGCCACGGCGGCGCAGAATTTCAAGCTGGTGGCCTGGGACGACATCGCCAGGGCACTCGACCTGCCCCGTTGATCCGGAAAGTCCCTCCCGTTTCCGGGAGGGACCGTCGGCGCCTATTTCTTCGCGAACCATCCGATCAGCGCGGGCTTCAGCCGCGCCCGGGTTTCGATCCGTGTCTTGATCGCGGCGATGGAGCGATCCACCACCTTGCGCGATTCCGGCGTCAGATATTGGGTGGCATAGGCGTCCAGCTTCGTCACCATCGCCGGATCGGCGGAATTGCCGCCAAGCCGCGCAATCGCCTGGCTGCGCGCCGACACGTCGATCATCGCCTCATATTGCTCGCGATGCGCCAGCACATAGTCGACGGCCAGCATCGGATGCTCGCCGCCCACGGCGGATATGATGGCCGCGCTGGTCGTCTTGCCCGGCTCGTCGGTCATCGCCAGGTCGAGCGCCCTGGCAGCCAGCTTCTCATCCTTGGCCGCGCCCAGCAGGGCGAAGGTGGTGCTCTTTTCGAGGTCCGACTTGGCGCCGTTAGCCATTGCGCGCAGCTTGTCCCAGGTCGCGGCATCGGCATTTTCCGCGATGATGCGGAGCCAGACATTGCGCAGCGGACCATCAAGCGCGGACGGATTGGTCGCCAGCGCAGCGAAACGCTTGTTCGCTTCCGCGACGACCGCCTTGTCGCCCATGCCGCCCAGCGTCGACACCAGGGCCGAGCGCAACACCGGCACCTGGGGATTCTCGCCCGGCTTGGCATCGAATCCGACGCTTGCCAGCACGGGGCTCAGCTTCTTCGACGCATAGGCCGCGACCCGCGCCTGGCTCGCCTTGTCGCTCTCCAGCATGGTGTGGGCACTGTCGAGATAGCCCGGCACCTCCGCCAGCACGGCGGGGCTGGCGGTCGCGGGCACGGCATCGATCAGGTCGAGGGCCAGTCCCATGGGCTGATAGCCGCCGAGGCCCAGCTGGAAATTGTCCGCCATCAGGCCGATCTGGTCCATGGACGTCAATTTGGTGAAGTCCCTGACCAGGGATCTGAGATTCGCTTCCGGATAGAGCGAGCGGTAATAGCCCGTCTGCCCGGCGTTGATCAGATAGGCGCCACAACCCGGCAGCGTCACCTGCGCCGATCCGTTCAGGATCAGCCGCTGCTGCGTCCCGCCGCCCCCTTGGCCGATCGCCTGCGCCATCACCGGCACATTCCATTTGAGCGGCGCCTTGTCCTTCCGGTCACGGCTGAATTCTCCCTGCGACAGTGACAGGATGGTCGATCCGCCCTGACATTGCGCGCTGTCCACCTTGACCAGCGGGATGCCCGGCTGGCTGGTGAAATCATGTGCGATGCCGACCACGCCCTTGGCGCCCGCGCCCTCGACCGCCTTCCACAGGTCGTCGGTCACGGTGTTCCCATAGGCGTGCTGCTTCATATAGGCGCGGATGCCCGAACGCCACGCATCCTCCCCCGCAAAGCCCTCGAGCATGGTGATGACGGCCTCGCCCTTTTCATAGGTGATGTCGTCAAAGGCCTGGTTCACCTCATCGACGGTGTGGATCTTCTGGAGGATCGGGTGGGTCGTCACCAGCGAATCCAGGCTCATCGCCCGCTCGCGGCCATTGACGCGGGACAGCAGCATTTCCCATTCGGGGTTCAGCTTGTCGGTGACCTTGGTCGCCATCCAGCTTGCGAAACCTTCGTTCAGCCAGAGATCATCCCACCAGGCCATGGTGACCAGATCGCCGAACCACTGGTGCGCCATTTCATGGGCGACGATCGAATAGATGGTCCGACGCGTGCTTTCCGACGTGAAGCGCGGATCGACCAGCAAGGCCCGCTCGAAGGTGAAGATCGCGCCCCAATTCTCCATGGCGGAGAAGAACTGGCTCTGCCCCGGCCCCGCGACATTGTCCAGCTTGGGCAAGGGGAAAGGCACGCCGAAATAGTCGTTATAATAAGGCAGGATCGCCGCCGACGCATCGAGCGCGAGTTGCGCCTTGCCGGTGTTGCCCTTGCCGGTGATCACGCCGACTTCGGTTGCGCCGGCCATTTTCGTTGCGCGTTCCAGTTCGCCCAGGCCGAAGAAGAGGAGGTAGGATGACATTTTCGGGCTGGTGCCAAAGGTCACCAGCTTCCTGCCCGACCCGGCATCGGCGCTGCTCTTGACCGGCATGTTGCTGACGGCAAGCTGATCGGCGGGAACGACGGCGCTCAGGTCGAAGGTCGCCTTGTAGCTCGGCTCATCGAAGCTCGGAACGAAGCGACGGGCGTCGGGCGCCTCGAACTGGGTGAAGAGGGCGCGCTTCGCCTTGCCGGCATTGTCGGTATAATCGAGCGCGAACAGGCCGTTCGCCTGCTGGTTGATGACACCTGCATAGTCGATGTCGAGCTTGTAGCTGCCTGGCTGGAGCGGCTTGCCGAAATCGAAGGTGACGGTCTGCGCGGCGGCGTCGATCCGGGCGGTCCCCTTTGCGGCCTTACCCTTTGCCGCCTTGTCGTTCACCGGGGTCAGCGTCACCGAACTTATCGTCAGGTCCGCCGCGTTCAGCACCAGGGCAGGCATCGCCTGAGTCACGGTGACATCGATGGTGGTCCTGCCCGTGAACTTCAGATTGGCCGCATCGGGAGTCACCTCAATCGCATAATGGCTGGGCGCGGCGCCGCGCGGCAGTTGCGTGGTCACACCCGCGGCGGGGCCGGACGGGGCCACCGGCTGCGCCCATGCCGGGACAGCCATGGCCAGCGGCGCGGCCGCCAGCATCAGCGGAAGGATTTTCGAAAAGGACATGAGGTTCGCAACTCCGACAGGTTGGAACGGCGCGGCGAAAGTCGCGCGCCAGGATGTCAGGGGGATCGTCCGTTTCACCTCGTCGGTCAAGCCGGGCGCCCCGCCGCACATGTCGTTGGTCGAAACTTGTTGTTCGTTTGTCAAACAAAAGCGGAGGTGAAGCTTCCTGCCGCCGCGCCGGCAGGAACGCCATTCCCTCCGGGCGCGTTAACCCCGCCCGCGATAACCCGGCACGTCCTGCGGGGGGAGCCACAGCCCCGCCGGCGGCTCGCCCGATTGCCAGAACACGTCGATGGGAATGCCCCCGCGCGGATACCAATAGCCGCCGATGCGCAGCCATATCGGGTTCATCTCCGCGAACAGCCTTTCGCCGATCCCTACCGTGCAATCCTCATGGAAGGCGGCATGGTTGCGAAAGGCGCTGAGGAACAGCTTCAGCGATTTGGATTCGACGATGGTCGCCGCGGGCGCATAGTCGATTACCAGATGCGCGAAATCGGGTTGCCCCGTCACCGGGCAGAGGGACGTGAATTCCGGCGCGGTGAAGCGCACCAGATAGGGCTTCCCCGGACGCGGATTGGGCACATAATCCAGCACGGCCTCTTCGGGACGTGCGGGCAGGGCACTGGTTCGGCCCAGATGAAGTGGAGTCGGCATGTCAGTCATGGCAGGCCATCTACGCCATTGCACGGCAGATGTCATCGTCACGCCTCTCTTGCCTTTCGTTCATGGCGGGTTCACCTGGGCAAATGCCTTGGCTGCCACCCATGGGGTTCCGTTTTTCGCTTCTGCTCGCCGCGCCGCTGCTGCTGGCCGCGCCTGCCTTCGCCCAGCAGGAAAATAGCAGCGATCCGGTCTTCAACCTGCCGCGCACCGCACCGCCGCCGCAGGCCAATCCCAAAGCGCAGGGGCCGGAACTGAACGTGTTCCGCGGCGCGCCCACGCCGGTGACGCCGCCGGTGGTCGTGACGCCAACGATCCAGCTTCCGCCCATCGCTGTCCCGGCACCGGCTCAACCCCAGACACAGACACAACCGCAGCCGCAGCCGCAAAGCCAGCCCAACCAGCGTCCCACCGGGGCAGCGCGCACGCCGCAACCCGCGCCGCAAAGTGGGACCCCGGCCGAAGGCCCAGCCCGCAGCGAAGCACCTCCTCCATCGTCGCCGGCCCCATCATCGCCGGTCGACAATCAAGGCCCTCCCCCCGCCGCCAATGACGCGGCGCCCAGCCCGCCGCCTGCCCAGCCCGCCGTCGTGCAGCAGCCCGCGCCCGCATGGCCGTGGATCGCCGCGGCAGCGGGGGTCGCCATCCTGCTGATCGGGGCCTTTTTCTGGCTGCGTCGCCGCAAGGAAGACGCGGTGGAGGACCAGCCGCACGAAGCCGAAACGGCACCGCCGTCCATGCCGGCTCCACCCCAGCCCCAGCCCCAGCCCCAGCCCCAGCCCCAGCCCCAGCCCAGGGCGGTACCTGCGTCGCCCAAACCAGCAACCGCGCAGGCTACCGCACCGGCAACCAGCGACCGGCCATGGATCGAACTTGCCATGGAAGTGCAGGCCGCCCGCCTGACATTATTGGGCGCGACCATCGGCTATCGGCTGATGCTCCACAATCGCGGCAACCGTGCGGCGGAGGATATTCTGGTCCGCAGCCTGATCACCAATGCCGATCCACAGCAGCAGCAGGCTCTTTTCCAGCCCTTCTTCGCAGGTGAAACCGGCCTTCCGGTTCATTCGGTCGTGTCGATCGCGCCGGGCGAGACTCAGGCGCTCATCGGGGAAATGCGGCTCGACGCGCAGGCGATCGCCGCGATCCCCATGGGCGAGCGGGCGCTGCTGATCCCCTTGATCGCCTTCGACGCGCATTATCGCTGGACGGGCGCCAATACGAGTGACAGTGAAGGCGCCGGACGCACCGGGCGCGTCTTCATCATCGGGGAAGAACGATCGCCGCCGGTCGAACGCCTATCCCCCTTCCGGCTGGATCTTGGCCCGCGCCAATATCCTGCCCCCGGCAGCCGCGCGACCGCGCTCAGCCTCTCCAGTTAAGGTGAACGGCCCTTCCCACCTCCGCTGAAGCCGTCATATCTTCAAAAGCGGAAAACCGGTTCCCACTTCTCCCCGCGATGCTCTAGAACAGGTCTGCGCCACCCGTCGCAGGTGGCCGAACGAGCGAGGGAGCAAGGGCGCGCATGGACATATTGGTGACGACCGACTGGCTTGAGGGGGAATTGGGCAAGCCCGACCTCCGGATCGTCGACGCCAGCCTGTTCCTGCCCGGTGTGCCCCGCAATCCCCAGGCCGAGTTCGAGGCCGCCCATATCCCCGGCGCCGTCTTCCTCGACCTTCCCAGCCTGGCCGACCCCGACGATCCGCGCCCCGGCATGCTGCCGACCGATGATTTCATGACCGAGCGTTGCCGGCGCCTTGGCATCGACGCGGACAGCCGCATCATCGTCTATGACAACAGCCCGACCCACAGCGCGGCGCGCGGCTGGTGGATGATGCGCCTCTATGGCGTGGGCAAGGGCGCGGCGATCCTCGACGGCGGCCTTTCGAAATGGCTGGCGGAGGGACGGCCGACGGAAAGCGGCATGCCCGAAACGGCGCCCGGCAATGCCATCGCAAGGCGCGACGCAGGCCAGGTCCGCACCAAGGAGGATATTCTCGCCAATCTCGAAAGCGGGTCGGAACAGGTACTGGATGCACGGGGCGCCGCGCGCTTCACGGGCGAGGAACGGGAACCCCGCCCCGGCATGGCGTCGGGCCATATTCCGGGCAGCCGCAACATCCCCTCCTCTGCCTTCTACCATGCCGACAACAGCATGAAGCAGGGCGAGGAACTGCGCCGCCTGTTTCTCGACGCCGGGACGGATTTCGACCGCCCGATCATCACCAGCTGCGGCAGCGGCGTGACGGCCGCGATCCTGCTCGCGGGCCTGGAACTGCTCGGCAAGACCGATGTCACCCTCTATGATGGAAGCTGGTCCGAATGGGGGCTGGACCCGGCCACGCCGAAAGCGACCGGTCCCGCCGCATGACCCGGAAGTCGGGCAAGAACGGGGACCGCAAGCCCCTGACCCAAATCGCCCAGGCGGGCCGCAAGCCCGAATGGACCGGCATGCCCGGCCAGCCCGGAGGCATCGTCAACCCGCCGGTCTGGCGCGCCTCGACCATTCTTTACGACGATGTCGCGCATCTGCGCGGCGCGGCAGGGCGCAGCACGCATGAACGGCTGTTCTACGGCCGCAAGGGCACGCCCACGGCATGGAGCCTGGCCGACGCCCTCACCGAAATGGAGCCGGGCGCCGAAGGCACCATGCTCTATCCGTCAGGAGTCGCGGCCATCGCCTGCGCGCTGATGGCGGTGCTGAAACCCGGCGACCAGCTTCTGATGGTCGACAGCGCCTACGACCCGACACGCAATTTCTGCGAGCAGATGCTCCGTCCTTTCGGCGTGGAGACGGTTTATTACGATCCGACCGTGGGCGCGGGGATCGCGGCGCTCATCACCGACGCCACCCGCGCCATCTTCATGGAAAGCCCCGGCAGCCTGACCTTCGAGGTGCAGGACGTGCCCGCTATCACCGCCATTGCGCGGGACAGGGGCATAACGACGCTGATCGACAACACATGGGCCACCCCCTATTTCTTCCCGGCGCTCGGCCATGGCGTCGACATCAGCATTCTCGCCTGCACCAAATATATCGTCGGCCATAGCGACGTGATGATGGGGTCGGTCACGGCCACTCCCGCCTTCTTTCCCAGGATCCGCCAGACCGCCTATCTTTTCGGGCAGATGACCAGCCCCGACGATGCCTGGCTCGCGGCGCGCGGTCTGCGGACATTGGGCGTCCGGCTCAACCAGCATCAGGCGAGCGCGCTGCGCATCGCGCAATGGCTGTCGCAGCAGCCCGACATCGCCCGCGTTCTCCACCCGGCCCTGCCCTCCTGTCCCGGCCATGCGCTTTGGGATCGCGATTTCACCGGTTCAAGTGGCCTGTTCAGCTTCGTCCTCAAGGGCGGCGATGAAGCGGCCCGTGCCGCCCTGATCGACGGCCTCGCGCATTTTGGCATCGGCTATAGCTGGGGCGGCTTCGAAAGCCTCGCGCTTCCGGTCGATCCCGCCCGCTACCGCACGGCCACCGCCTGGCAGGCGGAGGGGCCGGTCGTCCGCCTCCAGATCGGGCTGGAGGACGCCGACGACCTCATCGCCGATCTCGACGCGGGCCTTGCCCGCTTCCGGGCCGCGCGCGGATGACGCCGGGCTTGCCCGAACTTCTGCCGCTGTTGCCGGGCGATCCGGCCATCGTCCATCCCTTGGTCGCGCTGGCGCTGGCCATCGCCATCCATTTGATTGCCGGCGCGGTCGCCCGCATCGCCGCGCCGCGCCTGCGCCGCCGATTCCGCGGCCTGGGGGAGGCGCTGGCGGGGCATTTGCGCCCGATCCTGCGCCACGGCATCGCCGCAGCCGTCACGGCGCTGGCGGTCGCCTTCTGGCCGGTCGGGGATCTGGCGCATCTGGTGCTGAGCGCCGCGCTCGCCCTGTCGCTGTCGCTGCTCGCCGTGCATGTCCTGCGCAGCCTCGCCATTCCGCGCCTTGCCGTGCTGCCGATCGCCTTGCTGCTGTTCGTCATGGTTCTTTCCGGCAGCAGCGGTGGCTTCGCTCCCGTGGCGGACATGCTCGACGGCGTTGGCCTGGACCTTGGCAAGCGGCGCGTCACCTTGTTGGGGCTGGTCAGCATGGCTGCGATCTGCGTCGCGCTGTTCGCCCTGGTGCGCCTTGCCAACCGCATCATCGGGCGCAGCATCACGCACGCCCATGGCCTGGACGCCACGCAGAAGCTGCTGGCGCAGAAGCTGGCCGCCATCGTCGTGGTGGTCGCGGCCTTCTTCATCGGCGTGGACCTGCTCGGCGTCGATCTCACCGCCTTCACCGTCTTCTCCGGCGCGCTGGGCCTCGCCGTCGGCTTCGGCCTGCAAAAGACCTTCGGCAATCTGATCGCCGGCATCATCCTGCTGATGGACCGGTCGATCAAGCCGGGCGACGTCATCGTCGTCGGCGACAGCTTCGGCTGGGTGAACAAGATCGGCGTGCGCGCCGTCAGCGTCATCACCCGCGACGGCAAGGAACATCTGATCCCGAACGAGAATCTGATGACGCAGGAGGTGGAGAACTGGTCCTATTCCGACCGCAATGTCCGCGTCCGCATTCCCGTCGGCATCGGTTATGACAGCGACCTCCAGCTCGCGCAGGAACTGATGCTGCGCGCCGCGCAGGAAAGCCCCCGCGTGCTTCGCAATCCCAAACCCAATGTCTGGCTCACCGCCTTTGGCGAAAACCGCGTTGAACATGACATATTGGTGTGGATCAGCGACCCGGAAAGCGGCATCGGCAGTGTGAAATCGGATGTGCTCGGCCGAGTGTGGCGGCTGTTCCGCGACCATGGCATCACCATCCCCTATCCGCAGCGCGTCATTCATGCACCGCGCGATGCGGCACCGCCCCTGCCGTAGCGCAACGATCCCCAATTGCGGCAAAAAGCGCGCGCGACGCCGCGCCGTGCCACAATCATGCCTAAATTTGTTGCAGACCAGCAACATTACAGACGCAAACGTCATCGTTCCGCAATAAAATCTTGTGCGCTGCAACGGCGGCGGGCATCTCCTCCTTCGTTGAGGCAACCCGGTCCATCCCGCACAGGGCAATAGAGATCCGGGACCATGACGCAGGTGGGACCATCGCAGATACCATCAAGGGGACATCATATGCGTAAGTCCATACTCGGCCTCTCGGCCCTTGCCCTTGCCGCCATGTCGGCACCCGCTTTCGCTCAGGACGAGCCCACGCCCGATCTCACCGTGACCGGCACGGCCGCCGTGGTGACCGACTATCGCTTCCGCGGCATCTCGCAGACCGACAAGCGTTTCGCGCTGCAGGGCAGCATCACCCTGACGCACAGCTCGGGCTTCTACGTCTCGACCTGGGGCAGCTCGATCGATGATTATGTCGCCAATGGCAGCGACCAGGAACTCGACCTGATCGCCGGCTATTCCAAGACCGTCGGCGCGGCGACCTTCGACGTCGGCGTTCTCTATTACTACTATCCCGGTTCGGCCGGCGCGAACACCGATTTCGTCGAGCCCTATGCCTCCATCAAGGGCACGTTCGGCCCGGCGACCGCCAAGGTGACCGCCAATTATGCGCCCAAGCAGAAGGCGCTCACCGTCGACGGCATTCACAAGGAAGACAACCTGTACCTCGCCGGTGACCTGTCGGCCAGCATCCCGAACACCCCGCTGGGCGTGACGGCGCATCTGGCCCACAGCTTCGGGCCCAGCTATCTGGTCCCGGTCGGCAAGGGCTACACCGACTGGAGCGTCGGCGCGACCTATACGTGGAGCCATCTGACCTTCGGCGTCAGCTATGTCGACACGGACACCCATTTCCGTCCCAAGGCTGCTGCGGGCAACTTCCGCGATGCGGCCAGGGGCGCAGTGGTCGGTTCGGTCACCGCATCCTTCTGATCGCCTGAAAAAGGATGAAGAGGCCGCGCTCCCCGTGGGCGCGGCCTTTTTTGCGCTTTGCGGCTCGCCTGGGTGCGGGCCGCGCCCTATAAAGGGCGCATGACCGCCTTCTCGCTGATCCTCCTCTTCCTCGTGACCGTCGCCGCGATGGAGGGCTTCGCCTATGTCATGCACCGTTGGGTCATGCACGGGCCGGGCTGGTTCCTGCACGCCAGCCACCATCGGGAACGCCCCGGCCGCTGGGAAGCGAACGACCTGTATTTCGTGATCTTCGCCATGCCCTCCATCCTGCTGCTGCTGGGGGGCGCGCAATGGCATTGGGGCGATTGGGCGACGGCGACCGGCGCCGGCATCGCGGCCTATGGCGCCATCTATCTGGGTTTCCACGACATCATCGTCCATCGCCGCGTCCGCCATCACCATGTGCCGCGCTCCGCCTATATGAAGCGCATCGTCCAGGCCCATCGCCTGCATCATGCGGTCGAGACGAAGCAGGGCTGCGTCAGCTTCGGCTTTCTCGTGGCGCCCAGTCCGGATGCGCTGAAACGCGCCCTCGCCCGCAACGGCAAGGCCGGACTGCGCGCCGCCAAGGGCGTTCTGGAGGGCTGAAGCCCATGCGTGCGGCGCCGGATAGCCCTTCGCCGAAGCCGCGCCTCCTCTAACCGCTTTCCACTCCGCCCAAAGCCCGGTAAGTGCCGGCAATGGCTTCGCATCCCGCACCGATCGCGCGTTCGCTCTTCGTATTTTCGATCTTCTACGGCGGCATGGTCTGCATTGCCGGCGTGCTCGGCAACAAGCAGGTGACGCTGGGGCCCCTGTCGGCCATCGGTCCCTGGTTCGGCCTCGGCCCGCTGGCGGTGGAGGCGGGCATCTTCGCCTTCCTGCTGCTGGTGACGATTTCCAGCGCGGTGGCGGAACTGCACGGCCCGGCCGTCGCCAACCGGCTGGTGCGGATCGGCTTCCTGCCGCTGATCGCATCCATATTGCTTTCCATCGCCGTGCTGTCCGTACCCGCCGCGAGCGACATGGACCCGGCGCGGCGCGATGCCTTTGCGCTGATGATGGGCGGCACGCCCCGGATCTGGCTCGGCGGGATCATCGCCTATGGCATTTCCCAGACCTTGAACGTCACCCTCTTCGCCGCACTCAAGGGGCGCGAGGGCAGCCGCCTGCTCTGGCTGCGCGCCGCGGTGGCGAGCATATTGTCGCAGATCGCGGACACGCTGCTCTTCGTCTCCATCGCCTTTTACGGGGTGTTCCCGATCGGGGAGCTGCTGCTGGGGCAGATGCTGGCGAAGGTCACGCTGTCGGCGCTGCTTGTGCCGCCCGTCCTCTATGCGCTGGTCGCGCTGGGGCGCCGCCTGGACCGTTAGCTTGCGGCGACGCGCATAGTGCCCTATGCGCCCGCGCATGAACAGCAAGCACGCCCCCGATCCGGCGCTCCTCGCCAAGGCCGAAACGCTCGTCGAGGCGCTCCCCTATATGCAGCGCTATGCGGGCAAGACCTTCGTCGTCAAATATGGCGGCCATGCCATGGGCGATCCCGAGGCGGCGCGCGATTTCGCCGAGGACGTCGTGCTGATGAAGGCGGTCGGCATCAATGTCGTCGTCGTCCACGGCGGCGGTCCGCAGATCGGCGCGATGCTGAAGAAGCTGGGCGTCGAGTCGCAGTTCGTCGGCGGCCTGCGCGTCACCGACAAGGAAACCGCGCAGATCGCGGAAATGGTGCTGGCCGGATCGATCAACAAGGAAATCGTCGGCTGGATATCCGGCGCGGGCGGCCGGGCCGTCGGCATTTCGGGCAAGGATGGCGGGCTGGTCCTGTGCGAAAAGGTGCTGGGCAAGCGTGAGGCGGACCCCAATTCCGGCATAGAGCGCAATGTCGACCTGGGCTTTGTCGGCGATCCGGTGAGGGTCGACCGCAGCATCCTGGACACGCTGACCCAGAATGGCATCATTCCGGTGGTCGCGCCCGTGGGCATCGGCGCGGATGGGCACACCTACAATGTCAATGCCGACACCATGGCGGGCGCCATCGCGGCGGAATTGCAGGCGGCCCGCTTCTTCCTCCTCACCGATGTCGCCGGCGTTCTGGACAAGCAGGGCCAGTTGCTGACCGACCTGGACCCGCATGCGATCAGGGGGCTGGAAGAGGACGGCACCATCAGCGGCGGCATGATCCCCAAGCTGGAAACCTGCGTCCGGGCGGTCGAAGGCGGGGTGGACGCCGCCGTCATCCTGGATGGGCGGGTGCCGCACGCAATGCTGCTGGAAATCTTCACCGATCGCGGTGCGGGTACGTTAGTCCGCCGGTGAACCGGGCCCCTTCGGGCTTGAAGCAAAGCGCATGGGCGGCCCGCCAGCGTGCCGCATGGCAGGCGGCGGTCGGGGGCGCCGTGCGCGGCGTCGCGAAAATCCATGGGCGCGGTGCGGCAACGGGCCTGATGAAGTCCGCACCCAGGCTATCTTATGGGTTTTCCGCAATTTCCGGGCGTTCAGATGTTCCATCTGACTTGAAATCGCTTTAGAGCGATTGGCCATCAATTCGGAGATCGCATGGCCTACGCCCTCTATCAGATCATCGTCATCCTGCTCGATGTGCTGTGGTGGATCATCATCATCCAGGCCATCATGAGCTGGCTGATCGCCTTCAATGTCGTCAATCTTTCCAATGATTTCGTGCGCACGGTGATGGTCGCGCTGGATCGGATGACGGCGCCGATATACAATCCGATCCGCCGGGTGCTGCCGGACCTGGGGGCGCTCGACCTCTCGCCCATGGTCGTGCTGCTGGGCATTCTGATCATCCGCCAGGCCATATTGCCGCCGCTGTTCGGCCTGGTGTGACGGTCTGGCACCGGGACGGCGACGATCTCATCCTCTCGGTCCGGTTGACGCCGGGCGCGACGCGGGAAGAGATTGGCGGCGTCTGGACGGACGACAAGGGCGCAACCTGGCTGCGTGCACGCGTACGCGCCGTGCCGGAAAAGGGAAAGGCCAATGCGGCGCTGGTCGCATTGCTGGCGAAGCGGCTGGAGTGGCCACGCAGCGCGATTTCACTGGAATCGGGTGACACCAACCGGCTAAAGCGGCTGCGGATCAAGGGGGGCGGTGAGGCGTTGACGCTGGAGCATTTCCAATCGAGATGCGAGCAGCTGACATCTCAGGAAATGCGGTAGCCGCAGCGCCGGGCTTTGCGCCATCATCAAGGAACAGGTTGAAGCATCATGACCATCGGCAAGATCATCGACGGCAAGGCCTTTGCGGAGACGCTTCGTGGCAAGGTCGCGGACGGGGTCGGCGCTTTCATCGCGAAGACCGGGCGCAAGCCGGGGCTGGCGGTGGTGCTGGTGGGCGAGGATCCGGCCAGTTCCGTCTATGTCCGCAACAAGGGCAAGATGACCGTCGCCGCCGGCATGGAAAGCATGGAATTCAAGCTGCCCGCCTCCATAGGCGAGGAGGAATTGCTGGACCTGGTCGAGGAACTGAATGCCGACGACCGGGTCGACGGCATCCTCGTCCAACTGCCGCTGCCATCGCACATCAACGAGGCATCGGTGATCGGCACGATCGATCCCGCCAAGGATGTCGACGGTTTCCATGTCGTCAATTCGGGCCTGCTCGCCACCGGGCAGGAGGCGATGGTGCCCTGCACGCCGCTGGGCTGCATCATGCTGCTCAAGGATGAACTGGGCGATCTTTCGGGTCTGGAAGCTGTCGTCGTCGGCCGATCCAACATCGTCGGCAAGCCGATGGCGCAATTGCTGCTGGCGGAAAACTGCACCGTCACCATCGCGCACAGCCGCACGCGGGACATCGCCTCCGTCGTGCATCGCGCCGACATCGTGGTCGCGGCCGTGGGCCGGGCGGAAATGGTGAAGGGCGAGTGGATCAGGCCCGGCGCGACAGTGATCGACGTCGGCATCAACCGCGTCACCGATACGGAGGACGGCAAGAGCCGGATCGTCGGCGACGTCGCCACGGCCGAAGCGCTGGCCCATGTCCGCGCCATCACTCCGGTGCCGGGGGGCGTCGGCCCGATGACCATAGCCGTCCTGCTGCGCAATACGCTGGTCGCGGCCCATGCGCGAGCGGGGCTCGCAAAGCCGGAGGGGCTGTGAAGGCGCGCGCCGCGTTCCTGGCCCTGACATTGCTGGCGCTGGCGGGCGCACGCCCGCCTATGCGCTATCAGCCCGACCCCAGTTCCGTGTTCGCGGCCGAACTCGCCTTCAACCGGCTCGCGCAGCAGAAGGGGCAATGGACCGCCTTCCGCGAAACGGCGGCGGACGAGGCGGTGATGTTCGTGCCGCAGCGGGTGTTGGCGAAGCAATGGCTGAAGGGGCGCGCCGACCCGCCTGCCCCGGTAAGCTGGACCCCCTCGACCATCTATGTGTCCTGCGACGGCAATCTGGCGGCCAGCACCGGCGGCTGGAAGCGGCCGGACGGATCGGTCGGCTATTTCACCACTATCTGGCAGCGGGACAAGAAGGGCGAGTGGAAATGGATCATGGACCATGGCGACACGCTCGCCAGCGCCCGTGAAGCGCCCGAATTCCTCATCGGCAAGGTCGCGACCTGCAAGCGCGGCCGCGCCGGGGACGGCCCTCGACCCACCGCCTCGCCGCCGGACCGCAAGGCGACAAAGGGCGAGACACCGCCAGCCCCTCGCGATGAAAGCCTGAGCTGGACCGCCGACGTCGCTGCCGACGGCAGCCGCCGCGTGACCGTACGCATGTGGAACGGGACCGACTATGACATGGTGATCGACGACAGGGTGGCCGCGACGCAATGACGGAACTGTTCATCTCCGCCTTCGTCACCCTGTTCGTCGTGATCGATCCGCCGGGCTGCGCGCCGATCTATGCCAGCCTCACCACCGGGGCGACGCAGATCCAGCGCCGCAGCATGGCGATCCGCGCCGTCGCTATCGCGGCAGGCATCCTGCTGCTGTTCGCGCTGTGGGGCAAGCAGTTGCTGGGCACCTTGGGGATCGCACTGGACAGTTTCCGCATCGCGGGCGGCATCATGCTGTTCATCATCGCCATGGACATGGTGTTCGAAAAGCGCACCCAGCGGCGAGAGGACCGGGCGCAGAAGATCGCCGAAACGCCCGAGGTCGAGGATGTGTCGGTCTTCCCCATGGCGATGCCGATGATCGCCGGGCCGGGTTCGATCGCCACGGTCATGCTGCTGATGTCGCGGGCCGAGGGGTTGAGCGAGCGGCTGGTGGTGATCGGCGCGGTGGTCGTGACGCTGGCGCTGATGCTGGGGTCGCTGCTGGCGGCGGGGCCGATCATGGCTTTGCTCGGGTCCAAGATCGAGGCGGTGATCACAAGACTGCTGGGCGTCCTGCTGGCCGCGCTGGCCGCGCAATTCGTGATCGATGGACTGAAGGCGAGTTTCTGAGCATTGCGGGGAAAAGCGGCCATGCTTTTCCCTTTCAAACGCTGCGACGCCAGAGGCCGGAGCGTCACCGCCTGGCACAAAATCGCCTCAGCGGCTCCAGCGGGCCCAGATCGCAGTAGGCAGCATCAATCCGCGCGCCTCTTCGCGCACCACCAGTTCACCTGCTTCGACGGTGCCCGGCAGATCGGCAAACGCCTGGCGCAACAATTCCCCGATCGCCAGCGCCGACATGCGGACGGCATAGACGGTCAGGAACAGGAAACGGCTGTCCGCGTCCAGCAATTGCCGGCAATGCGCGATCAGCCCCGGCAGATCCTCCTCCAGCCGCCACACTTCCCCATCGGGGCCCCGGCCATATTTGGGGGGATCGAGCAATATGCCGTCATAGCGGCGCCCGCGGCGTACCTCGCGCGCCACGAACTTTGCGGCATCGTCGACGATCCAGCGAACCGGCCGATCCTCCAGCCCGGACAACGCCGCATTGGCCCGCGCCTGCGCCACCGACTTCTTGGACGCGTCGACATGCACCATCTGCGCGCCCGCCGCCGCCATCGCCAGCGTGCCCACGCCGGTATAGCCGAACAGGTTCATCACCTGCGCCTGATCACCTGCGCTGACCTTGTCCGCGATCCGGCCGCGCATCCATTCCCAGACCGGCGCCATGTCGGGAAAGAAGCCGAGATGACGGAAGGGGGTGCAGCTCGACTGGAAGGTGACTTCGTTCCAATCCAACGGCCAGCCTTCAGCAGGCACCGGTCGCTCATAGAACCAGCGCCCGCCGCCCTCCTCGTCGGAACCGGGGACGAATTCGCCGTCGGCCTGCCAGTCATCCTGCGCCGGAGCCCACATCGCCTGCGGTTCCGGCCGGATGAAGCGGAAACGGCCATAGCGCTCCAGCTTTCGCCCGTGGCCCGAATCGATCAGGCCATAATCGGACCAGGGCTCACCGATAAGGGTCTGGAGTTTCACCTCAGCCCCTCGGCGTCGCGCGCTCCGCGACATAGGCCGTGACCGCGTCGAAGGTGCCGGGCAGCTTGGCATAGGCCTCTTCCCGTGCGAACAGGTCACCCACGCGCGAGGGCAAGGAGGGGCGAATGCCCGTGGCGCGCTCGACCGCCGTGGGGAATTTCGCAGCATGCGCCGTCGCCAGCGTGACCACAGGCACCGCCGGGTCGAGCTCGGCCGACCGCGCCGCCGCCAGGCCGACCGCGCTGTGTGGATCGATCACCTGCCCGGCCGCATCATAGGCCCAGCGCATGGCCATGGTCATGGCGTCGGCGTCGATCCGCGCGGACGTGAACAGCGCCGCCGCGCCGTCCCGCTGCGCATTGGTGAGGCGCATCGCCCTGCTCGTTTCGAAACCCCTCATCTGTTCGGCCAGCGCCTTGCCATCGCGCCCGCCCGCGTCGAACAGCAGTCGCTCGAAGTTCGAGCTGACCTGGATGTCCATGCTGGGAGTAGCCGTCGCCACCACCTGCCCCTGGCTGTAGTCGCCATCGGACAGGGCGCGGTGGAGGATGTCGTTGACATTGGTCGCCACCATCAGCTTCGCGACGGGCAATCCCATCTTCGCCGCGACATAACCCGCGAACACGTCGCCAAAATTGCCTGTCGGGACGGAGAAGGCGACGGAACGTTCCGGCGCCCCCAGGCGGACGGCGGCGTAGAAATAATAAACGACCTGCGCCATCAACCGCGCCCAGTTGATGCTGTTCACCGCCGACAGGTTGAAGCGGCGCGCGAAATCGGCGTCGTTGAACATCGCCTTCACCAGCGCCTGCGCATCGTCGAAGCTGCCGTCAATGGCGATGTTGTGGACATTGGGTGCCCGCACCGTCGTCATCTGCCGCCGCTGCACATCCGACACACGGCCTTCCGGGTGCAGCATGAAGATATCGATCTTGGCACGGCCGGCGACCGCATCGATCGCCGCCGACCCGGTATCGCCGGATGTCGCGCCGACGATGGTCAGATGATCGTCCCGGCGTGACAGGAAACGCTCGAACAAATGGCCGAGCAGTTGCAGGGCCACGTCCTTGAACGCCAACGTCGGCCCGTGGAACAGTTCCAGCAGCCAGTGGCGATGGTCAAGCTGCACCAGCGGCGTCACCGCATCATGGCTGAACCGGCCGTAGGCGGCGGTGCACAGTTCCCGCAATTCCTCTTCGCCCAGTGATCCGGCGACAAAAGGCGCCATGACCCGCACTGCCGTTTCCACATAGGAGAGGCCCGCCAGCGCACGTATCTGCTCAGCGGAAAAGCTGGGCCAGCTTTCCGGCACATAGAGCCCGCCATCGGACGCCAGCCCCGCCAGCGTCACATCCTCGAACCCGAGCGCGGGCGCGCTCCCTCTGGTGCTTACATAGTGCATGATGGGGTAGCGCGGTAACGCCGGACGCGCCTCCGGGCAAGCTTTTAAGGTCGCGGCTTCCGCTTGCGCAGCGCGAGGACATAGATGATCGCCGCGATCCCAGCGAAGAAGAACCACTGCACCGCATAGGCCAGGTGATTGTTCGGCACGTCAGCCACATTGGGCGGGGCCAGCGGCTTGAGGCCCGGTACCGGCTCTCCGGCGATCAGCATGGGCCGCAAGGGCATGGCCTTGCCGCCGATCCGCGACAGGAGCGAACGATGGTCGGGCTCCTCCCCGATCCAGCCGCGCATCTGCCCCCCCTGCCACTGGGGTTTGGCGTCCGGCGTCCTGGCGACGCCCGCAGCGACCAGCACCCCCGGCCCCTCGATACCCGTCGCGCATTCGGCGATGTAGCGGTAGCCGACCGACCCATCGGCCGCCCGTCCAGCTTCGCTGTGCCAGCGGACGACACGCAGGCAATGGGCGGAGGAGCGCCGAAACAGAAGGTCTGCGGGCACAGGCGGATAGGCCGGAAAGGTGACGGCGGGCCGGACCGGATTCGCCGCGACGAGGCTCAGCATCGCCTCCTTCTCCGCCCTGCGTTGAAGCTGCCAGATGCCGAGGCCGACCATCACCAGCACCGCCGCCGCCACGATCAGCGTCGGGACAAGGGGGAAGCGCCGGCTCATGGCTGGCGTTCCCCTTCGGTCAACCGCCCCTCGCGCGCCTTGTTGCGATATTCGAGGATGAGCAGCGCGCCCTTCGCCACGCGCAGGCTGCCGATCACCGCGACCACGGTCAGCGGCGTCCAGAGCAGGATATGCAGCCAGAGCGGCGGATGGACCTTCAATTCCAATATCAACGCCATCGCCACCATCAGCGCGCCGATGATCAGCGTCAGGAACGCTGCGGGCCCGTCGCCGACATTGAACTGGCCATAGTCCAGCCCGCAGTTCCTGCATGACGCGGCAAAGCCCACAGGCCCCGCGAACAGAGTCGGCGCGCCGCATTGCGGACAGGCGCCCCGGGCCGAAGCGATCAACAGCGGCTGCGGCTCAGGGGATTGTGGGTCTGGCGGGGACATGGGCTCAGGCATAATGCCCCCGGCCGGAAAAGAAAACGGCCGGAGCAAGTCCGGCCGTTTTCCGTAAATCGATCGGCGAAAGGATCAACCGCCGTGCACCGGCGCGCCCCAGCCGCCCCACACATAGATGGCGACGAAAAGGAACAACCACACCACGTCGACGAAATGCCAGTACCAGGCAGCCGCCTCGAAACCGAAATGCTGGCGCGGGGTGAAGTCGCCCTTGTGCGCGCGGATCAGGTTCACCAGCAGGAAGATGGTGCCGATCAGGACGTGGAAGCCGTGGAACCCGGTCGCCATGTAGAAGGCCGAGCTGTACGGACTGCCGCCGAAGGGGAACGGCGCATGGGCATATTCATAGGCCTGGATCGACGAGAAGAGGGCGCCCAGGATAACCGTCAGCGTCAATCCCTTCTTCAGGCCGTCGCGATCACCATGAATCAGCGCATGGTGCGCCCAGGTGACGGTCGTGCCCGAACAGAGCAGGATCAGGGTGTTGAGCAGCGGCAGTTCGAAGGCGTTCATCACCTCGATGCCCTTGGACGGGAACATGCCCTCGATCGGCGCCAGCTGGCTGGGGAAGAGCGAGAAGTCGAAGAACGACCAGAACCAGCCCACGAAGAACATGACTTCCGATGCGATGAACAGGATCATGCCGTAGCGCAGGTGAAGCTGCACCACCGGCGTATGATCGCCCGCATGAGCCTCCGCAATGACATTGGCCCACCAGCTGTACATGGTGAACAGGACGCCAGCGACGCCGATCAGGAACACCCAGCCGCCGCCGGCGGGCAGCGCATCGGGATGCATCCACATGATCGCGCCGAAAGCCATGACCAGCGCCGACATGGAGCCGAAAAACGGCCAGATGCTGGGCGGAAGAATATGATAATCGTGGTTCTTGGCGCCTGCCATGACGTTTCTCATCCCCGTTCGCGTTATGATTGTGCCTTAGCTTGGCTTCTTGTCCTGCTCAACAGGATAGAAGGTGTAGCTGAGCGTGATTTCCTGCGTGTCCTTATTGTCGGCATCCGTCAATATCTTGGGATCGACATAATAGATCACCGGCATGCGCACCTGTTCACCCGGCTTCAGCGTTTGCTGGGTGAAACAGAAGCACTGGATCTTGGTGAAATAGGCCCCTGCCTGGAGCGGCGTGACGTTGAAGCTGGCGGAGCCGGTGACCGGCTTGTCCGACATGTTCTTCGCGATGAATATCGCCATGGTGCGCGCGCCGACCGTCACCGTCTGGGTGCTGCGCTCCGGGTAGAATTTCCACGGCATGCCGGGCGCTACGTTGGAATCGAAGCGGATCGACATGCGATGCCCGACCGCTTCTGCCACCTGCACGCCGGCAGCGGCGCGCTGCGTGGTGCCGCCAAAGCCCGTCCGCTGGCAGAAGATCCGGTAGAGCGGCACCGAAGCGAACCCCAGCCCCAGCATCGCCAGGCCTACGCCAGCCATGCCGATCATGGTGCGCCGGTTGCGGCGATCCCGGTCGAAGGGTGAAGGCGGAAGGCTCGCCATCAATGACCCCCACCGATCTTGGCGATGGTGATCGCGTAGAAGAGAATGACCAGAGCGCCCAGCAGCAGCCCCGTCACGATGGCGCGCGCCTTCTGCCGCGCGCGAATCTGGCCGTCCTCCTCGGGGGTCATGCGGCCACCCAGCGGTCGACGACCACCGCACCGAAAAGGAGGAACAGGTACAGGATCGAATATTTGAACAAGCGCTTTTCCGGCGCCATCCGCGCAGGATCACTCTCGCGCCGGCGCAACACCTGGAAGGCCAGCAATGCGAACAGCGCCGTTCCGAGCAGCGCCGTCGTGCCATAGATCGGGCCCGTCAGGCGCAACAGGACCGGGGCCATGGCGGCCACGGCCATGATGGCGGTGTAGAACCAGATATGGCGCCGCGTCGCCACTTCACCCGAAACCACCGGCAGCATGGGAATGCCGGCGGCGGCATAATCCGTCTTCACGAACAGGGCCAGTGCCCAGAAATGAGGCGGAGTCCAGAAGAAGATCAGCATGAACAGCGCAATCGGAAGCGCGCTGATGTCGCCCGTGACCGCCGCCCAGCCGATGACTGGCGGAAAGGCGCCCGCCGCACCACCGATGACGATATTCTGTGCCGTGCGGGGCTTGAGCCAGATGGTGTAGACGAACACGTAGAAGAGGATCGACACGGCCAGTACGGCAGCCGCGAGCCAGTTAGTCGCGATACCCATCAGCAGGACCGAGAAGAAGGACAGGCCTACACCGAAATGCAGCGCGGACTGGCGATCCATCCGGCCCGCGGGCAACGGACGGTTGGCCGTGCGCTTCATCTTCGCATCAATATCGGCTTCATACCATTGGTTGAGCGCGGCGGCCGCGCCCGCCCCCAAAGCTATGCACAGGATTGCGGTGAAGGCGAGAACCGGATGGATATGCCCAGGCGCCGCGAGCAGGCCGCACAGCCCGGTGAAGACGACCAGCGTCATCACCCGCGGCTTAGTCAGCGCGACGAAGTCCCGCCAGTGCGCGGGAATCGTGAAAGCCGAACCTTCGGACATGATCGGCGAACTTGCCATAATCTCCTCACGCGGCGTCCCGGCGCGACGGCCACGCCGGGACTGCCCTGATTCCAGGACTGGCGGCCTTTACCCCAATCCTTGCGTCCCGGCAAACCGGGACGCCCGCCGATGATCAGTCGATGACCGGCAGCGTTTCGAACTGGTGGAAGGGCGGCGGGCTGGACAGCGTCCATTCCAGCGTGGTGGCGCCTTCACCCCAGGGATTACCCTCCGCCTTCTTGCCGGCGACCAGCGACCAGACAAGGTTGACGAAGAAGATCAGCATGCCCGCGGTCATGACTTCATAGCCGTGGCTCGCCACCTTGTTCCAATAGGCGAACGCTTCCGGATAATCGGGGTAGCGACGCGGCATGCCCGACAGGCCCAGGAAGTGCATCGGGAAGAACAGCATGTTCACGCCGACGAAGAACACCCAGAAGTGGAGATGGCCCAGAAATTCATTGTACATGCGACCCGACATTTTCGGGAACCAGTAGTAGAACCCGGCGAACAGGCCGAACACCGCACCCAGCGAAAGGACGTAGTGGAAGTGCGCGACCACATAATAGGTGTCGTGCAGCACGTCGTCGACGCCGCCATTGGCCAGCACCACGCCGGTGACGCCGCCCACAGTGAACAGGAAGATGAAGCCCAGCGCCCAGACCATCGGGGTCTTGTAGCTGATGGAACCGCCCCAGATCGTCGCGATCCAGGAGAAGATCTTGATGCCGGTCGGCACCGCGATCACCATGGTGGCGGCGGTGAAGTACATCTTCACGTTCACCGACATGCCGGTGGTGAACATGTGGTGCGCCCAGACAACGAAGCCGACCACGCCGATCGCGACCATGGCATAGGCCATGCCGAGATAGCCGAAGACCGGCTTGCGGCTGAAGGTCGAGACGATCTGGCTGATGATGCCGAAGCCCGGCAGGATCATGATGTACACTTCGGGGTGGCCGAAGAACCAGAAGAGATGCTGGTACAGTTCAGGATCGCCGCCACCGGCCGCGTCATAGAAGGTCGTGCCGAAATTGCGGTCGGTCAGCAGCATGGTGATCGCCGCAGCGAGAACCGGCAGCGCGAGCAGCAGCAGGAAGGCGGTGACCAGCACCGACCAGACGAACAGCGGCATCTTGTGCAGCGTCATGCCCGGTGCGCGCATGTTCAGGATGGTGGTGATGAAGTTGATCGCGCCCAGGATCGAGCTGGCGCCCGCGATGTGGAGCGACAGGATCGCCATGTCGACCGCCGGACCCGCCGAACCGCTGGTGGACAGCGGGGCATAGACCGTCCAGCCGGTGCCCGCGCCATTGCCGGTGCCGCCGGGCACGAAGGTCGAGCCGAGCAGCAGGGCGAAGGCGGGGATGAGCAGCCAGAAGCTGATGTTGTTCATCCGCGGGAAGGCCATGTCCGGCGCGCCGATCATGATCGGCACGAACCAGTTGCCAAAGCCGCCGATCATAGCGGGCATCACCATGAAGAAGACCATGATGAGGCCGTGGGCGGTGATCAGCACGTTCCAGAGGTGATAGGCCTGGTCCAGCGTGGCGGTGGGGCCATCGCTGAACTGCGCCCAGGTCTGGAGATACTGGATGCCGGGCTGCGCCAGTTCGGCACGCATCAGGCCCGAGATCGCGCCGCCGATGATACCGGCAATGATCGCGAAGATCAGATAGAGTGTGCCGATATCCTTGTGGTTGGTCGACATGAACCAACGCTGGAAGAAGGCCGGCTTGTGGTCGGCGTCATGATGCTCATGAGCATGATCGCCGTGATGATCTGCGGTAATGGTGGTCATGGCGTCTTGCCCTTACATCAAAGCTTGGCGGCAGGCGCGGCAGCCGGGGCCTGCGCCGTGGTCGCGGGGGCGGCCTTCAGCGTGCCGCCCTGCGAGAGCACCCACTGGTTGAACTGGTCCTGCGGAAGCGCCTCGATCGCGATCGGCATGAAGCCATGGCGCGCGCCGCACAGTTCCGAGCACTGGCCGTAATAGACGCCTGGCTCCTCGATGGTGAAGCTCTTCTCATTGAGGCGGCCCGGCACGGCGTCCATCTTCACCCAGAGCGAAGGGACCGCAAAGCTGTGGATCACGTCGGCCCCGGTGATGATCAGCTTGATCGGACGGCCGACCGGCAGGACCAGGCGATTGTCGGGCGCCAGCAGATAGGGCTCGCCATTCGCCTCCGCCTTGTCGCGGGGCAGCAGGTTCGAAACGAATTCCGGAATGGCGTTGTCAGGATATTCATAGCCCCAATACCATTGGTAGCCGGTGACCTTGACGGTCAGCGCATCCTTGGGCGCAGGCTTGTACTGGTCCGCCAGCAGGCCGATCGAGGGAATAGCGATGGCGAGCAGGATCACGACCGGCACCACCGTCCAGATCACCTCGATCACCGTGTTGTGCGAGGTCTTGGACGGCGTCGGGTTGGCGCTGCGGCGGAAGCGGACCATGACATAGAGCATCAGGACCAGAACGAAGATCGAGATGATGGTGATGATCGGCAGCAGCATCTTGTCATGCAGCCAGCGCGCGGTGTGCCCGGTTGGCGAGAATTGCTTCTGAAGAGTGATTTCACCCGGCATCGGCATGCCGACGCCAAGAGTGGGCTTCATCCGGGGCGGCGCAGCGACCTTCGCCGCTGGCGCGGCCTGTGCGGCGGGCGCTGCTGCATTGCCGGCCGAATCAGCCGCTGCGGTTTCGTTCCCGGCGGCCGGAGCCGCCACCGCGGCATTTTCCTGGGCCAGCGCCGGACCGTTCATGGCGAGCGTGGGCGCAAAGGCCAACAACCCGGCGAGAACGAGCGATTTCACCTTGTTCATAAGCGTCTTCTTACCCCGTAACCCCTTGGCGCCGCAGCAACGAAGACACACGCATACACGTCCCCCCCGCCCGTATCGGTCTGCCGCGGCTTATAAGCATCTTTTTTTACGCCTCAAGCTTCCACAACCAGATTTTCTTCGCTGTTGCAACGCCTAGTTGGTGAGCCTATCTCGCACCCCGCGCGCAATTGCGCATATATGGGGCGAGATCATGGGGCGACCCATGGTGAAAAGGCGTGCCGCATCGCGCCCGAGCGGGGCGGCGTGGGCGAATGGATCAAGACAAGAATGACCGACGAGGAAGTATTAGCGGAATTCAGGGCTGCGGGCGCGTTGCTGGAGGGGCATTTCATCCTTTCCTCGGGCCGCCGCAGCGCCAATTATCTTCAGTGCGCGCGCGTGTTGATGAACGCGGAGCGGGCCGGACGGCTGGCGCGCGCCGTGGTGCAGAAGCTGCCCCGCGAATTGCGGCAGGACATCGATCTGGTGGTGTCCCCTGCGATGGGTGGGCTCATCATCGGCCATGAAATCGGCCGCGCGCTCGACAAGGACGCCGTTTTCCTGGAACGTCCCGAGGGCACGTTCGAACTGCGCCGCGGCTTCGCCATCACGCCGGGACAGAAGGTGCTGATGGTGGAGGACGTCGTCACCACCGGCCTCTCCTCCCGCCAGGCGATCGAGGCGGTAGAGGCGGAGGGCGGCATCGTCATCGCGGAAGCCGCGCTGGTCGACCGTTCCGCCGGAGAAGTGGATCTGGGCGTTCCCTTCTACCCGCTCGTCAGCATCAATTTCCCCGTCTATGACGCGGACCAGGTCCCGCCCGAACTGGCGGCGATCCCCGCGATCAAGCCCGGCAGCCGGAAGCAGTAGCCATGTCGCAAACCCCCGCTCATCTGCGCCTGGGCGTCAACATCGATCATGTGGCGACCATTCGCAACGCGCGCGGGGGAACGCATCCCGACCCGGTCAAGGCGGCGCTGCTGGCGGCCAAGGCGGGCGCGGACGGCATCACCGCCCATCTGCGCGAGGATCGGCGGCACATTCGCGATGAGGATATCGCCACGCTGATGGCGGCGCTGACGGTGCCGCTGAACCTGGAAATGGCGGCGACGCAGGAAATGCTGGGCATCGCGCTCCGGCATCGGCCGCATGCCGCCTGCATCGTGCCGGAAAAGCGCGAGGAGCGGACCACCGAGGGCGGGCTGGACGCCGCCGGGCAGATCGACGCTCTCCGCCCCATCGTCGGCGCGCTGGGCGATGCCGGGGTGCGTGTCAGCCTGTTCATCGAACCTGACGCCGCGCAGATCGAGGCAGCCATTCGACTAGGCGCTCCCGTGGTCGAACTGCATACGGGCCGCTACGCGCATCTGGAGGGTTCCGAACGGGCGGAGGAGCTGCGGCGGCTGGCCGATGCGGCAGCGCTGGCGGCGAAGAATGGCATCGAACCGCATGCGGGCCATGGCCTGACCTTCGACAATGTCGGGCCGGTCGCCGCGATCCCGCAGGTCGCCGAACTCAATATCGGCCATTTCCTGATCGGGGAGGCGATCTTCAGCGGGTTGGAGAGCAGCATTCGCGAAATGCGCCGCCAGATGGACCTGGCCCGTTGATCGTCGGCCTCGGTTCCGACCTCTGCAATATCGAGCGGATCCAGAATTCGCTCGACCGCTTCGGGGAGCGGTTCGAGAATCGCGTGTTCACCGATGTGGAGCGGGCGAAGGCCAACCGCCGTCCCTTCACCAAGGCGGGCACGCTCGCCAAGCGCTTCGCGGCAAAGGAAGCGTTTTCGAAGGCCGTGGGCACCGGCTTCAAACGGGGCGTTTTCATGAAGGACATCGGCGTCGTCAACAGCCCAAGCGGCGCCCCGACGCTGCAGCTGAGCGGCGGAGCACTCGCCCGGCTCGAATCGCTGGTGCCGGCCGGACATCGGCCCGTCGTTCACCTGACGCTCACCGACGATCATCCATGGGCACAAGCCTTTGTGATTATCGAAGCCTTGCCATTATAAGCGCCGCATCTCTCCAGCCGGAAATCCTCCCATGACGGCAGCCGACATGACCGAAAACGATTCTGCCCCATCCGACCAGCCCGGCCCGGTTTCCGAGCCGGAAAAGGCGTCCGTGAACTGGTGGCACGAGGCGAAAAGCATCACCCTGCTGATCCTGGCGGTGCTGGCCTTCCACAGTTTCGTGGCCAAGCCCTTCTACATTCCCAGCGAATCGATGATGCCCGTGCTGCTGAAGGGCGACCGGCTGGTGGTCAGCAAATATCCCTATGGCTGGTCCTACGTCTCGCCCAGCTTCCATCCGCTGCCCTTCCTGAAGGGCCGGATCTTCGGCCGCATGCCCGACCGTGGCGATATCGTCATCGTTTCGCCGCAGGACAAGCGGGAGGATTATATCAAGCGGGTCATCGGCCTGCCTGGCGACATATTGGAGGTGCGGGGCGGACAGGTCGTGCTGAACGGCGTGCCGGTGCCGCAAAGGGTACTGAAGCCCATCCGCATCCCTGTTGACGGCAACGCCCCCTGCCCACCCGCGCAATTCCCCGGCGCGCTGGTCACGGATGCGAACGGCAAAAGCTGGTGCGAATTGCCGGTGCGGCAGGAAGTGCTGCCCAACGGCAAGACCTATGTCATCATCGATATGGGCCCAAGCACGCTCGACTGGTACGGCCCGGTGCGGATCCCCCCGAATCACGTCTTCCTGATGGGCGACAATCGCGACAACAGCGCCGACAGCCGCGCGCCGCTGGAGGAGAACGGACTGGGCGGACCAGTGCCGTGGGAAGCCATTGGCGGCCGGGCGGAGTTCATCACCTTCTCGCTCGACGGCGATTCATCCTGGAACCCGCTAAGCTGGCTCCATGCCCTGCGCGGTGGCCGAGCCGGGAACAGCCTGCGCCCGGCGAGCGTTACTCCACCGAAATAAGCCTTGCACAGGGGGCCTGGATTGAGCGGGACGAAAATCCACATTGAGGAACCCGGCCCCAGCGAATTGCGCAGCCCGCTGGTCCAGCATGAAATCAAGCGCGCGGGGGTCTGGTTCGCCATCGGCATCGCCATCGCGCTGCTCGTGCTGCTCGCGCAGCCGATCATGCTCATCATGGGCGCATTGGTCCTGACCACGATGATGGATGGTGGCACCCGGCTGCTGGGCCGGGTCCTGCCGATCGGGCGCGGCTGGCGACTGGCCCTGGTGCTGATCGCCGCCCTCGCCTTCCTGATCTATACCTTCTACCTGACGGGATCGAGCCTGGCTGCGCAGGCACAGGCGATGCGGGTCATCGTCGAGACGCAGATCAACCGCATTGGCCAATGGCTGCAACAGCTCGGCATCACCACCACGCCAGAGGATTTCAAGAGCCTGGCGCAACAGGCGATGAGTTCGCTCGGACGGGTGACGGCGGCGGTGGGGACGATGGTCGGTGCGGTCACCAGCGGGGTGATGATGCTGGTGCTCGCCATCTTCATCGCGATAGAACCCAAGCTCTATGAGCGCGGCGTCGCCTGGATGCTGCCGATGGACAGGCGCGGTCGCTTCTACGCCATTGCCGACCGGATGGGCTGGACGCTCCGGCGGCTGATGTTCGGCCGGCTGATCGGCATGACGGTGGAAGGCGTGGGAACCTGGCTGCTGCTTTGGGCCGGCGGGGTGCCGATGGCCGGGCTGCTCGGCATATTGACCGGACTGTTCGCCTTCCTCCCCAATATCGGGTCGATCATCTCCGGCGTGCTGATCGTGCTGGTCGGCTTTTCGGCGGGCGTGAATGCCGGGCTATATGCGTTCGGCGTCTATCTGGTGGTGCAGATCGTCGACGGTTACCTGATCGTGCCGATGGTGGCCAAGCGCGCCACCGATCTGGCCCCCGCGCTCGTGCTGGCGGCGCAAATCCTGTTCGGCGCGCTGTTCGGGATCATGGGTCTGTTTCTCGCCGACCCGATCATCGCGATGATCAAGGTCTATCTGGAGGAGCGGTCGAAGGCGCTGGAAGCGGAGAATGAGAGGAGCGCGGCTGTCCCGGTCACGGGATGATCATTCCTTTTGCTCTTGGATTATAAGGGGACTTCAAGCATCGTGCGAAAAACCGGACAGCGATCATCCGATTGACGATGCCACGACGAAAATTCGGAGGGCATGGCCGCGTCCGATCTGACGCGGCGCGCCAGGATCAACGACTCGGAAAAATGCGGCATCCGGGGACAGGGCGTTCTCGCTCCATGTGAAAAGGCTCAGGCTCTGCCGCAATGGCTTGAGGAGAGACGCGCATGACCGACGGACAGGATCAGCCCCAACGCTTGCCGGAGGACAGAAACTGGATCGGCTCGACCGGACTCGACCGGCGCAAGCTGCTGATGGGCGGGGCATTCGCTGCCGGGTTCGCTGCCGCCTGCCGTCCCATATCCAGCAGCGCGGTCCAGACTTCCGGCGAAGGATTGAAGGAAGAGGCCGTGTCGATCAGGGCGAGCGACGGCTTCGCCATGCCTGCTTTCGTCGCCCGGCCTGCCGCCGCCAGGGCCGCACCGATCATCGTCGTGGTGCATGAGATATTCGGCGTGCATGAGTGGATACGCGATCTTTGCCGCCGCTTCGCCCAGGCGGGCTATTATGCCATCGCGCCCGACCTGTTCGCGCGCCATGGCGACGCGACCAAGGTCGCGGACTTCAAGCAACTGATTGGCACCATCGTTTCCAAGGCTTCCGACGAGCAGGTGTTGAAGGACATCGACGCCACCTATGCTTGGGCGGGCAGCCATGGCGGCGACGGCAGGCGGCGGGGCATGACGGGCTTCTGCTGGGGCGGGCGCGTGGTATGGCTCTACGCCGCCCATAGCAGGGAACTGGACGCGGGCGTCGCCTTCTATGGCCGGCTGATCAGCGACAAGACGGAATTGCAGCCGCTGAGCGTCATCGAGCAGGTGAGCCAGCTCAAGGCCCCGGTGCTCGGCCAATATGGCGCGCTCGACAAGGGCATTCCGGTGGCCGACGTAGAGAAGATGCAGGCCGCGCTGAAGATCGCCGGCAAATCGCCGCCCGACGCGATCACCGTCTATCCCGGCGCCGACCACGGCTTCATGGCCGACTATCGTCCCAGCTACAACGAAGCCGCCGCCAAGGCCGCCTGGCAGGCGACGCTCGACTGGTTCGGCAAATATGTGAAAAAATAAGGGCGCCGCCGGCGCGAACGCCCTATTTCTGCTTCATCGCCTGAACGGCCGCCAGCGTGCTCTTCACATGGCCGGCATAGTTCATCTCGCTATGGACGAAGGCGATGCGGCCACTCGGCGCAATGACATAGGAGGTACGGTCCGTCATGCCCGGCTGCATCTTCAGCGCCACGTCATAGCCCGACACGATGGCCGGCCCGGCCGATGCCACGGCGAACTTGCCCGCGCATTCCTTCGTGGAGAAGGCGACGAGATCGTTCACCGGATCGCCCGACATGCCGATGACGGTTGCGCCCGCTTTCCTGAAATCCTCGATATGTTCGGCAAATTCCCGCGCTTCGGCGGAACAACCGGGCGTGAACGCCTTCGGGAAGAAATACAGCACCACCGGGCCGCGCTTCAACTGATGCGACAGCGTCAGCGTGAAGGTCTTGCCCGCGAGCGCGCCGCGGGTGGTGAAGTCGGGCGCCTTGGCCCCGACGGCCAGCGCGGCCATGGCGCCCTGCGAACCGGCGGCGGCAGCGGCAAGGGCGAGCGCGATCTTCAGGCTTCTCATCATCGCTTTCCTCTTCTTCCAGGCATATTCGCTCAGGCTCGGGCAGGCGACGCCGACATGCCATCGCGTTCGGCCATGGTGATGGCCGCAACGCTCGACGCGCGCAAGCCCGCCAGTGCGCTCGCTTCCACCGCGAGCAAAGAAAACATCTCCCTTCCCAGCCCGGCCGTGGCATAACGCCCCTCTCGACTGGAGGACAGCAGGAATGAAGCAGGAAGGCGGGCGGCCCGGAACCCATTGGCGAAGCGCCGGTTTTCTTCCCATGCGCGCAATGATCCTCCTGCCGCTGCTTGTCCTTGCGGCGTGCAACGACAAGCCGGGTGACCAGCCCGGTATGGCCACCAATATCGTCGATGAGGCGATGAACGACATCCAGCAGGTGCCGCAGGACGCGAACGAGATTCAGACCGCCGAGCCCGCACCGGAAATTCCCTCGTCGCCGGCGACGGTGGGGTCGACCATTCCCGCCAGCCTGCAGGGGCGCTGGACCGGGCTGGACGAAAGCTGCGCCGATCGCGCCGCCGACCTTGAACTGACGATCACGCCCACCAGCCTCGTCTTCCTGGAAAGCGAGGGGAAGGCGACCGGCGTGTCGCACGGCCCGGACGGGCGCATCCGCATCGACGCCGCCTTTACCGGCGAAGGGCAGAGCTGGAAGAGGAAACTGGAACTGCGCCCGTCGGCGGGCGGCCGCGAATTGACGGTGATCGACGGGGGCCGGGCTGTGACACGCAAGCGGTGTAGCTGATTTCCCGATCCTTGCCGTCGCAGGAACCGGAGGCGCTCTACTCCGCGCTTTCCCAAAGCCTTCGCACTGGATAGAGCCACCCCATGATCGGCCGTCTTACCTTGAGCGATTTCCGCAACCATGCGGATGCGCTGATCATGCCCGATCACAGCTTCATCGTGCTGACGGGCGACAATGGCGCGGGCAAGACCAACATATTGGAGGCCGTGTCGATGCTGGCGCCCGGGCGCGGCTTGCGAGGCGCGGCCCTGCGCGACATGGTCCGGCAGGACGGGGCTGGCGGCTTCGGCATTGCGGCGGAAGTGGACGGCGTGATGCTGGGCACGGGGGTTCTCGCTTCCGCGCCCGACCGGCGGCAGGTGCGGATCGGCGGTGTTGCCTCCTCCGCCAACGCGCTGGCCGATCATCTCTCCATCGTCTGGCTGACGCCCGCCATGGACCGCCTGTTCATGGACAGCCCCGGCGGGCGGCGGCGTTTCCTGGACCGGCTGACGCTGGCGCTGCATCCCGCCCATGCCGTGCACAGCGCCCGTTATGAGGCGGCGATGCGCGCGCGCAACCGGCTGCTGAACGATCTGTCCGCCGCCGATCCCTCCTGGCTGAGCGCACTGGAAACGCAGATGGACGAACATGGCGCCGCCCTGGCCGCTGCCCGTGCCGATCTGGTCAGCCGCCTTCAGGCTGCGCTGCAGGGCCAGCCCGACCAGCCCTTCGCCCGTCCCCTGCTGGCGATCGAGGAAGAAGCGAGCGAGGAGCCCCTGGGGCTTCGCCTCGCGCGCGAGCGCCGCCGCGATGCCGCCGCCGGCCGCACCCTGTCCGGCCCGCACCGCCAGGATCTCGCCGTTGTCCATGCTGCCAAGGCGCAGGCCGCCGCGCTCTGTTCGACCGGTGAGCAGAAGGCGCTGCTGCTCTCCATCCTGCTCGCCCACGCCGCGCTGGTCTCGGCGCATCGCGGCCAGCCCCCGATACTGTTGCTCGACGAAGTGGCGGCGCATCTCGACCCGTCGCGACGGGCTGCGCTGTTCGACCGGCTGCGCGAACCCGGCGGTCAGGTCTGGATGACGGGAACGGAAGGCAGTCTTTTCAATGAGTTGGGTAAAGCCAGCCGATTTTGCGTAACGGCTGGCCAGGTCGTTCGTTCCGCAGATTGACGCATCGCAACAACGATTCGTCGCTGGGCGCTTCCCAACAAGTCCGGCGTCTGTCCTAAAGCCTCCACGGGGTCAGTCGTTCCAGAAGTCGGGGGTCGCATTTCTATGATCGGTGGTTTTCGCGCTATTGTCGCAGCGGCAACGCTTGTGCTTGGCGCCCTGATCACGACCCCGGCCGCCGCGGGTGTCCTGCAATGCGCTCCTTTCGCCCGCCAGGTTTCCGGCATCGCGCTGTACGGCAATGCCAATAGCTGGTGGGGCCAGGCCGAGGGCCGCTATGAGCGCGGCCATGAACCGCGGGTCGGTGCCGTCCTCGCCTTCGCCGCCAGCCGTTCGATGCCGGTCGGCCATGTCGCGATGGTCAGCAAGGTGATCAACGAGCGCGAAGTGCTGCTGACCCATGCCAACTGGTCCTATCGCGGCGGCATTGAGCGCAATGTCCGCGCTATCGACGTTTCCCCCAACAACGACTGGACCAACGTGCGCGTATGGTATGGCCCGATCGGGGATCTGGGTCTGCGGCCGAACGCCGCCAAGGGCTTCATTTACACGCAAAAGCCGACCGCTGCTCCGGTGCAGATCGCCATGGCGGATCGCGCAACCGTCGGCGTCGACGGTGCCCAGACTGCTTTCTGACATTTTAACCATTTCCTAAACGCCAGCGCCTAGTTTCAGGGCCGGTGGGGCGATTCTGACTTTTTTGGGGTCGCATGAAATTGGGAAAAACGCGCTGGGCGGCCTTGTTGCTGGCCGGCCTGATGATCACGACGCCGGCGCTGGGCGCGACCATGCTGCAATGCGTGCCCTATGCGCGCACCGTATCGGGCGTTCAGATCCATGGCGACGCATTGACCTGGTGGGACCAGGCGGAAAATCACTATAAACGCGGCCATTCACCGCGCAGGGGCGCAGTGCTGGCCTTCCGTCCCGTCGGCCCGATGGTGCTGGGTCATGTCGCAGTGGTCAGCCGGGTCCTGGATGACCGGCGCGTGCTGATCCGGCACGCCAACTGGTCGGTACCTGGCGCGATCGAAGAAGACGTTCTCGCGATCGACGTGTCCGAAGCAGGCGACTGGAGCGCGGTGCGCGTCTGGCACAGTCCGACCAACCAGATGGGCGCGCGCAGCAACCCGACCTTCGGTTTCATCTATCCCGACAAGCCGCAATTGCATGAATTCCAGCCCGACCCCGCACTGGGCGACAGCGTTCGTCTTGCGAGCATGAACGTGGCGAAAGACGATCCGGAGCCGGAGGCGCCGTCGGCGCGGACGGTCGTTGCCCGACAGCCGCGCCTGACGATTGACCTGCGCGCCATCCGCTATGCCGATTCGACGCCCTCGACCCGCTCGCTGCGCGACATCATCGCGGAGGTGAAACGGGACGCGGCCTTGCGTTGAGGCGCGGGGATCGCTGGCGCCTTTCGCGTCGAAAGACGCCACCCCAACCAGGAGAGCGCACCTTTCGTCCACCGCGATCGAAAAGGCTATTCCGCCTTGTCCGCGCTTTGCCCGGCGTCCTCCGCAGGATTCTCGAACCAGGCTTCGACCGGGCCGGAGAGCTTGATCGTCAGCGGCTGCCCATGACGGTCGCGCGTCTTCCCGGCCGCGACGCGAATCCAGCCTTCCGAGATGGAATATTCCTCGACGTCATTGCGGACCCGGTCCTTGAAGCGGATGCCGATGCCCCGCTGCAGCACGTCCATGTCGAAAAAGGGGCTCTTCGGGTTGGTGGAAAGACGGTCGGGGGGCGTATCGCTCATGATGGTCCAGATCCTGTGAATTTGGCGCGACCTAGCCCTTGGGGCTACCTGCCGTCAACTGCTCCGGCCCATCATCCACGTCGCAGAAGATGCGCCGGATCACCCCCTGCGCCAACCAGGATTCAAAGCGGGCGTGCGCATCGGCGACGTCCAGGAAGGGGTAGGCCACCGGCCGTTCCGTCACCGCCCGGCTGGCGACGACCAGCCGCATCATGGCATCGGGTGCCGTCGTCAATATCCGCCCGCGCCGGTCCGTGGCGGCGCTGTTGACGCCCACGACATGCCCGTCCTCGGCAAAGACGGGTCCGCCGCTGATGCCGGACAAGGTGCCGTCCCCCATGGGGATGCGCGCATGTTCGGCCCAGGCGAGCACCGGCTGCGTCTCCTCCCCCACCCCGCGCCGGGCGCGCGCTGCACCAATAAGCTCCGATATGACCAGCGTCGGCTGGCCGCCGGGAAAACCCATATGATAGCCGACCGATCCGGGCGGCGGCATGCGTTCCGACAGCGGCAGGGCCTGGTCGCTCGCAACGCCGCCGCGCACCAGCGAGGCGTCCGCTTCCCCGCTTTCCACCAGCCGCGACACGGGTCGGGCAAAGCCGCCCTGCTCTATGCCGACGCGGGTGCAGCCATGGGTGACATGCTCGGCGGTCAGCCAGGCGCCGGAACGATCGATTGAGAAGGTCGTGCCCATGCTGTCGGCGGGCGCCTCTGCCCGTTCCTCGATGACGAAGCTCTCATCGCTCCATTGCGGCATCGGGCGGCGGGGGGAGCGGGGGTCGAACGCCTCGACACGCAGCGGCGTAGGCCTGGTCACCTCGCTGATCCACAGCAGCGCCAGGATGATGCCAAGCAGGCCTGGCAGACAGCCGAAGCGCCCGCGCGCCATGGCTCAGCCCGCGACCGCGCCGGCGGTAAGGCAGGCGATGGCGACCTTCATCATGGCAAGGAAGATGGCAGCGGACCGTTCGTCCGCCTCGATTCGGGTGGGTAGCGAGCCCAGCAGGAAATCGACCATGCGAAAGGCGATGAGTTGCAGGATCAGGGTGACGCTCCCCCAGATCATGATGTCCCAGACATTCACCGAACCCGCGAGGCAAAAGCCCAGCGGCACCGCGAGTCCTATCGCTGCCCCGCCCAGCGAGATCGCCGCCGCCGCATTGCCCTCCCGGATCAGCGCAAATTCATCATGCGGCGTGATCCACATATAGAGTGCCAGCGCCGCCAGCCAGGCCAGGGTGGCAGAGGCCAGGTGGAGCAGGAAGATCGGCAATCCGGAGAGCAGGCTCTGGATGACAGGCATGGGATCGGTCATTGCTTCAGGATGCCGCAAGCGATGGAGCTGCGCAATTGCGGTCGACGGCTGGAACGGCCGGACAGTAGCCGGCGCGCGCGATTCCTGCCCCTTCGCACACCACCCCAGCGAAAGGCGCCGAATGAAACAAGCCGCTCCACAGCGCCGACTTCAAGCGTCGTCATGTTCCTCCAAGGCGGGACTGGGGGCCCGCCTCCGCAGGAGCACAGCGCGCCCAGAGCCGATCGACATCCAGGTCTGACGGACGACAAATAGCCGGGATCGGGTTGAGGTCGCCCACAGACAGCGCCCGGTTCATGCTAATTTGACCCACGGTAAAAGGCCCACCGCGCCAGTGGCGCAGCGGGCCTTTTCAGTGCGTGAAGCAGCAGGCGGGCAGAACCGCGCTGGAGCCTTCCGGTTGATCTGGCCGGAAAGCCTGTCAGCGCTTATTCGCCATCATCCTCCGCCTCGGGTCCGGCCATCATCCCTTCGGCGACTTCCTCGGTCTTGCCGCGGATCGCCTTTTCCAGCTTGTCCGCCATTTCGGGATGTTCTTTCAGATAGGTTTTCGCATTCTCGCGACCCTGGCCGATACGGACCGAGTCATAGGAGAACCAGGCGCCCGATTTCTCGACCAGACCGGCCTTCACGCCGATATCAAGCAGTTCGCCGATCTTGGACACGCCTTCGCCATACATGATGTCGAATTCGACCTGCTTGAAGGGCGGCGCGACCTTGTTCTTGACCACCTTCACGCGGGTCGCGTTGCCGACAATGTCCTCACGGTCCTTGATCTGGCCGGTGCGGCGGATGTCGAGGCGGACCGAGGCGTAGAATTTGAGCGCATTGCCGCCGGTCGTCGTTTCGGGATTGCCGTACATGACGCCGATCTTCATGCGGACCTGGTTGATGAAGATCACCAGACAGCGCGAGCGGGAGATGGAGCCGGTCAGCTTGCGCAGCGCCTGGCTCATCAGGCGGGCCTGCAGGCCGACATGGCTGTCGCCCATCTCGCCCTCGATTTCGGCGCGCGGCACCAGCGCGGCGACCGAGTCGATCACCAGCACGTCGATCGCGTTCGAACGCACCAGCGTATCGACGATCTCCAGCGCCTGCTCGCCCGTGTCGGGCTGCGACACGATCAGTTCGTCGATATCGACGCCCAGCTTCCTGGCATAGACCGGATCAAGCGCATGTTCCGCATCGACAAAGGCCGCGATGCCGCCGGTCTTCTGCGCCTCTGCAATGGCGTGCAGCGCCAGCGTGGTCTTGCCCGAGCTTTCGGGTCCATAAATCTCGACAATGCGTCCGCGCGGCAGGCCGCCAATGCCGAGCGCGATGTCCAGTCCCAGCGATCCGCTCGAGATCGCCTCGATCTCGATCTTCTCGCGGCTGCCCAGCTTCATGGCCGAACCTTTGCCGAAGGCGCGGTCGATCTGGGAAAGGGCCGCTTCCAATGCTTTCTGTCTGTCCATTGTCCCTGTCTTCTTGGAATCGATGAGTGAGAGCATTGCGGTCATCGGCCTATCCCCTGTCAAGCGGAACGCGCCGGTCCGGATGGCGCGTGGCCACCATGTATCCTGTTTGTTCTTATGGAACAAGGGGTGAACGAAATTTTCTTAAGCGGTGCCCAACGCCTTGTTCAGCGCGCGTTCCACCGCCCCGATGGTGAAGGGTTTGGCCAAAGTCGGCCGGTCGGCGTGGCCCGTCGGCAGATCGTCGGCCATGCCGCCAGTCGCAAAGATGAAGGGTATGCCGCTCTGCGCCAATATATCTGCCACGGGCCAGCTTTTCTCGCCATGCAGGTTGCAATCGAGCAGCGCCGCATCAAAGCCGCCCTCGCGCGCCCTGGCGCAGGCGTCATCGACCGATTCGGCGATGGCGTGCAGCCGATAGCCGAGCGTATCGAGATAATCCTCCAGCATCATCCCGATCATTGCCTCATCCTCGACGACCAGGATGGTCTTGCCATCAGACATGCTTGCGGTCCCCAATCTTACCCATCGCAACCCCAAAGGCCTTTTCCCACAGGCATAATCGACAAACCGCGCAGAAGTTCATTGTCCAAATTCACTCCGCCGTCGGCCGCATCGCCAATGCATCCCGTGCCGCTTCCGCCAACTGGCTGACAGAAAAGGGTTTTGGCAGGAAAGCCACATTGGCGATGTCGATCGATTTGCGCAACTGTTCCTCGGCATAGCCCGACATGAACAGCACCGGCAGGTCGGGATGGCTCGCCCGCGCTCGCGCCACCATCGACGGACCATCCATGTTCGGCATCACGACGTCGGAAATGAGCAGGTCGATCTTCTCGTCCCCGCCCAGAACCTCCAGCCCCTGTTCGCCGTCATTGGCGGTCAGCACCTTATAGCCCTGGCGCGACAAGGCCCTTTCCGCGACGGCGCGCACCATATCCTCATCCTCCACCAGCAGCACGGTGCCCGTGCCCCAGGTTTCACTGCGACGGGCCGGGGCCTTGGGCTGGGCCGCCTGATCGACATCGGCGCCCTGATAGACCGGCAGGTAGATGACGAAGCTCGCCCCGCGCCCCAGTTCGGACTCGGCGAAGATGAACCCGCCCGACTGTTTGACGATGCCGTAGACGGTGGAAAGGCCAAGCCCCGTTCCCTTGCCCAGTTCCTTCGTGGTGAAGAAGGGTTCGAAGATCTTGGAAAGAATGTCGGGCGGGATGCCCAGCCCCGTGTCGGACACCCGTACCGCCGTATAGTCGGCCGGCGGCAATATGTCCGACCGCATCTCCCTTACCTTGGCGGCGGGCACGCCATAGGTCTGGATGTTGAGCGTGCCGCCGTCCGGCATGGCATCGCGGGCATTGACGGCCAGGTTGACGATCACCTGCTCCAACTGGCCGGGATCGGCCCGCACCGCCCCCAGATTGCGGCCATGGCTGACCTCCAGCTTGACGCTCTCGCCCAGCAGCCGCTTCAACAGGTTGGATACGTCGGCGACGATGTCGGGCAACTGCAATATCTGCGGCCGCAGCGTCTGCTGGCGCGAGAAGGCGAGCAACTGGCGGGTCAGCCCCGCGGCGCGATTGCTGTTCGACTTGATCTGCTGGATGTCGTCATAGTCGCTGTCGCCGGGCGTATGGCGCATCAGCATCAGGTCGCAATGGCCGATGATGGCGGTCAGTATATTGTTGAAGTCGTGCGCCACGCCGCCCGCCAGCTGGCCGATCGCCTGCATCTTGGTCGCCTGCGCCACCTGTCGCTTGAGCTTGCTCTCCTCGCTGTTGTCCTTGAGCGAGAGCAGCACCGCCGCCTCGCCCAGGCCCCGAACGCCGGCCAGGCTGAGCGCGATCGGCTCGTCGGGCTGGTTGCGCATGCGCACGGCGACGTCGCCCGACATTTGCGGCCCCACCGCAAAGCGTCGAACGGCATCGGCCACCGCCGCCTGGTCCTCCCGCACCACCAGGTCGCCGGGATAGCTTGGCTTCTCCTCTGGCTTGACGCCCGCGGCCCGCGAAAAGGCCTTGTTCATGAACAGCACGCGTCCGTCGCGATCCGCCATCGCCAGGCCGAAGGGCAGCAGCGACAACAGCGTCTCGATATAGGAAAGCGCCGACGTGCCGCCCGCATTGCCCGCCGGCTCATCGATCAGCAACAGCAGCATGGGCCCATCCTGCGCGCCCGATTGCGCGCCCGTCGGCTGGACGGCGCGCTTCAGCGGTACCTGCAACAGCCGCAGCGGAATGCCGCCCGATTCCTCCCGCGCCAGGAACAGCCGCCCCTTGTCGTCCACCCGCATGTGCGCGGCGAAATCACGCCCGGTGATATTGGCGTCGATCCGGCCCGCCGCGCGCAGCAGGAAGGCGCCATTGGCGGCCCGGATGCGTCCTTCCCCGCCGATCATCACCGCCATGATGCCCGCTTCGCCCAATTGCCGCCCGGCCTCTCCGATCAGCAGGCGATGCACATCATCCAAGGCGCTTGGCTGGCGCACCGGGGAAAAGCGCCACAGCAGATAATCCTCCGAACGGCCGGTGCGGCAGAGGAAGGCATCCAGCCGCAACGCACCCTGGACGATGCCCTCGACCCGTGCTTCGCCGTCGCGCCACGCGGTGCGGGCGGCGTTGCCCAGACTGTCGGACAGGCTGCTGTCGCCGGTGATTTGCGGCGGCGTCGGAAAACCGGGAAACCATTCCCCGAACAGATCGCTGGCGCAGACCAGCCGGCCGGCACGATCGGTGACCGCGATCGCCATGTTGGAGGCGTCGGCCGCGGCCCGCGCCACGGTCCAGTCCGGCACGGCCTCGCCCATGGCCACTTCCTGCGGATAAAGCCGACGATACCAGCCGAGCAGCGCCGCCCCGGCCAGCACCGCCGCGCCGAAGCCGGCGCCCAGCGCCCAGTTGCCCGCGGCATAGACGACCAGCCCGGCTGACATCAGCGCCATCAGGATGAGCAGCGGCAGGGCAAGGGGCGACGATCGGTCTGCCGCCCAGGCGTCTCCATCCCTGATCACACGCACGGACACGGCCCGGCTATCCCCCTGCATTCACAATGGACTGCCCGCTCCCGCCGGTCAGGCTGAAGCGATTTCCTCCAATGCGCTGCTTTCGCGTGCCTTGCCAATCCTCAATTTGCGCGCATGCCATTTCCGGCCCATGCGATGGCGCCAGATCCAGTCGGCCAGGAAGTAGCCGACCACCGCAAAGGCCAGCGAAATCAGCGCCAGCCCCAGCAACATGGCAGGCGCTGCTTCCGAAAACAGCCAGGCGCACCATTCGCGGATCGAGGCATGCCGGTCGATCAGCGCCATGAAGCCCGAAGCATCCGCCGACCGCCCGAGCAGCCAGTTGCCCATATAGACGGACGCCATCAGGAACAGCGGCGTTGTCGCCGGATTGGAAAGGAAGGTCATCGCCGCCGCCAGCGGGATGTTCGCCCGGAACGGCAGCGCCAGCAGCGCCGCGCCCGCAATCTGCACGCCGGGGATCAGCAGGAAGATGCCCACCAGCAGCCCCAGTGCCACGCCGCGCGGCACCGAACGCCGCGTGAAGCGCCACAGCGAGGGTTCCAGCACCCGGTGCGCCACCGGGGCCAAAAAGCGGTTGTTCTCCAGCGATTCGCGGGTGGGTGCATTGGCGTGCCACCAGCGGGAGAGCCTCCCCATCCCTTCCTTGGCACCCATCAGCGATGCGCCTTCATGATGCGCTGCTGATCGCGCTTCCAGTCGCGTTCCTTGATCGTGTCGCGCTTGTCATGGGTCTTCTTGCCCTTGGCCAGCGCCAGCTCGACCTTCGCCTTGCCGCGGCTGTTGAAATAGATCGACAGCGGCACCAGCGTCATGCCCTTGCGCTCGACCGCGCCGTGCATGCGGGCGATCTCCCGCTGGTGCAGCAGCAGCTTGCGGGGGCGCTTGGGCTCATGGTTGAAGCGGTTGCCATGGCTGAATTCGGGGATGTTGCTGTTGACCAGCCACACCTGCTCGCCCTTCACCTCGGCATAGCTTTCCGCGATATTGCCCTCGCCAAAGCGCAGGGACTTCACCTCGGTTCCTTGCAGGGCGATGCCCGCCTCGAACACATCCTCCAGGAAATATTCGAATCGGGCGCGCCGGTTTTCGGCGACGATCTTCTTCTTGTCGAAGGCTTCGGGACGGGGACGGGCCATTATTCTCTATCAACTCGCTTCATCATATAGGCCCGCAGGGCGCTCAAACCAGTCCCGCGATCTCCAGCGCCCTGTCGACGGCGGTCCGGCTCGATTCCGACGGCCAGGTGATCGGCAGGCGGACGTCGCCGGGCATGTCGGGCCGAACGCGCGTAAGGGCATATTTGACGGGGCCGGGTGAAGCATCGCTGAACAGCGCGTCATGCAGCGGGTAGAGACGATCCTGGATCGCGAGGGCGCCATGCCAGTCGCCGCTCGCCATCGCCTGCTGGAATTCGGCGCACAGGCGCGGCGCGACATTGGCCGTGACCGAAATGCAGCCCTTGCCGCCCATAGCGTTGAAACCCAAGGCCGTTTCGTCATTGCCGGAAAGCTGGCAGAAATCGGCGCGGCAGGCGAGGCGCTGTGCGCTGACCCGCCCCAGATTCCCGGTGGCGTCCTTGATGCCGACGATCGTCTGGAATTCCTCCGACAGGCGGTGGATCACCGGGACGCCGATGTCGGTGATCGTGCGGCTGGGCACGTTGTAGAGGATGATCGGCAGGGAACAGCGCTCGGCCAGATAGGCGAAATGCTGGTAGACCCCTTCCTGATTGGGCTTGTTGTAATAGGGCGCGACCACCAGCGCCGCATCGGCGCCCGCCGCCTGCGCGGCGAACATGTGCTCCAGCGCGATTCGCGTGTCGTTGGAACCGCATCCTGCGATCACCGGCACGCGGCCCGCCGCCTGGTCGACGCAGACGGCGATGACGCGATTATGTTCCTCGACCGTCATGGTCGCGCTTTCGCCCGTGGTGCCGCAGGGAACGAGCGCGCTGCTGCCTTCCTCGATCTGCCAGTCGACGAAGGCGCGGAAAGCCGCCTCGTCCACTGCCCCGTTGCGAAAGGGCGTGATCAGCGCCGGAATCGACCCGGAAAACATGCAACAAACTCCTTCAACTCACCGGGATTCCGGGGCATAATAGCGTGAAACACGCGAAGGGCGCGCTATAGCGCGTCATTCAGGGCCTGATAAGGATGCAATTGCGATAATGTCCAGTAGGGTGTCGCTCTTCTGCCTTGAAACTGCTTCGGAAGCCCTCACGGTTCGTATGCCTCTGATTGCCCTTTTGCTTTTCACAGCCGGCGCCAGCGCCCAGACCGAAACCACTGCCCCTGCGCCGGCTGCGGCCTATCCGCCCGGCGCCGTGGTTCAGGCGGTCCCCAGCTCCAGCGAACCCAGCCCCTGGCAGCGCGCGCAGAGCCGAATCGGCGTGGCGAGCGATCCTTCGATCTCCGGCACGATCAGCCAGTGGCGCGCGCTCCAGCAGAGCGACGGCCTGGGCTCCTCCACCTATATGAGCTTCATCATGGCCAATCCGGGCTGGCCGGGCGAGGACCGGATGCGGCGGCTGGCGGAAACCGGCATCAATCCGAACAGCTACGATCCCGCGCAGGTCATCGCCTTCTTCACCCGCTTCCCGCCGCGCACCGCGACCGGCAATGCCCGCTACGCGCTGGCGCTGATGCAGCAGGGTCGCATGGGCGAGGCGCGGGTCGCCGCCCGCAACGCATGGATCGGCGGCACGCTCTCGCCCGATGACGAGGCGCGACTGCTTTCCCTCTTCGGTTCGGGCTGGACCGCGGTCGAGCATGACCTACGCGCCGACGCGCTGCTGTGGAAGGGCGACATCATCGGCGCGCAGCGCAGGCTCGCCTATGTCTCGCCGGCGCGCCGCCCGGTCTATGAGGCGCGGATCGCCTTCCGCCAGAAGGCGCCCGACGCGGCGATGAAGATGCAGTTGGCGGAGGCCGTGGGCGCGACCGACGCCGGCTTCGTCGCTGACAAGGCGACATGGCTGCTCAACACGGGCAACTGGGTCGCCGGTCGCCAGTATCTCGCCAACCGCCCGGCCTTGGCCTTCCGTCCGGGCGATCCGGAAAAATGGTATGAAGCGCTGCTGACGCAGGCGCGCGCCGCCGCCAATGACAGCCAGTGGAGCTTCGCCTATGGCATCGCCAGCAAGCTGGACGACGCCTATCTGCCCGGCACCGACGTCAACACCCGGCCCATAGGCGAGCGCGACGACTATACCAGCCTGGCCTGGCTTGCGGGATCGACGGCCTTCTACAATCTGGGCAGACCGCTGGACGCGATGGAGATGTTCCGCCGCTACGCCACCGCCGCCAAGTCGCCGCAGACGCAATCCAAGGGCTTCTACTGGGCGGGCCGCGCCGCGCTCCAGGCCGGGGACGCGGCGACCGCCAACAGCTATTTCGCCCGCGCCAGCTCCTTTCCCGACCAGTTTTACGGGCAGCTCGCGCTCGAACGGCTGGGCCGGCCGATCCCGGCCCCCGCCACCGTCGAACGCCCGGTCGAGATCTCCGCCGCGGAACGCGCGGCCTTCGCCAACCGCTCGGTCGTCCGTGCGGTGAAGGCGCTGGGCCAGATGGGCTATTGGGAAGACCAGAGCAAATTCGCCCGCGCCATCGCCAATAATGCCGACAGCGATGCAGATCATTATCTGGCGGTGGAGCTCGCGCAGAGCATCGGTCGGCCGGACATGGGCGTGATGGTCGGCCGCCGCGCCGTGTCGAGCGGCCTCACCGGCTATGGCGAAAGCGCCTTCCCACGCGTACCTGTCCCGTCCGAGGCGCAATTTAACTGGACCATGGTCCATGCCATCGCCCGCCAGGAAAGCCAGTTCGACCGTCAGATCGTCAGCCATGCGGGCGCCCGCGGGCTGATGCAGCTCATGCCCGGCACCGCCCGCGAACAGGCGGGAAAGCTGGGGATGAGCTATGATGCCAGCTCGCTCAACGACCCCAGCTACAACATCATGCTCGGCTCCGCCTATTTCCAGCGGATGCTTAACTATTATGGCGGCAGCTATCCCTTGGCGGTGGCGGCCTATAATGCCGGGCCGGGCAATGTGAATCGCTGGATCGCGGCCAATGGCGACCCGCGCCTGCCCGGCGCCGACATGCTGCGCTGGATCGAGCAGATCCCGCTGTTCGAGACGCGCAACTATGTCCAGCGCGTGCTGGAAAACGCCGTCGTCTATGAGGCGATGAACCCGCAGCGCGCCCGTTTCCGGGGCACCACGACGCCGCTGTCCAGATATCTGGGCAAGCAGACGCCGGGCTGAACCCCCTGGGGAACCCACGGGGCTTCGACAAGGGCGGTTCGGAAAGCTAGGCAGGGTTCATCATGAGCACCCCTCACCCCAATTACATCCCCCCCGAAGGCTTCGCGAAGCTGCGCGCCGAATATGACCATCTGCTCGGCGTCGAGCGCCCCCGGATCGTGGAGGTGGTGAGCTGGGCTGCAGGCAATGGCGATCGCAGCGAAAATGGCGACTATCTCTACGGCCGCAAGCGGATGCGGGAGATCGATGGCCAGTTGAAGCGCCTTTCCCGCAAGATGAAGGACGCCAGGGTCGTCGACCCGCGCCAGCAACCGGACAAGGGCAAGGTCTATTTCGGCGCGACCGTCACCATCGCGGACGAGGATGACCGGCACCGCACCGTGACGCTGGTCGGCAATGACGAGACGGATGCCGCTGCGGGCCGCATCGGCTGGAGTACGCCGATAGCCCGCGCGTTGCGAGGCGCCGCCGTGGGCGACCTGCGCCGCGTGATGCTGCCCGCGGGCGAGAGGGAATATGAGGTGATGGCGATCAGCTATCCGGCGTGATCGCCTTTTGCGGAAACAGGCGCGCGGCGCGCCCGCATTCCCACTCTAATCATGCGGCCTCAGCGAATGGTTGAGCCGTTCCATCACTTCCCCGATCGGTTCGGTGACGGTGACGCTGCGTCCCTCTCCAAAGCGGATGCGGGTGCCGTCGGTCACCGATGACACGAAGGTGACCTGCGCGGCATTGACGGCGGTTTCGGTCCGGTCGGCGCCCACGAACATGACGAGCATGCATCCTCTCCTTCTTTCTGGAAGAAGAGCCTAGCCCGAATTCCTCCCGACGCCAGCCCTTTTCCCTTCATGCCGCCTGAATTGCCCGGATGAACGCGCTGGCACGATCATCCAGCCGATGCGCCTCTTCCGACAGGCGCGTCGCCGCGTCGCGCATGGCCTGGGCATCCTCCACCGCCGATCCCGCATTGACGCTGATCTGGCTGGCGCTGGCGCGAACATGCCCGCTCGCCTCGCCCGCCTCCGCTACGCTGTCCGCAATGGCCCGGCTGAACGCGCCATGCCGCGCCACCGCCTCGAACACGGAGGCGGAAAGCCGGTCCGCGGTCGCGATCGCTGCATCCATATGCGCATGCCCCTCCGCCACCTGGCCGACGGTGGTACGGATATGGTCGATCCGCCGTGCAATCTCCGCCGCCGCGTCGCGGGTCTGTCCCGCCAGCGTCTTCACCTCCCGCGCGACCACCGCAAAGCCTCGACCCGCATCGCCGGCCCGCGCCGCCTCTATCCCCGCATTGAGCGCCAGCGTCGTCGTCGCCCGCGCAATCGCATCGATCAGCGCGGTCACTTCCCCAATGCCGTCGGCCTGCGCGCTCAGCGTCCGTGTCTGCGCCGCGCCGGATTGCGTCTGGTCGACGGCGGCGCGAATGGCGGCGCCCGCCTCTCGCACTTCATCCTCCATCGCCTGGAACAGCAGCCCCAGCTCCCGCCCGGATGCGGCGATGCCGGCCAGATTGTCCGCCGTCTGCGCCGCCGCCACGGCCATGCCGGCCGAGGCACGCCCATTATGCGCGGACCGCCCCGCCGCATCCTCGGACAGGCGCGACAGCATGTCCGCCATCGCCACCATGTCGCTGATCAGGGCCCGGATATCGCCCCGGAACACCGCGCTCTCGCGCGTCACCCGTTCCAGCCGCTCCACCCGCGCGAGCGCCACCCGAGCATCGCGCTCCGCCGCCAGCTTGAGCAGAAGCTGCCCTCCCGCAATTCCGGCATAACGATCACCATCGACCACGATCAGCCCCTCGCAACCCTGCCCCTGCGCCGCATAGAGATCGATCAGCACCTCTATGCTGGCGCACCGCTCGACCGTGGCGCAGTGCCGGACATGATCGTCCAGCCGCCCGCCAAAGCTGGGATTGCGCAACAGGGCATGGCCGAAGGGATTGAATAGGATGCGCCGCATGTCCCGTTCATAGATCGCCCCCACGGGCCGGTCGGCGGCATCGAGCACCGGCAACAGGCGCAGCGCCGGGTCATGCTGGAAATGGTCGACCGCCTCGCACAGCGGCCGCCCCAGCCGAATCGCGGGGCTGGGCGTCACCAGGGTCGGACCAGCCGAATGGGCCAGGGAACGGTCGAGCAAGGACGGCGCGTACATGGGCACCGATTAAGCCCCCAATGGTAAATGAGCCGTTAGCATTTGATGACAGTTTTGTTACAAGTCACTGATTAAAAGAGATTTTTCTATGGCACCTTATAGCCATAGGCCTTGGCGGCCAGCTTCACCACTTCCGGATCGGCTTCGGGAAAATTCATCGGCACCAGCTTTTCCAATCGCTTGGCGACATGGGAAAGCGCCGCGATCCGTCCCGCCCGGCGGTGATTATTGTCGATCACCTGCCAGGGCGCTGCCTTGGTGTCGGTCTTGCGGAACATGTCGTGCATGGCGTCGAGATAATCGGCCCGCCGGGCGCGGTTGCGATAATCGTCCGCGCCGGTCTTCCACCGTTTCCAGGGGGTGTCGAGCCGCTGGGCGAGCTGCTCGTCCTGCGTTTCCTGGGTGATGTGGACGAACAGCTTGACGATATTGGTCCCGGCATCGACCTGCTGCTTTTCGAAGGCGTTGATCTCCTCATAGGCGCGCTTCCACTCGCCCTTGGAGCAAAAGCCCTCGACCCGCTCGACCAGCACCCGGCCATACCAGCTCCGGTCGAAGATCGCGATGTTGCGTCCCGCCGGCAGCCGCGTCCAGAAGCGCCAGAGGAAGTGCCTGTCCCGCTCCTCCTCGGTCGGGGCGGAAATGGGGTGCACCTTGTAATAGCGCGGATCCCAGTCGGCGGTCATGCGCTTGATGATGCCGCCCTTGCCCGCTGCGTCCCACCCTTCCAGCAGGATGACGCTGCGCCGGTCGTGGATGATGTGCGCGACCTGGATCTTGGCGAGCCGCTGCTGCAATTCGGCCAGCTTCGCCTCATAATCGCCCTTGAACGTCGCGCCCTTCTCATAATCGGCAAGGTCGATGGTCATGTCTGCACCTTCCATTGGCCACGGCGGCAAAGCACGAGCTTATACCAAAGGACCGAACCCGCAATCTGCGCAGCGGTTGCAATCAGTCCTGGCCGCCCCTCCCCGACGTCCAGCCAGCTTGTCCAGACGACATAGGCCAGCGCGAGCAGGGTGACGGCCGGCGCAAGCGGATAAAGCGGCATGCGATAGGGCGCATGGGCGCTCGCCCCGCCGCGCCGTCCGGCCATGGCGGCCAGCGCGATGCCGCCATAGATCGCCACCAGCCCCGTACCGTTCAGCACCAGCAGCATCGACATCGGCAGGAAGCAGGCAAGCGTCCCCATCCCGCCGACGATCAGCGTGCCGATCCAGGGCGAATCGAAACGTGGATGGATCGCCACCAGCCAGTCGTCGATGCGCGGAATCCAGGCGCGGTCCCGCCCCGTCGAATAGAAGAAGCGCGCACAGGCCAGGATGCAGGCGATGATGGCGTTGACGATGGCGAGCACGATGCCAACCGACACCAGCGCCGAAAGGCCCGCGCTTCCCCGTTGCCGCACCAGCAGGCCAAAGGGATCATCGACGGTCAGCAGGGTGGCAAGGTCGATCCGCGCCAGCAGCAGCGCCAGCAACGGCACCCCTTCGAACAGCAGCGCGAGCGCCAGGGCGGCGAGGATGGTCCGGGCGATCCTTTTCGGCGCCTCGTGCATCTCCTCGCCGAAATAGACCGCCATGCCATAGCCGTTGAGCGCGAAGATCGCGATCGTCGTCGCCACCCCGACGGAGGCCGCGCTGGCCGGGGCAAAGCCCTGCCCCGTCGCCACCATTGGATGGGTCAGGAATTGCAGCGCCGGCCGCGCATGATCGGCAAAGCCAAGCACCATCACCACCGCCACCGCCGCCAGCTCGACCAGCAGGAACAGCCCGGTGATGACCGCATTCACGCGGATGTTGAGGATCGCCACCAGCGTCGACCCGATCATCACCGCGACGGCGACCGGCACGGCGGGGAGTCCCGGCACCACCGTCGCCATGACCGAGGCGATGCCCAGCGCCGCGACGGGCGGGAAGAGCACATTGTTGAAGACATTGACGCCCAGCATGACAAAACCGGCCATGGGGCCCAGCGTCTGCGCCACCGCGACATATTCCCCGCCCGCCACCGGCCAGGCGGAGGAGAGCTCGGCATAGATGAAGGCGGTGGCGACGCAGATCAGGCTGGCCAGGATCATCGCCCAGATCGCGCCCGTCCCGGCCGCCTGCAACATGCCAGGAATGATGACGAAGACGGAGGATGCCGGGGTGGTCGCGGACAGGGTCAGGAACAGCACGCCCGCCACGCCCAGGCTGCGCGCCAGGGCCGGCGGCTTGTCCGGCAGCATCTGTTCGTCGAGCATGATCTGGTCCCCTCTCCTCCCTTACATAGAAGGGAAGGAGAAGAGACAAGCCCCACGCACGACATGCTCCCGCGAGGGCAGGAGCACAGCTTCCTCAAATCGGGGCAATCAGGCCTTGGCCTGCGGCTCCACGACCCGGATGTTGAGTTCGCGCAACTGCTTGAACTCTGCCGCGCTGGGCGCACCCATCAGCAGGTCTTCCGCGCGCTGGTTCATCGGGAACAGCGTGATCTCGCGCAGATTCTGCGCCCCGCACAGCAGCATGACGACGCGATCCACGCCGGCCGCCATGCCGCCATGGGGCGGGGCTCCATATTGGAAGGCGCGATAGAGGCCGCCGAAGCGCTCCTCCACATCCTGCTGCGACAGGCCGACCTTCTCGAACGCCTTGACCATCAGTTCCGGCGACTGGTTGCGGATCGAACCCGAAGCGATCTCATAACCGTTGCAGACCATGTCATATTGATAGGCCTTGAGGCTCAGGGGGTCCTGGTTCTCCAGCGCATCCAGCCCGCCCTGCGGCATGGAGAAGGGGTTGTGCGCGAAGTCGATCGACTTCGTATCCTCGTCATATTCGTAGAAGGGGAAATCGACGATCCAGCACAGCTCGAAACGATCCTTGTCGATCAGGTCGAGCTGCTCGCCCACGCGGATGCGCGCAAGGCCCGCCAGCTTGGCCGCCTGGCTTTCCTTGCCCGCGGCGAAGAACACGCCGTCATTGGGGCCAAGGCCCAGCGCCTCGATCAGCTTTGCCGTCCGTTCCTCGCCATGATTCTTGGCGATCGGGCCGCCGGGCACGCCGTCCTTGATGTTGATATAGCCCAGCCCCGAATAGCCTTCGCTGCGCGCCCAATTGTTCATGTCGTCGAAGAATTTGCGGCTGCCCGCGCCCGCACCCGGCGCGGGAATGGCGCGGATCACGCTGCCGCTCTCCACCAGCGAAGCGAAAATGCCGAAGCCGCTGCCGTGGAAATGCTCCGTCACGTCCTGGATGATGATCGGGTTGCGCAGGTCAGGCTTGTCCGACCCATATTTCATCATCGCCTCGGCATGGGGAATGCGCGGGAAGCTGCCCGCGGGCGTCACCGGCTTGCCGTCGGCGAACGCCTCGAACACCTGGGCGATCACCGGCTCCATCGTGTTCCACACGTCTTCCTGCGTGACGAAGCTCATTTCCAGATCAAGCTGGTAGAATTCGCCCGGCAGACGGTCGGCGCGCGGGTCTTCGTCGCGGAAGCAGGGCGCGATCTGGAAATAACGGTCGAAGCCGGCGACCATCAGCAGCTGCTTGTACTGCTGCGGCGCCTGCGGCAGCGCGTAGAATTTGCCCGCATGGATGCGGCTCGGCACCAGGAAGTCGCGCGCGCCTTCTGGCGAGGAAGCGGTCAGGATCGGCGTCGAATATTCGGTGAAGCCCGCATCCTCCATGCGGCGGCGCATGTCGCGGATGATCTGCGTGCGCTTGACGATGTTCGCGTGCAGCGTCTCGCGCCGCAGGTCGAGGAAGCGGTAGCGCAGGCGGATATCCTCAGGATATTCCTGCTCGCCCGCCACGGGAAGCGGCAGATCGGCGGCAGCGGACAGCAGCACGGCGTCCAGCGCGCGGATTTCGATCTCGCCGGTGGGCAGGTTCGGGTTCACCGCTTCCTGCGCGCGGGCGACGACCTTGCCCGTCACCGTCACGACGCTTTCGGCCCGCAGCGATTCGATCACCCTGAACACCGGGCCGTCGACCTCGGTGACGATCTGCACCATGCCATAATGGTCGCGCAGGTCGATGAAGACCAGGTCGCCATGGTCCCGCTTGCGATGCACCCAGCCGGACACCCGCACCTCATTGCCGACCTCCGCCGTCGTAAGGGCGCCGCAGTTATGGGTGCGATAGGCATGCATGGCGTTTTTGGTCTTTCAGCTTCGTTTTACGGAAATGACAAATTGTTGCGGCGCCGCTATGGGCAGTGCTGTCAAGCATTGACGAGCCCGTGCGCGACGGGCCAGCCCATAATAAGATCGAAGACCATATGCAAATCCATCCGCTGATTACCGACAGCAAGACTCTCGCTCAATTCTGCGCCCGGATCGCCAAATCGCCCTATATTGCGGTCGATACCGAATTCATGCGCGAAAACAGCTATTGGCCCGATCTCTGCCTGGTGCAGGTCGCGGACGAACATGAGGCGGCGGCCATCGATCCCAAGGCGCCCGGCCTCGACCTTTCGCCCCTGCTCGACCTGATGGTCGACAATGAGGATGTGCTGAAGGTCTTCCATGCGGGCGGGCAAGATCTGGAGATCATCTACAACCTGACCGGCAAGACGCCCCATCCCATGTTCGACACGCAGATCGCGGCGATGGCGCTGGGGCTGGGCGAGCAGATCGGCTATGGCAATCTGGTCGACGCCTGGCTCGGCGTGCAGCTCGACAAGGGCGCGCGCTTCACCGACTGGGCGCGCCGCCCGCTCGACAAGCGGCAGATCGATTATGCGATCGGCGACGTCACTTACCTGATCCAGATATTCCCCAAGATGCTGGAGGAGCTGCGCCGCACCGGCCGCGGCGACTGGCTGGACCAGGAGATGGAGCGGATCAGCGACCCCTCCAATTATGAGAACAAGCCGGACGAGGCCTGGCAACGCGTGCGCATCGCCAGCCGCAAGGCCGATGTGCTGGGCCGGCTCAAGGCGCTTGCCGCCTGGCGCGAGTTGGAGGCGCAGGACAAGAACCTGCCGCGCGGCCGCATCGTCAAGGACGAGACGCTGGCCGACATCGCCAGCCACCCGCCCCGCACGCAGGAGGATCTGGGCAAGGTGCGCGGCCTGTCCGCCACCTGGAAGACCAACGATATCGGCAACCGCCTGATGCTCGCCCTTGCCGAACACAAGCCGCTGGGCAAGGACGAAATGCCCGAGCGCGACCCCAAAAGGCCGGGCCTGGGCAAGGACGGCGCGCTGGTGGCGGACCTTCTGAAGCTGCTGCTGAAAATCCGTTCGCGCGACATCAATGTCGCCGCGCGCCTCATCGCCCGCAGCGACGACATTGACGCACTGGCGGCGGGCGTGCGGGACGACCTCGCCATACTGGAAGGCTGGCGCTATGAACAGTTCGGTCGCGATGCAGTCGACCTGGTCGAGGGGCGCCTGGCCTTCGCGGTCAAGAATGGCCGTCTCAAGATGACGCGCACGCAATAGGAGTTCAGGACGATGCGGACCGCCGTGCTGCCCCTTCTTTCCCTGCTTGCCGCCTGCGCGGGCGTGAGCGGCCAGGGCCCCGCCACGCCTCCACCCACCGCTGAAGGGTCATGCCGCAACGAGGGGCTGGACCGCTTCATCGGCCAGACCGCGAGTGCGGCGATCGGCGCGGACATGCTCAGGGCTTCCGGCGCACGCACGCTGCGCTGGGGCGCGCCGGGCATGGCGATGACCATGGATTTCCGCCCCGACCGGCTGACGGTCAGCTATGACGGCAAGATGGTGATCACGACCGCGCGATGCGGCTGAAGATCGCGATGGAATAAAACTTTACGCACAACCGTATTCGATGTGGTGCCGGTCGCAATCCTCCCGATCGCGGCCGGCCGTCCCCACGGGTGGTCCCCAAAGGGCAGCGTAGCGGTGGGGCCGGGAGGCAGGCCCCTCCCGGCACCATCGCTACGCCATTTTCGTTCGCCGCGATCGGTCCAAAGCGGGTTTCGATCTGATTGAACCAGATCGCCGCTCCGGATTCCTTGTTTCCGCGATTTCTTAACCAGCGATCGGTTCCGATCGCCTGGAAATCGCTCTAAAGCGTTCTTCCGGCTGATGAAATCGCCTTGCGCAGCCGGCGAAAGGACCGCTCGATGACCGACACCCCCATTCCCTCCGCATTGATCGACCAACGCATTGCGGAACTCGGCGATTGGCGCGGCGAAACGCTAGCCCATGTTCGCGCGCTGATCAGGGAAGCCGATCCCGAGGTGGTCGAGGAATGGAAATGGCGCGGCGTTCCTGTCTGGTCGCATGACGGCATCCTCTGCACCGGCGAAAGCTACAAGGCGGTGGTCAAGCTGACCTTCGCGAAGGGCGCGGCGCTGGCGGACCCGGCGGGCCTGTTCAACGCCAGCCTCGACGGCAATGTGCGCCGCGCCATCGATCTGAGGGAGGATGAGCCGATCGATGCGGACGCGTTCAAGGCGCTGATCCACGCCGCAGTCGCCCTCAACCGGAGCAAGCAGAAGAAGAAGGGTTGAGATCGGGAGCCGGCGCTCCTCTCCTCGCTGGCGTACGCATCTCAGGGTCGATCACATGCTGCGAGAATGCAGCGCGCGCCTGATCAACATTCCAGCCCTATCAACGTTCCGCTTCCGATCCGGCCGACATAGCGCTTGCCGTCAATCTCCAGCCAGTCCGGCGTCACCTCCAGCCGGCGACCGCGAATGGTCGTGCGCAGATGCTCGACGGCGATCCGGTTGCGCGCGACGATGCGCAGCACCGCCAGCCCCTCGCCACGCGCCGCCATCATGCTGTAACGGTCGCCGCGCAGCAGGAAATGCCAGCTACCGTCGGTCGGTATCCATTCATTGCCGTTCACCACCTGAACCGGCTCGCCATCCGCGCCGCCCATGCGCACGCTGATCCGCGTCGCGCCATTGCTTCGGCGGGGCGGAGCGAAGATCAGGATCGGCTCTCCCTCCAGCGTCAGCGGAATCGGCGTATCCCTCAAAAGTTGCGATCCGCCCATGATCAGCGATGGCAGATCCGGTGAAAAGGGCAGGCGGTCCCGCGCGAAATGACGCTGCCGCACCACCGGATTGGCGTGGAACCCCTGCACCTGCATCGGCGTCAGGCGACCTTCCTCGACCAGCCCGTGACAGGTCGGGCAGAGCAGCGTCACCCCATGACCTTCGGGCAGGCGAAGATAGCGGTAGATGGTCACGCCGCACCGGACGCAGGCGAAACCGCAAGCCTGACGTATCTCGTCCTGCTGCTGCGCGGTCAGTTCTGGCAGCGACGGCATCACACGCAAGCCCATGCACGACGACCCCTTGCTATCGCCTGCCCGCGCCACTGCGGACCGGCGTTCCTCCGGCGTCCTTCCTGCTGGCCGTGGGCGCTCCAACGCGCCCCTTCTCGCTATTGCGCTATCGTTGGAATAAATGCGGACAAGTCAAGAGGCTGCTCACCGATCTCCTACCGCTGGGGCAGCAGGTCGAGGTTGCGCGATGCGGCGATCGCCCGGATGCGGTCGGGCCGCGGCATGGATTTGATGGCGATTTCCGCCATGTCGCCGGCGCTGAACAGCTCGACATTGCCGACGTTGAAGATCCGCTGGCCCAGCGTCTGGGTGATGCGCACGCTGCGGATGCTGGAAAGCGCGATTTCCGTCCGCTGCTTGGCGAGCAGACCCCGTTCCAGCAGCACTTCCCTGTCGGAAAGCGCCAGACGCTCCCCCTTGTGCAACACCCACCACACACCGATGGCAAGGATGCCAACAACGGAAATCAGCAGCAGGATGAACAGGAAGGGATGGGCGCGGAACATCGCGGGATGCTCGTCATACAGCCATGTCTCGCTCATGCCGGTTTCCTATAGCTTGCCGCCTGCATTGACCATGGACGCCCCGCCGCCGTCAAGGGCGCGGGACACTGCAACTGCAACCGTCTGGCGGCGGAAGGAACAGCCTAGCTGTCATCCCCCATGCGCAGCGCGGCGATGAACGCTTCCTGGGGAATCTGGACCGAGCCATATTCCCGCATCCGCTTCTTGCCTTCCTTCTGCTTCTCCAGCAGCTTCTTCTTGCGCGTGATGTCGCCGCCATAGCATTTCGCGGTCACATCCTTGCGCATCGCCGCGATCGTCTCGCGCGCGATCACCTTGCCGCCGATCGCCGCCTGGATCGGAATCTTGAACAGGTGCCGGGGGATCAGGTCCTTCAACCGTTCGCACATGCCGCGCCCGCGCGATTCGGCGGTGCCACGGTGGACGATCATGCTGAGCGCGTCGACCGGCTCATTGTTGACGAGGATGCTCATCTTGACCAGGTCGCCTTCCCGCGCCCCGATCTGGTGATAGTCGAAGCTGGCATAGCCGCGCGAAATCGACTTCAGCCGGTCGTAGAAATCGAACACCACCTCGTTGAGCGGCAGTTCATAGGTCACCTGAGCGCGCCCGCCGACATAGGTCAGGTTCTTCTGAATGCCGCGCCGATCCTGGCACAGCTTCAGGATCGAACCCAGATATTCGTCGGGGCAATAGATCACCGCCTCGATCCACGGCTCCTCGATATAGTCGATATGGTTGGCATCGGGCATGTCGGCGGGATTGTGCAGATGCCGCGTTGTCCCGTCATTCATGTGGATCTCATAGACCACCGACGGGGCGGTGGTGATGAGGTCCAGGTCATATTCACGGCTCAACCGCTCCTGGATGATCTCCAGGTGCAGCAGCCCCAGGAAGCCGCAGCGGAAGCCGAAACCCAGGGCCGCCGACGTCTCCATCTCGAAGGAGAAGCTGGCATCGTTCAGCCGCAGCTTGGAGATCGATTCGCGCAGCTTCTCGAAATCATTGGCGTCCACCGGGAACAGGCCGCAGAAAACCACCGGCTGCACTTCCTTGAAGCCGGGCAGCGGCTCCTTCGCCGGATTCTTGACCGTGGTGATGGTGTCGCCGACGCGGGTCTGGCTGATATCCTTGATCTGCGCGGTGATGAAGCCGATCTCGCCCGGCCCCAGCTCGCTCAGTTGCTCGATCTTCGGCCGGAAGCAGCCGACACGGTCGATCAGATGCTCGGTGCCGCCGATCATGAACTTGATGTTCTGGCCCTTCTTGATCACGCCGTTGACGACGCGCACCAGGATGACGACGCCCAGATAGGGGTCGTACCAGCTGTCGACCAGCATCGCCTCCAGCGGCGCTTCGCGATCGCCCTTGGGCGCGGGGATCTTGGCGACCACCGCTTCCAATATGTCGTCAATGCCGATCCCGGCCTTGGCGCTCGCCAGCACCGCCTCCGATGCGTCGAGGCCGATCACTTCCTCGATCTCCGCCTTCACCTTCTCCGGCTCGGCGGCGGGCAGGTCGATCTTGTTGATGACGGGCACGATCTCATGATCATGCTCGATCGACTGGTAGACATTGGCGAGCGTCTGCGCCTCCACCCCCTGCGCGGCGTCCACCACCAGCAGCGCGCCCTCGCACGCGGCGAGCGATCGGCTCACCTCATAGGCGAAGTCGACATGGCCCGGCGTGTCCATCAGGTTCAGTTCGTAGGTCTCGCCGTTTTTCGCGACATAGTCGAGGCGCACGGTCTGCGCCTTGATGGTGATGCCGCGCTCCTTCTCGATATCCATGTTGTCGAGCACCTGCGCGCTCATCTCGCGGTCGGTCAGGCCCCCGGTGCGCTGGATCAGGCGGTCGGCCAGGGTCGACTTGCCATGGTCGATATGGGCGATGATCGAAAAGTTGCGGATGTGCGAAAGGTCGGTCATGGCCCGCGCCGATAGCAGTCATTTGCGGGCCTGTCAGCAGGCTCTCGCCGTGAGCCCGCCCGTTAAGGCTATGGCGGCGATAACCGTTTGCATTGCTTGCGCGTCTGCGCGGTTGTGCTAGAGGATGGGTCCAATATCGGGGCGCTACAAATCAAAACCAGTTCAGCAACTTTCAGGGGTGCATGACAATGCGTGTGTTCGCGAAGTTCATCGCTGCCGCAGCCGGCCTGGCTGTCGCGGCTTCTCCGGCGATGGCCGCCGACAAGGGTTCGTCCGCCCGCCAGCAGCAGGCGAAGAAAACCGCCGAAATTCCTCATTGCACCCGGCGCCTCGGCACGGTGGCGATCGTCGAGCCCGACAACCAGTGGTGGCGGGAACTGAACCTGGGCAGCCCGGAGGCGATCCTCAAGGTGTTCATCCAGCAGTCGGGCTGCTTCGGCATCGTCAATCGCGGCCGCGCCATGGCCAGCCGCAATATGGAGCGCGCCATGGCCGACTCCGGCGAGCTTCAGGCCGGGTCGAACCTGGGCAAGGGACAGGTGAAGGCGGCTGACTATTATCTTCAGCCCGACATCGTCTCCTCCAACAAGAATTCAGGCGGCAACGCGCTGGGTGGAATGCTGGGTGGAATGCTGGGCGGCCGTACCTTCGGCGCGCTCGCTGGCGGCATCTCGATCAAGAAGAGCGAGGCCAATGTGACGCTGTCGATCGTCAACGCCCGCACGACCGAGGAAGAGGCGCTGACCGAGGGCTATGCCCGCAAGTCGGACCTGAGCTTCGGCGGCGGCGGCGGCGCGGGCTGGTGGGGCGGTTTCGCCGCGGCCGGCGGCGGCGGCTACCAGAATACGGAGATCGGCCAGGTGATCGTGCTCGCCTATCTGGACGCCTATACCAAGCTGGTGACGCAGCTCGGCGGCTTGCCCGCCAATGCTGCGGCCGCGGCGCCGCGCGCCCAGTAAGCAGGCTGGCGACACCCGCGACCATCGCGGAAAAGGGGCGCTGCCGGAACCCGGTCAGCGCCCCTTTCCTGTTTCTCCAAGGGCAGATTTCGATCTGATTGAACCAGATCGGTCGGAAATCGCTTCAGCTGATGCGGTACCATGCCGCCACGCGATCCAGCGCCAGCGTCAGCACCAGCTTGCCGGCGCGCGTCGGCCAGCCCAGCGCCCTTTCCGCCGCACTCAATCCCTCGCCCGCGCAGACGACCCGCCACAGCACGTCGGCCAGGCCCGGACCCGCAGCGCGAATCGCACCGTCGAATCGCTCCCGGGCGGACAATTGCGCCAGGCCCGGCTCGGCCGCCGCTGCGCCGCCGCGCTGCCGCCCCGGCGCGGCATCCCAGCGCATCGTGACGCGCGGCCCCAGTCCCGCCTTTTCCCAATCGCCCCGCAGCCTGTCCCCGGCAAGATAATGCCGCTCACTCAAATGCCCCCGCGCATGCAGCCAGGCGAGCGGCGATTCGTGCAGGTTGACCGCGACCTTCTGCGCGCGGCCGAAGGGATCCTCTATGGTCTGTTCGATGCATTGCGTGGCCATGGCGCTTCTCCCTGCAGGAATCGGAAGCGGGGGCTTGCCATGCCAGCCTGTTTGTAGGAAAGCATTAAAACCAAATAGGTAAAGCAGGACATATCATGATCACCCGTATCCGGGAGGTACGCAAGGCCAAGGGGCTGACGCTGGAACAAGTCGGCGCCCTGTGCATCCCGCCCACCACGGCCCAGACCATCGGCCGCCTGGAAACCGGCACCCGAACCGTATCGGTCAACTGGCTGAACCGCATCGCCCAGGCGCTGGGCGTCGCCTCTTCCGAACTGGTCGCCCTGCCCGGCCAGAATGTGGTTCCCGTCGCCGCACTGCTGGGTCCGGAGGGCGCCCGCGCGCCGACCCGCCCGCTCTCTCTTCCCCCGCCCGCCCCGGCCGATGCGATGCTGGGCGTGCAGGTGTCGGGCAGCATCGGGGATTACCGCAGCGGTGATGAAATCTGGTGCCGCCGCATCACGCCGGAGGAATTTTCCAGCGTGCTGAACCGCGACCTGCTGCTGCCGCGCCACGCCGGACGCTTCCTGTTCGGGCGGCTGATCGGGCGGGAGGATGACCGGCTGCACATCCTCCCGCTGGGCAGCGGCACGCGCCAGCAGGTGATAAGTGATCCACCTTGGGGCGCCGTGGCGGTCCAACTGGTCAGACGACTGTAGACAAAGGCGGTTTCATCCTTAACCCTGTCCTGATCATGTCTGCCGAAAACAGATCCGCCCATGCATTTTCACGTCAGGCCGCCTTGCCTGACGATTCGGACAATGCGGGAAAAAGAGATAGTTGGATGCGATGACCCTGAACGTCCTGATGCTGTCGACCCTGTTCCCGGACATGAGCCGCCCGAATTTCGGGGTCTTCGTGGAACGGCAGGCACGCGAACTGGCGAGCCGGGACGGCGTCAGCGTCACCGTGGTCGCGCCGCTCGGCATTCCGCCATGGCCGCTGTCGATGGCGAAGCGCTACGCCGCCCTGCGCGCCCTGCCGGCCAAGGAGAGATGGCAGGACCTGACCGTCCACCGCCCGGTCTTCCCGATCGTTCCCAAATTCGGCGGCCGTTTCAACGTCCACAGCATGACGCGCGCCATATTGCCGCTGGTCAGGCACCTCCATGCGCAGCAGCCCTTCGACGTCATCGACGCCAGCTTCTTCTTCCCCGACGGCCCGGTGGCGCAGCGCCTGTCCCGCGCGCTCGGCATTCCCTATTCGGTGAAGGCCCGCGGCGCCGACATCCATTATTGGGGCACGCGCAGAGGCACCCGCAAGATGGTGAAGCGCGCCGCCGACGATGCCGCCGGACTGCTTGCCGTGTCGGGTGCGATGCGCCGATCGATGGCGCACATGGGCATCGATGCCGACAAGATTCGGGTTCATTATACCGGCGTCGACCTTGATCGCTTCGAAATAAGCGATCGCGCCGCTGCCAAGGAAAGCCTGGGTTTCGAAGGGCCGGTGGTGCTGTGCGTCGGCGCGCTCATTCCCCGCAAGGGGCAGGAGTTGCTCGTCCGCGCACTGCCGCAACTGCCGGGCGTCACGCTGCTGTTCGCCGGACAGGGGCAATATCGCCGGGCGCTGGAAAAGCAGGCGGAGGAGCTGGGCGTCGACCGGCGCATCGGCTTTCTGGGGTCGGTTCCGCACGACCGTCTGCCGCGCATCTATGCCGCGGCCGACGTCATGGCGCTTCCCTCCTCGTCCGAAGGCCTCGCCAATGCCTGGGTCGAGGCGCTGGCTTGCGGCACCCCCATCGTGATCAGCGATGTCGGCGGCGCGCGCGAACTGCTCGACCGTCCAGAGGCCGGGCGGATCGTCGCGCGCGAACCCGAAGCGCTGGCTGCCGCCATAAGCGAAATTCTGGTCGAGCCGCCCGAACGGGAGGCGGTGCGCCAGGCCGCACTGCGTTTCACCTGGGCCGCGAATGGCGACACCCTGCTGGAACATCTGCGCTCCATCGCCGGTCAGCCGGGCTGATCGTCGCCTGCCGTCCACGCCGGCGTCGTGACATCCTCATGCGCCTCCGCCTGACCAATGGCAGAACGAGACAAATGGGCGCGGATCTGGCAGAAGCGCGGCCATGTCGAAACTGATTCTCCGCACTCTCACCTGCATCTCTATATTCTTCCATATATCATGGGTGCCAGCCATGGCGCAGCAGCGTGGCCCGCTGGTGCTGGCCGCCGCCAGCCTGCAGGAGGCGATGACCGCCGCCGCCAATGCCTGGGTAGCCCAGCGCCATGCCCGGCCGGTCCTGTCCTTTGCCGCCTCCTCCGCCCTGGCGCGGCAGATCAGGAGCGGCGCCCCGGCCGACCTGTTCGTCTCGGCCGATGAAGAGTGGATGGACGATGTGGAGAAGGCCGGCTTCGTCCAGCGCGGCAGCAGGGCCGACATGGCGGGCAACCGCCTGGTGCTGATCGCCCCGGCGCGCGCGCCGCTGCGGCTTCGGATCACGCGCGGCATGCCGATCGCCAGGGCGCTGGGCGGCTCGCGGCTGGCCATGGCCAATCCCGACAGCGTGCCCGCGGGCAAATATGGCAGGGCCGCGCTGACCGCGCTGGGCGTCTGGCCCGACGTCGCGAACCGGCTGGCGCTGGGCGACAATGTGCGATCCGCGCTGACCCTGGTGGAACGGGGCGAAGCCCGGCTGGGCATCGTCTATGCGACCGACGCCCGGGCATCGAAGGCGGTTGTGCTGGTCGACAGCTTTCCGGCGGGCAGCCACGCGCCGATCCGCTATCCGCTCGCCCGCCTGAGCGCGAGCCGGAACCCGGAGGCGGAAGGCTTCCGCCGCTTCCTGCTGTCGCGGGCGGGACAGGATATTCTCGCGCGCTACGGGTTCAGCCGGCGTTGATCCCACCCTCCCGCCAGCGCGCGAGGGATGTTCATGCCCTATTTCTGGCAGGCGACGATCGCGTCGATCACCGCCAGCGTTTCCTGCGGATCGCGCACCCGCACCGTATCCAGCCCCAGCTCCTTGGCCGGATAGTCGTTGCCACCGGGGAAGATCGCATCGCCGATGAACATCATCGCCTCCAGCGCGATCCCGCTGGCATCGCGCAGCTTTTTGAGGCCATAGGCCTTGTCCACCCCCTCCCGCGTGATGTCGATGGAGGTCGCGCCGCCCATGTTGATGGACAGCCCCGGCAGGCGCTGGCGCAGGTCGGCCTGGATCACCTTGCGCTTGGCGAAGTCGGGATCCCATATTTCCTTGGCATGGATGGGCGCCTGCTGGCCGAGCGCGGAAAAGGTGATCTGGCTGCCGCGATCCTCGATCCGTTCGCCCCACACCTCTTCCGGCACGAAGCCCGTCGCCTCCAGCGAGGCGTCGAACGCCGCCAGGATCGCCTGCTTCTGCGCCTCCTCGAACAGTTCGGCATAGACCGGCGCCCACTGCCCTTCGCGATGGGTGTACAGCTTGGTGCCCGTCGTCGGCATCAGCCACAGGCGCGAACGGTCGGCACGCTCCGGCAGTCGGCTCGCCACCTGCTTGTCGAATTGCGGCCAGTCGCCGCCGGAAATCACCGCGACATGCGCCACCTGCAACAACCGCGCCAGCGCGTCGCCCATCGGCTCGCCCAGCGGCTGCTTGCTCTCCGCCAGCGTTCCGTCAAGGTCGAAGGCGATCAGGTCTTTCATGCGCATGCTCCGGTCTGAAGGGCCGTTCGCCTTTGCCCTCTGGCTCCCTGCGACGCAATGCCGATGACGGGGTTGATGATGGGGGCTGGTGTTTTCCCCTATCCTGCCCGAAAGAGGGCGGCATGATCCTCTCTCCCGAAGAATGGGGCATCGTTACGCTCTCGCTCCGGGTCAGCCTGGTGGCCGTCGGGCTGATGCTGCCGGTCGCCTTCGCTTTCGCCTGGCTGCTTGCCCGTTGGCGCTTTCCCGGCAAGCTGCTCGTCGACGCGCTCGTCCATCTGCCGCTGGTCGTGCCGCCGGTCGTCACCGGATGGCTGCTGCTCGTCCTCTTCGGCGCGAACGGTCCTTTGGGCAGGCTGTTCGAACAGGCGTTCGGCCTCAGCTTCATGTTCCGCTGGACCGGCGCGGCGCTTGCCTCCGCGATCATGGCGATGCCGCTGATGGTGCGCGCGATGCGGCTGTCGATCGAGGGCATAGACCGGCGGCTGGAACAGGCAGCGCAGACGCTGGGCGCGGGCCGGTGGCGCGTGTTCCTCACCATTTCGCTGCCGCTGTCGCTGCCCGGCATAGTGGCGGGACTGGTGCTCGGCTTCGCCCGCTCCATCGGGGAATTCGGCGCCACCATCACCTTCGTTTCCGACGTTCCGGGCGAAACCCGCACCCTGCCCATCGCCATCTATTCCGCCTTGCAGTTGCCGGGCGCGGAAGCGGCGGTGACCCGGCTTGCCGTCATTTCGATCCTGCTGTCACTCGGCGCGCTCGTGACATCGGAGGCATTGGCGCGTCGGGCGAGCGGCGGACGGACCAACCATGTCCTTTGAAATTGCCATCGACCATCGCATCGGCGACCGTCCCATCCACCTGCGGGCACAGGCCGGTGCAGGCCTTGTCGCACTTTTCGGCCCCTCCGGCGCGGGCAAGACCAGCATCCTCAACATGGTCGCGGGCATCCTGACTCCCGATAACGGCCGGATCGCGGTGGACGGCGAGACGCTGTTCGACAGCAGCGCGGGCATCGACATTCCCGTTGCCCGGCGGCGTGCCGGCTATGTCTTCCAGGACGGACGCCTGTTCCCGCATATGCGCGTGCGCGCCAATCTGCTCTACGGCCGCCATGGCGACGCGCCGCTATCGTTCGACGCGGTCCTGGACTTTCTGGGCATCGGCCATCTGCTCGACCGCTGGCCGGCGACCCTCTCGGGCGGGGAGGCGCAGCGCGTGGCGATCGGGCGGGCGCTGTTGTCCGGGGCCCGGTTCCTGCTGCTGGATGAGCCACTCTCCTCGCTCGATCCGGGACGGCGCGAGGAAATCCTGACCGTGATCGAACGGATGAAGCGCGATCTCGCCATGCCGATGCTCTATGTCAGCCACGACCGCTACGAAGTCGACCGGCTGGCCGATCAGATCATCGCCCTTTGACGGGAAAGGCGACGGAGGAAGAGCAAGGTCCTGCGCCGGGCATCAACGATGGAAATAATCCGCGGACAAAGTCATGAATCTCTGCAACTTCCCCTGCAAGGTACGCAGCCGGATCAACCATGACGTCGGGGACGGCGCCCCGCTTGCCAAGCGCTCGACCATGATTTCAGGTCCGCATGGCAAACGCGTGACCGGGTCCAGATAGCGTGGGTAGAGAATCAAGGCTCCCGCCACGAGCTGATGGAGCGTGAGCCGGCGCCCGCGGCGTTCATTGGGCGCCGCCAGATCACGCGTCAGCCCCCAGCCGGCATAGAAGGGCATGCCGTGGACCGTCACCGGCCGGCCGCGCATCAGCGCCTCGAACCCGGTGAGGGAGGAGAGGACATGGACCTCGTCCACCGTCTGCACCAGCTCCATCAGCGGCGACCCGGTATCGATGGCATCGGCGTGCCCCAGCACCGCCGCATCGCTCAGATGCCCCTTGCGCAGGCCCGCCTGCACGTCGGGATGCGGGCGATAGACGATATAGGCATCTGGCTCGGCCGCGCGCACCCGCTCCAGCAGGTCGAGATTGCCCGTCACCCCCGCGCCGCCATATTCGACCGACAGATCATCCTCGACCTGCCCGACCGCCAGCACCGTGCGGCGACCGTGAGGCAGATCGATCATCTGCCCCCCGCCCGCGCCATATTTCGTGACGCCCGACGCCTGGATCATCGTCAGAAGCCGTGCCGCCCGCCGTTCCAGCGCGGGCGTGAAGACCGTGGTCGACAACAGCTTTTCCATATCGCTGGCCGAACGCGCATCATAATAGATGCCTGTCCGGTCGATCACCACCGATCCGGGCGGATGCAGCGCCGCGCCGAGCCCCTTCGACCGCAGGAAGCCATCCTCTACCCGGGCAATGGCCACGCCCTGCCGGCGCGCTTCCTCCAGCATGTCCGGCGTCACGCGCGATGGCCAGACCGCCAGCACGCCATCCCGCCTGGCGGCCCGCCGCAAACCCTTGCGCGCAGGCAGGAAGGGCGGTGACCCCACACCGTCCCACAGGAACCGCCGGATCGCCTCCCGCTTCCAGAGCGCCATGCCGCTCGCCGCCGCAATGCCGTGATTGCCGTCCAGATGACGTCGCCAGTCGGCCAGTTGCGCGACCGCCTGCGCGGCGTCGACATCCTCCCCGCTGAAACAGTCGTGATAGGTCGCCGCCGCGATCGCCGCGCGCGCGCTGTCGCGCAGGGTCGCCGGCTCGATGGCCGCGCCGTCCGCGCCGAAGACCGGCACATGCAGCAGTCCGGCGATGATCGCCAGTTCGTCGTCCGCAGCGGCATGGACAGAGCGCGCGCCCGCGACCAGGGTCCAAAGGTCGGTGGGTTCCGGCAGGGCATGGCCGGGATCGGGATCGGGGCCGGGGCCGGCACCGCCCCCCGATTTCCCCACTATCCCGATCTCCCGCCGCGCCAGTCCGTCCATCAGGGCCTGCGGGACAGCCACGCCGGCCCGTGCGACCAGCCTGATACCGTCGGGCCTGCGCCCCCAGAAGGTGCCGCCGACCCGCGCCTCCGCAACGGCATCAAGCAGCGCGTCAGGGACGGCGACGACGCCTTCCCCATCCCGGCGCACGCGGCTTATCGCCGCACTCGCGGGCGCGACGCCCGGAAAGGGGGGAGAGCGCAGAAATGGTGTCGCGTTCACGTTGAAAAGCCGTCCCCCGTCACGACTATATTAGCGCGAATGGAGCGACGCTTCAGCCACTCGAAAACGCAATCCATACAACAGCTTCTGTGATGGCCCGGGACAAGGACGTCAAGCGGAAGCGCGAAGCGTCATTTCGTCCCGCATGCCGGTGACGATGTCGAGATAATCCCGCCATGTCGACGCCCGCCATGCCGCGATCCGCGCCAGCCCGGAACCTTGAACGGCCTGAGCGCCATGTCAGCGCGCTTTCACGAGCATTTGGCGCATCAGAACTGGGCGCGTATCTCTTCGGCCAGCTTCTGCAGTTCCACCGGATCGGCAAAATCGCCCTGCGCATGGGCGACGAAGCCGCGCTGCTGCCCTTCCCAGCGCGGCACGATATGGAAATGCAGGTGGAACACGGTCTGCCCGGCGGGCGCGCCGTTGAACTGCGCGACATGGATGCCGTCGGGATCCAGCGCCTTGCGGGTGGCGTTGGCGACCTTCTTCACCGTCGCAATCACCTGCGCCAGCGCCTCATCCTCGGCTTCCAATATGTTCCGCGCCTTCGACCATTTGGAAATGACCAGGCTATGCCCCTTGGACTGCGGTTGGATGTCGAGGAAGGCATAGCTGTGCTCATCCTCGTAAAGCCTGATCGAAGGGATCTTCCCTGCCAGGATCAGGGCAAAGACATTGCCCTCGTCATAAGTGCCGTCGAGGCTCATCGTGCTTCCTCAGAGCGATTTCCAACTGATCCGACTGGATCGCCGATCGGGAAATCGCGGTAAACAAAAAAGCTTGGCGCTTCGATGCGAATGAATCCGATCGAAGCCCTAAGCCAGATAATGCGCGCTTGTCCTTTCGGCGACGTCGTCTTCTGTCACGCCTGGAGCGAGCTGGACGAGGCGGAAGGGGCTGTCATGGTCGGGCCGCTGGAAGACGCAGAGGTCGGTGACGATCATGTCGACCACATTCCTGCCGGTCAGCGGCAGGGTGCAGGCCGGGATGAACTTGG
>NZ_JBEGHQ010000055.1:0-572 GCF_040676285.1 Sphingobium sp. LMC3-1-1.1 | reverse complement strand
CCGCTGGTCAGCGCAATGCGCACCGCCTCCTGCTTGAACTCTTCGCTATGCTTGATCATCTCATCGGTCTCCTTGAACGAGCCTTAAACTCTCAAGTGAACAGCACAAAACCGTTACAAGTCCAGTCCAACTCCCGCAGGACATCGAGCACCTGCTTCAGGGCCGCCCGGTTCACCTCGCCATCCACCGACACCGTCAGGCCGCACCGCCCGCGAACCTCGATCCGCCCTGGTTCCCCGGCTTTGGCCGACGGCGAAGACGATGCCAGTTCGACTGGCACGAAGCCCGCCATCGCTCCGCGAAGCAGCTGCTTGCGCCAGATATAAAGCTGGCCTGTTCCAACGCTGTGCCGCCGAGCCACGGCCGAGACGATCGCCCCCGGCGCCGTCGTCTCCTTCAGGATCGCCAGCTTCTCCTCGTCACTCCAGTTCCGACGTCGCTCCACCGTAAGCGGTGTTCTCAGCCCACGTTGATCCAGGGCATGAGCGTATACACTCGATTGGCCGGGTGGCCGTTGGCGAGCGCGGATAGGGCCTGGGTCAGCCAGTCATGGGGATTGATGCCGCCCAGCT
>NZ_JBEGHQ010000054.1:0-572 GCF_040676285.1 Sphingobium sp. LMC3-1-1.1 | reverse complement strand
GCGTGCCATGCCCAGCGAGGGTCGTAGAGCGCGTCGCGGCCGATCATCACGAAATCGGCCTTGCCGGAGGCGATGATCTCTTCAGCCTGCTGGGCGCTGCCACCGATGAGGCCGACCGACATGGTCGGGATATCCGCTTCCTTGCGGATCCGTTCGCCGAACGGCACCTGGTAGCCGGCCGCCAGCGGAATTTGCTGACGGTGATCGAGCCCGCCGGTGGTGACGTCGATGAAGTCGCATCCGAGCGCCTTGAGCGCCTTGGCGAACTCGACCGCCTCGTCGGGGTTGAAGCCGCCCTCGACCCAGTCGGTCGCCGACACGCGAATGCCCATCGGCTTGTGCGCGGGCCATTCCGCCCGCATCGCCTTGAACACCTCGAGCGGGAAGCGCATGCGGTTTTCCAGCGACCCGCCGAACTCGTCGGTGCGCTGGTTGGCGAGCGGCGAGAGGAACTGGTGGATGAGGTAGCCATGTCCGCCATGCATCTCGATCAGGTCGAAACCGATCCGTTCGGCGCGCGCGACGGCCTGGCGGTGGGCTTCGATCAGGTCGAGCATCTCGGCCCTGGTCAG
>NZ_JBEGHQ010000053.1:0-576 GCF_040676285.1 Sphingobium sp. LMC3-1-1.1 | reverse complement strand
TCCGCATGATCCTCGCCGAAGGCTGGGAGGACAAGGAGTTCTGCGAGCGCTATGTCGGCCCCGAGGGCATGGCCGCGCTGCGCGAGGCGGTCGAGCCGTTCAACGAGGAGATGGTGACGCACCGCGCAGGGTTGCCCGAGGGCCAGCTGCGCGCCGCCACCGAGATGTTCGCGCGTGATTCAAAGCGCGGGCCGGTTTCGACGGGGACGGGCAACAATTTCGGGCCGAACTCGAACGTGGCCCAGCATCTGGCAGACGCCATGAACGTCGTGTGCGGACGCTTCCTGCGCGAAGGGGACACCACGCTCGTCGAGATGCTCAGCCCCGAGGCGCCGATCTATCCCGAGGTGATCCCGCCCTCGCGCACCTGGGAGCATGTCCCGCCGAGCCGCATCCGCGGCGTTGGAACGCTGCTCAACCGCGAGGAAATGAGCGGAACGCTTCCCGACGAGATCCTGACCCCGGGCAAGGGACAGATCCGCGGCCTGCTGATCCAGGGCGGCAACCCCGTCGTTGCCATTCCGGGCCAGAAGAAAGTCGTTGAGGCGATGAAGTCGCTGGAACTCTCGGTGATGA
>NZ_JBEGHQ010000052.1:0-603 GCF_040676285.1 Sphingobium sp. LMC3-1-1.1 | reverse complement strand
TGGTGAATGTCAGGGAGGAACCCGGCCAGCCCGCCGTCATCCAGGGCGCGCAGCATCTGCTGCACAACCTGACCTGGCTTCCCGAATGGCCCGACGAGGATCAGCGCACGCGCATCGTCTTCATCACGCAGGATCTGCCCGCCGGCGAACTGGAAGAAATGGTGACACTGCTCGATCGCGTCGCACACCGAACCGCCCTCGCACGCATGAACGCAGGCGGAGCAGAACCCGCAAGGCCCATCTGAATATGTTTCGGCTCCGGCCACCTGCAGACCGCAAGGGGTGTAGCGCCCGGCGGCCGGAGCGTAACCAAGGGCCGGAAGCTGACCCCGAGATTGCGCGGGAACGTCAGCTCGCCGATTACGGACACTCCAGAGATTCGACTTTCCCGACGAGCGCCCTTATCTTTTCGCCTTGCCGCATTCTGAAAGAGCAAGATGATTGAAATGTACCTGAACGACAAGAATGACAAGTCGGCCCTTTCTGCAGTGGACACCATCGCCACGCCGGAGGGGGCTGGCGAGCGGCAAACGGCGACGTTGACCCAGTCCGTCTATGCGCAGTTGCGCGCCGACATTCTCAGCGGGCGGATGCGTCCTGGCG
>NZ_JBEGHQ010000051.1:0-603 GCF_040676285.1 Sphingobium sp. LMC3-1-1.1 | reverse complement strand
CCTTTCGAGGCGAGACTGGGCATTGATGATCGTCGCGGCGAAATCCAGGCTATTTGCGGTTGGACATTTGTTGGTTTCTTGAACGACTTCCACTTTTCCAGCCTTAATTGTAGATCAATACGAGGATGGTCGCGGCAATCAGAATAAGTGATGCGTTCATGATCACCGCGCGGGCTAAGGTATCATCACGGAAGAGACCGGCGCTGAACCGAAGCATTGTCGAAACGCTTGGAGTATGGCAATTGGAACGGTGTGCGTGGTGAGGTGGACATGTCACTCTCCTCGTCGGGCGGGAGCGCGATAGTCTCTCAGTCACGGCGGCCATGGACGGAGTCGAAGCCGGGATGCGCCAGTATACCACGTCTCACACAGCGATCCTAAAGCCGTTTTCGTGAATGAATAGCATCCCGAATTTGTGGCGGCCCCAGGCAAGCCGATCGGCAGGGTTTGGAACCAGGCGCTAACAGCGCTTCCAGGTTCAGCTTCTCGGAGAGGGTGTGACGTAGCCGCGAAGAGATGTCGCAGGTAAGGCTGCAGTTTGGCTGGAACGGAGTGGTCGATACTGGAATAAAGCGCCTGCCACGACTGGATACCGCGCTGAGA
>NZ_JBEGHQ010000050.1:0-629 GCF_040676285.1 Sphingobium sp. LMC3-1-1.1 | reverse complement strand
GCAGGCGTTCGGGACTATATTGCGCTTCGTGACTGTGAATTCCCTTGAAGCAGGCATAGCCGCGGCTCATCGCGTTATTCTCGTCGCCGCGAATGCTGACGATCCGGTCCTCATCGTCAATAGTCAGCTTAGTACCGCAGCCAGCAGTGCAAGTTCTGCAAAAGGATGTCACCGTACGCAAGATCAGTCTCCTGGACCATAATCGTCAAAGCACGATACCTTATTAACATTGGCGCCGTCGCTCTGAAGTTTTAAGCATTTCGCACACAGGGCACCGATCTGATGAACGATCAGGTCCTGTGATCGATGAATTCCTGAACAGGAATGACCAAAGCTCGACAAGTACCCCTCATCAAGCTTTGGTGTACCCGTTCATTAACTTAGAGCGATTTCCAAACGATTGGAACAGATCGCTGCGCAAAGAATCCCGGAATGCAAGGAATCAAGCGCAGCGGCCTAATTCAATCAGATCGAACCCGCTCTCAAGGCTCGTATTATTCATAGTTCGTAGCGCAGCGAAATTCTCCAGGTCCTCGGGCGGTTGTACGATTCATGCATGCAGCCGCAGAAGGTCGCCAGATCGAACCCGATCACGTTGACCCGCTTGTCGAAGATGTTGTCGAGCGAAG
>NZ_JBEGHQ010000049.1:0-633 GCF_040676285.1 Sphingobium sp. LMC3-1-1.1 | reverse complement strand
CTCAGTGTGGAGAATCCTGTCGAAAACGATCGATCTGATGCATGCGTTCATGCAAAATCGTCACGATACCAACGGCACCATCTGACAAAACACGCCAGTAGATATAATGGCGCTCATACCGGCAATAGAACCCTTGAATGCCCAGTTCCCGTGGCACATCCCGCCAGGCAAGGCGCCGCGCAGCAATATCGTCAAACCGTGCAAAAAGGGCCCGGATATATTGGTTGGCCTGATCCTCCCCCCATGTTTCACGCGTGTGGATGTAGATGTCGTCAATCCGCCGACTGGCGGCCTGCTGGACGCGATATCCGATCATGAGACTCAGTTATGAGCGTTGCGGGCTATGACCGCGTCAGCATCAAGAGACTGATAGTCGCCCTCCGGCGCGGCAAATGCGCTGACCAACTCAGCCTGGAGGAGCGCCAAGCGCTCACTCTCGACCCGTTCCTTATCGCGCCGAATCAAGTCTCGGACATATTCACTCACATTTTCGTAGGCACCAGCGTCTCCGATATTAGCGGAGACAAAGTCACTGAGAGCACCGCTGACGCGCACATTCAAAGTCATAGGCTTGGACATCAGGCCACCTTTCTGTCCACAAAATATGGAATATCGAGGACAAAAGCAAGGGTC
>NZ_JBEGHQ010000048.1:0-636 GCF_040676285.1 Sphingobium sp. LMC3-1-1.1 | reverse complement strand
ATGTCGTCATCGAAACCTCCGGCCTGGCCGAGGCGGGCCCCATCCTCCAGGCTTTCCTGTCCGAACCCACGCTTGAGGGGCTCTTCCGGATGGGCGCGGTCGTTGCGACCGTCGATGCGGTGAACGCAGAGGCGACCCTGGCGGATCATCCCGTTTCCGTGCGGCAGGTCGCGCTGGCGGACAGCATTCTCCTGACCAAGACGGACCTGCTGGAACCTGCGGAGCGGGCGGCGCGCAAGGCGGCGCTGATCGCCCGCCTGGGCCAGATCAACCGCACCGCCCCTGTGCTGGAAAGCGATGATCTGGCGGCCGATCCGGTGGGCGTGATGCGCAAGCTGATGGCCGATCCGAGAGAGGATCCACAAGCCGCGAAGAGCTGGATGGAGGCCGCCCTTGGCGCGGCTCCCACCCATGAAGCGGCGAATGCGGAGCACGGCCATGAAGCGCATGCGCATGACAGTGGCATCGCGTCGTTCAACCTGATCCGGGACGAGCCGCTCCCGCGCGAAGCTCTGAACCTGCTGCTGACGTCCCTGGAAAAGCATCTCGGCGCCAATCTGCTCCGGGTGAAGGGGCTGGTGAATGTCAGGGAGGAACCCGGCCAGCCCGCCGTCATCCAGGGCGCGCAGCATCTGC
>NZ_JBEGHQ010000047.1:0-650 GCF_040676285.1 Sphingobium sp. LMC3-1-1.1 | reverse complement strand
TCGCAACGCAGCGATGTCAAGGACTATGCCCGGCGCATCATTTCGGAATCACAGACCTCCCAGCAGACGCTGATGGCGTCGCTGAGCAACGACCAGCGCAAGATCGCCCGGCCCAGCACTCGCCTGTCGGCCGAGCGCGCCTCGATGCTCAAGATGCTTCGCAGTACGCCGCGCGGGTCATTTGACAATCTTTATCTTACCCAATCCGCCCAGGTGCAGCAGGGCAACTGGGCGACCTACAAGGGTTATGCCGAAGATGGCGCCGACCAGTCGCTGAAGCAGGTAGCCGGCAACGGCGTGCCGATCATCGAACAACAGCTTCAGCAGGGCAGCGCGCTCCTGCCTTCGTCGCTCTCTGCGAACTGAGTGGTCTGGCCGGCCAAGGAAAAAGCCTGGCCGGCCAGCCGCCTTCAAATCAAGGATCATGACATGAACGACAAGCATGATATCTCCGTCCTCAATGGACTGATCACCACGACCCTCGACAGCATGAAGGGGTTTGAGGACGCTGCCGAAGATGCGAAGAGCACCCGTTTTGCGGCCCTGTTCGCCGATTTCGCGCGTGATCGCGGACAGGTCGTCTCCTCGATGCAGGCCGAAGTGCGCGCGATCGGCGGCAAGCCCCAGGACAGCGCAAGCTTCCTCGGCGC
>NZ_JBEGHQ010000046.1:0-672 GCF_040676285.1 Sphingobium sp. LMC3-1-1.1 | reverse complement strand
CCCTGCGTCTCGTCATAGCGGAACGCCGACCAGGGTATGGGATGATAGCTCTGTCCCAGTCCGAGGAAACCGCCCGTGGACAGGATGACATAGGCCACCTGTCCGGTCCGCTCGTCGAGAATGAGTTTGTCGACGGTACCGAGCTTGTCACCATCGCGGCCATGCACTGTCTTGCCGCGCGCATCGTCGGCGGAAATCAGGATACGGCTTGCGAAAGGACGGGCAACGGGTATTTCTGTATTGGTGGCCATGGCCATTCTCCGTTCAATAAATCTCCGGGGCGGCAGGCAATTACCCACTGTGCCGAAAATGTGCCTTCTCAGACCAGGCTGTGCTTGAGAGCGCTCGCCTGATCATGGCCGGCCTTAACCGAGGTGAAAGCATCACGAATGATGGACCTCGTTGCCGGCGCCAGATCGGCATCCTTCAGCGTGATCTCGAACTTCGCCTTGATGTGGTCCTCGCCGCGCTCGACCTCCTCGATGATCGCCTTGTCGTTCTTGCCGGTGAACGCCTGTTTCAGGTCCATGAAGCTACGATGGGCCGCGCCGAGGAAGCTTGCGCTGTCCTGGGGCTTGCCGCCGATCGCGCGCACTTCGGCCTGCATCGAGGAGACGACCTGTCCGCGATCACGCGCGAAATCGGCGAACAGGGCCGCAAAACGGGTGCTCT
>NZ_JBEGHQ010000045.1:0-246515 GCF_040676285.1 Sphingobium sp. LMC3-1-1.1 | reverse complement strand
TTCGGGGTCATGAAAAACCAGCGACGCATCGCCACCCGCTATGACAAGACCGCGCTCTCCTTCGCCAGCTTCCTTAACCTCGCCGCCGTGCGCCTATGGCTGAAATCTTTTGTCAACATCGCCTAGTCGAACGTGCCCTGAAAACATTGATCTGTCTCGAAGCAATGCAAGTGCTCGATCATCAACTTTCGAACGGCAGTGATTCTCGAGCAAGGCGCGCCAGCGTCAAAATCTAAAGCGGTGACAGGCTGAATCGGAAAGGATTTCAGCGCCGCCAGATGACTTTCAAGAGCGGTCTCACCGTCGTCGTGCAGAGAGGTAAGACCCACACCATTCCACGTTATCCTACCGGATTTTTCGACCTTTACGATGTTAGCGTAATATCCGTCTATCGGAGCGGACCAATGTTCAGCAAAATATCGTGAGCGGAAACTATGAAAGCCGGAAACCCGCGTTGCACAGTTAGCGTAAGGGCCAGCACTCGTGCCCGGACCAGTACAACCACTCGCGGCAGCCACAACCATCAAGACCGCTATTCTCATTCAGGCGAAATTAGCAAGATATGGCGATCACGCAAACCCGCTCAATGAACGGCTGCTTTTGGTGGCTTCACCGGCTTCGTAGACGGCAACTGGTCGTGTCCGGAAGGGCTGCTGCAGTTGCAGTATCATTTTAAGCGGCCATTGCCAGCGCAGTGGCGCAACATGGGCGCATGCCGCCAACATAGCGGTCATTCAGAGCCCGTTGTCAGCGCCGCGAAACCGGTCGTTCGTTCACCATGTCGCGGTACAACGGAAAGACTTGGCTTGGGACACTGTTGTCCTTCGCGCGGCCCTCCGGAACGACCAGTTTTGTCAGAAGCGGACAAACCTAAATCCTGTTGGGACGTCTCGCGCGGTGGCAGCCGCTCCGGCGCTTGCGTTCTCGTTAATGGAGCCGCCGGGATTCGATATTATAATATAACTTATTATTATGATGTGCTTTTAATTAAAAAATGCCAAGAACACCTACTTTGTACCTCATAATGTAGCCATGCTGCGATTCACCAATCTGCTGGGGATCGCGCTTTGTCAGGTAAGGCGTATGTTCCGCTGCATTTCTAGAAGATCGGGCCTCTCCGTTACGGCACCGCTATTGGAACTGACTGCGGTCGGTTGTCAGCGCAGTCCGGTACCTCCAGTTTTTCGGCTTGACGCGCCGGCCCGTCAAATCTTCACGAGCCAGCGCTGGTGGGCCATGTAATTGGCAATCAGCCACAGCATGGCGATGAACACCAGCGAGGGGATAGTTGCGGCAACTTGTGCGCCGAGTATCGGGCTCAGCACCATGTACGGAAGCTGCATGGCCTGCCAGGACAAGATAGGCGTCAGGACATCGTGCAGCACATAAATCAGAATCGCGTTCATCCCGAACGGCAGCGTCAGACCGAGCAGGGTCCGAGCCAGTCGGCCGCGCACGCCGGGACCGTCAAGCGCGGAATGCGCCAATGCCAGAGCGGCCGTGGTAAAGCCGCAAGTGAGCAAGACGAAGCTACTGGTCCAAATGTCTTTCACAATCGGGAAGACTATCCCCCAGGCGAGTCCCGCGACAATCATTCCCGCAGCGGCTTTGAGCAAGCCGCGCACCGCCGCCGCTCCGCGCACCTGCAGCAGGTATTCGCCCACCGCGATACCGATCAGGCCATGGGCGATGCACGGAAGCGTACTCAGCAGCCCTTCCGGGTCATAGCCGTATGGCCCTTTCACGTAGTTGTGCCCAGCTGCACCCAGCATCCAGCGGTCAGTGGATGACACAAAGTTCATGCCGCGCTGCCAGATGTCCGTCGGCACATGGTTGAGCGAGGGCTGCAGACACAGCGGCCAATAAAGGAGCAGGATCGCTACGGTCAGGACGAGCCGTCCACGCTGCGGTACGGCGAGGTACAGCGCCGAGCAGATGCCATAGACCAGGGCGATCCGCTGCAGCACGCCGAACAGCCGCCAGGGAGCTGCCGTGAAATCTGCTAGCCAGACAAGGTTGGTGAGGGCAAAGCCAAGTACGAACAACCGCAAACTGCGCTCGGCGATCTGACGCGCAGCAGACATGGTCAGTCCGGCCTGCCGCTGCCGGCTGAGTGAAAAGACTGTCGATACCCCCATAATCATGAGAAACGAGGGGAACACCACATCCGCAAAGGTCAGTCCGGCCCAGGGTGAATGTTCGAGTATCGCGATGGGCGGCGCCCCAAGGCCGAGCGCGACGCCGCCTGCGGTGTTGACGAGGATCATGCCCCCGACAGTCAGTCCGCGCAGCATATCCAGCGAGATCATGCGCGCGGGAGAGGCGCTCGTCATCTGGTCGTGGTCTCTCGAACCGCACCGAGTTCGGTGGGGACGCCCGAAATCCAGCAAGCATTAGTGGTGAAGTCCCGGTCGAGTGCGATGAGGTTCGCGCGCATCCCCGGAGCGATAGTCCCCAGTTCATGATCGAGCCCGAGGAAAGCGGCCGGCACGCGCGTTGCCATGGCAACTGCGCGCTGCAACGAGACGCCTGTCTGCTCCATCAGCGTGCGTACCGCGCGGGCCATGGTCAGGACCGAGCCGGCGAGCGTTCCGGCTTCGTCGGTCAACCGATCTTCCTGGAGCAGGATCTTGCGGCCCTGCAGTTCGAAGCTCTTGATGTCGGACCCAACCGTCGGCATGGCGTCGCTGACCAGCATCAGCCGGTCAGGACCAGTTGCCCGCAGAGCGATCCGCACCGTCGCCGGATGGAGGTGCTGGCCATCGACGATGATGCCGGCATAGGCGGTTTCGCTTTCGAGGGCGGCGCCAACCATGCCCGGCGCACGGTTGGCGAGCTGCGACATGGCATTAAACAGGTGCGTGAAGCCGGTCGCGCCTGCGTCCAGCGCCGCGCGGGCAACGGCATATTCGGCATCGGAATGGCCAAGCGACACTCGCACGCCCGCCCGGTTCAGCCACGAAATCTGCTGCGGGCTGGCGCATTCGGGTGCCAGCGTCACCATCGTCCGGCCATTTCTTGCTGACGCGAGCAGGGCCAGAAATTCGTCGGTAAGCGGCTGCAGCTTCTCCGTCAGGTGGATGCCGTTGCGCTTGGGGCTGAGGAACGGTCCTTCGATGTGGATGCCAAGCACGCCGGGCACACCGACCTCGATCGCATGATCGACCGCACGGATACCGCGCTCGACTACGGAGAGATCGTCGCTGATCAGGGTCGGCAGCAGGCCGGTCGTGCCGAAGCGCCGGTGAGCGGCGGCAATGCAGGCGATCGTTTCCACCGAGGGATCGTCGTTGAACAGTCGGCCGCCACCGCCATTAACCTGGACATCGATGAAACCAGGCAACAGCAGCGCGCCGCCCAGATCGCTGATCTTGGCACCAGCTGGAACGCGGTTGCACAAGGCCATGATCCGGTCGCCTTCGAGCACCACCACGAGATCCTCGCGCAGGCCTGCCGGGGCAAGAACCTTGCCGTTGATGAGCGCAGTCTGGTTCACAGCGTTTCGGTCACCTTGTCCAGATGCGGCGGCTGATCGGGATCGATCCCCCGGCAGCGCGCCAAGGCCTCGCAGAAGCGGTAGAAGGATTGGACCTGCAGCACTGGTGCGATCAGCGGATCGGCCGGCAGCACGGGGAGAGACACGCCCTCGGCAATGTCCAGCCCTGCGTGGAACACCATGGCTCCGCGCCCGGCGAATTCGCGGGCCAGCGCTGCGACGCTTTCGCGGGTTTCGTCCGGCTGGCCCAGAATCAGTACGGGGAACCCTTCGCCGACCAGCGTCATCGGGCCGTGGCGGACTTCGGCGGCGCTGATGGCCTCGGCATGGAGACCGCAGGTTTCCTTGAACTTGAGCGCTATTTCCTGTGCCACGCCGAGGGCATGGCCGCGCGCGATGACGAAGAGATTGCGGGCATCGGCCAGCGGCTCGATTGCCGCCGACCAGTCGAGCGCCCAGGCGCGGTCAAGCAAATCGGGCAAGGCATCGAGCTGGCGCGCCATTTCGGCATCGCTGGTCCAGGCCGCGATCAGGTCAAGCGCCGCGACCAGCGAGGCGATGAAAGACTTTGTGGCGGCGACACTGCGCTCCGGTCCCGCCGAGAGGGCCAGCAAGGCATCGGCTTCATGGGCAAGCGGCGAGGTTTCGTCATTGACCATGGCGACAATCCGCGCACCCTGCGCGCGCGCCGCATCGACCGTCGCCAACAGGTCGGGACTTCGCCCGGACTGGGAAATCGCGATCAGCAAGGTGTCGGCGAGTGTCGGCGTCGCCTCATAGACCGAAGCGACCGAAGGCGCGACGGAACTGGTCAAAACGCCAAGTTGCCGCTCGACCAGATAGCGCCCGAACGTGGCGGCGTTATCGGAACTGCCGCGCCCAAGCGTTAGGACCGCGCGGGGCGGCTGTTTGCGCAGTTGCGCGCAAAGCCGGACCAGCGCGGCGGCATTGGCCTTGCGTTGGCGCGCTGCCACGGCGCCGCTTTCGGCGGCTTCGACGAACATGCGGGAAGGTGGGTCGAGGATCATCGGGGGGGTACACTCAGTTCGGAGACGAAATCATAGGCATCGCCGCGATAGTAGGAGCGCGTGAATTCAACCGTGCGACCATCACGATCATAGCCGCGCCGCTCGATTTCGAGGCCTGGCGCGCCGGCCTCGATCTTGAGCAGTTCGCATTGTTCGGGCGTGAACAGCACGGCGCGCAAGCGTTGGAGCACCCGCGCGGGCCGTCGATCGGCCAATGCGTCATAGAGCGAATCGCTCACGGCATTGACCGACGGTAGCGAATCGGCGGGAATCGTGGTGTACTCTAGAGCCATCGTCTGCTCGTCGGCGAAGCGGATGCGTGCGAAGCGGTAGACCGCGCTGCCCGGGCTGAGCCCCAGCGCCATGGATTCATCTGGGCTGACCGAACCTTCGCTGCGAGACAGCCACTGCGAATGCGGGCGGCGGCCGCGCGAAAGCATATCCTCGCTGAAGGAGGAGATTGTCGCGAAGTTCTTTTCCACGCGCGCTGCCACGAAAGTACCGGCGCCCTGGCGGCGGCTGAGAAGATGCGCATCGACAAGTCCGTCGATCGCCTTGCGCACGGTAACGCGTGAGACGTTGAAGGCCTCCGCAAGGTCGCGCTCGGGAGGCAGCGCCTCGTCAGGCGTTAGCACGCTCTGCTCGATCGCGGCGCGCAGGCGGCGCTGTAACTGGAGGTAGAGCGGTACCCCGTTTTCAGGCTCCAGTGCTCCAATGCGCTCGACGAACATATCCGCTCCTTTCGCCAACCGGTCTAAACGCAAATATAATGCCTTTGCAATACCAAAATGCGATAATTTTAGATTGGCCTCATTTTTGGTATTGCATTTTTGTGACAAATTGAGAGTATCCACTCCCGACCGCTGGCGAATCTGCACGAATCGTAAAGCAACCATGCGGGATTGCCGATTTATGGGTTTGCATTGGTAGATACCAATTAGAATCAGGCTTCATCAGGGGGTACCTCATGTCTCTATCCCGTTCGATTCGTTACACACTACTCTCCGTCACGGCGAGCACCGCCGCTCTCGCCCTCGCCACGGTGGCACAGGCGCAGGACGTCGCATCCCCCTCCGCCTCGAGTGGCGACCAGGATGAAATCGTCGTTACCGGCCTGCGTGCCTCGATCGAGGCCTCGCTCAACGCCAAGCGCAAATCGGACCTCGTTTCCGAAATCGTCACCGCGCAGGACATCGGCAAGTTTCCCGACAAGAACGTCGCCGACTCGCTCGGCCGCCTGACCGGCGTCAATGTCGTCACCGGCAGCTCGGCCGCGGGCGGATTCGGCGAGAACTCGAACATCTCGATCCGCGGCACGGACCCGGCGCTCAACCTCACGCTTATCGACGGTCACGGAATCGCCACCGGCGACTGGTTCGTGCTGGACCAGACGACAGGCGGGCGCAGCATCGACTTCGGCCTGCTGCCCTCCGAGATCGTCGGCAGCCTTGAAGTCTTCAAAAGCTCCGAAGCGGACATTCCCGAAGGTGGCATCGGCGGTACGGTCAACGTGCAGACCCGCAAGCCGCTCGATCTCAAGGCGGGCGCGATTTCGCTCACTGCCCAGGAAAACTACAATGACCTCGCCGGCAAGTGGACGCCGCAGGTCAGCGGTCTGGTAAGCTGGAAGAACAAGGCCGAGACCTTCGGCGTGCTCGCCACCGGCTTCTACCAGAAGCGCAGCTTCCGCCGCGACGGGCAGGAATTCCTGGGCTATGGCGACTATGCTGACTTCGACGGAACCGGCCAGACGGTCTCGGCGCCCAACCTCATCGGCTCGGCCTATTTTACCCAACAACGCATCCGCAAGGGCGGCACGCTGGCTATTCAGATCAAGCCGAGCGACCGCTTCGAACTCGACCTCAACGGGCTCTACACGCGGATGGACGCCAACAACGTCAACCGCAACTCGATGATGTGGGTGTCAAGCCTGCTGAGCAACAACTCGACGCCCGGTACTGACGGCTACGCGCTGACAGACTACACCATCAAGAACGGCTATCTCACCTCGGCCAGTTGGGCCGATACGACGGCTAATGGCGGGAGTCCCAACGGGAAGGTGCAGGACGACATCTTCCGCCAGGCCTATTCCTCGACCTGGGATCTCAACGCCGACATGACCTGGCAGGCGAGCGACCACCTCACGCTGACGGGCCAACTCGGCTATACCAAGGGCACGGGCGCCACGTCGGACACTTATGCCTGGGAGACTTACTGGCACACTGGCGCGAGCTACGCATTTGGCGGCAAGGGTGCGACCGTCGGCTATCCGGGATTGCCGTCTGACACTACTTCCGCCGCCTACCTCGACAACTACTATAGCTGGTCGTGGGGCGGGAAGATCGTCTCGCCGGACAAGGAACTCTACGGCAAACTCGATGCCGAATATGACTTCGATGGCAGCTTCCTCAAATCGATCAAGGTCGGCGGACGCTATACCAACCACAAGCGCAGCCTAGACTATACTGCCTATGCTTGGGCGGGGAACGGTGCCTACTCTGGCACTCAGGGCGTCAACCTCGGTACGGTCTTCGACGGAGACACGACCCCGTCCGATTACGGCGACGGCATCGGCAGCGTGACCGGCTATTCCTTCGCCAATCAGGCGCTGGTGCTGCAGGAACTGGCCACCAACGGCGGCCGCCAGTTTGCCTTCTATCCGCAGGCCAGCTTCTCGGTGAAGGAGAAGACCGAGGCGGCCTATGCCATGGCCCGCTTCGACGACGACAGCCATTGGCGCGGCAACATCGGCGTGCGTGCGGTGCACACCGAGCAGCAGACGCTGCAGTATTCGCCCAACGCGGCGGTTGCGAATGCAACGTCGATCTTCTGCGGCACCTGCGGTTCGGTAACCACTGACCGCAGCTATTGGGATATCCTCCCCAGCGCGAACGTCACCTACACGGCAACCGACAACCTCCTGCTGCGTGGCGGGGTCGCCAAGGTCATGTCGCGGCCCGGTTACGCCCAGCTTGCCGGCGCCTTCACCGCGGACGATCTCTCGCTCGCGGCGACGTCCGGCGGTAACCCGAACCTCGATCCCTACCGCGCCTGGAACTTCAACCTCGCTGCCGAATGGTACTATGCTCCCAACGCTCTGCTCTCGGTCAATCTCTTCTACCTCGACATCAAATCCTACATCACCAGTTCGACCGGCACGATCTTCCTCAAGACGCTGCAGCATCCCGACGGCGCGACCTTCTCCTTCTCCGGTCCGATCAATGGCCCCGGCGGCCACAACCAGGGCATAGAGGTCAACTGGCAGCAGCCAATTTGGAAGGGCTTCGGCGTGATCGCCAACTACACCTACGCCGATGCGAAGAAGAAGGGCGGCGGCACCATTGACGGCAATTCGCACAACACCTTCAACCTGACCGGGTATTACGAAGACAGCCTGATCTCGGCCCGCCTTGCCTATACCTTCCGTTCCAAGTTCCGCTCCGGCCTCGATCGCAATACCGAGATGTGGCAGGATAACTTCGGCTCGCTTGACGGCTCGCTGCTGATCAACGTGACCAAGAACGTCGCGCTGTCGGTCGATGCGCAGAACCTGACCGACGCGAAGCTTTACTACTACGTCGGCGATCCCTCGATCCCGCGCGCCTACTATGACAACGGCCGCACCTTCTGGGTCGGTGCGAAGCTGAAACTCTGAGAGACATGCCAGCGATGCGAAAACCACAGCGTAAGCTGGCACCAGCCACTGCCGCCGTCATGCTCCTCACCATGACGGCGGTACCGGTACGGGCGGCGGTCTCCTCCCCGCCTGCCCTGCTGCCGCTGCCCGCGTCGGTGACGGAGGAGGACGGTTCCTTCTCCCTCGCCGGCGCGAGCCTGCAGGCAGACGACGCCGGAGCGCGGGCGGCGGCGGACAGGTTGGGCTCACTGCTCAAGCGTTCGGGCCGTCCCCTGATCCCGGCCGCGCAGCACGGCTCAATTCGGTTCCTGCGGGATCCGTCGATCTCCGGCGCCGAAGCCTATCGCCTGACCGTGGCCCCCGCCGGCGTGACCCTGTCCGCCAGCACCGACGCCGGGCTCTACTATGGCGCGGAAACGCTCTGGCAACTGATCCTTGCTGGCGACGGCAAAGCCCTTCCCGCCATACGCATAGCGGACGCACCGGCCTACGGCTGGCGCGGTGTCATGCTCGATTCCGCGCGGCACTTCCAGCCGGTCAGTTATATCCGCGAACTGATCGACCGCATGGCCATGGTGAAGCTCAACACGCTGCACTGGCACCTTACCGACGATCAGGGGTGGCGCTTGCCGGTGCCTGCCTATCCCCGCCTTACGTCGGTCGGCGGCTGGCGGCATGAGGCGGGCGCCGAGGGCATCGATCCTGACAGCGGCAAGCCGGTGCGTTCGGGCGGATTCTACACCGAGGCGGAGATCCGCGAGATCATCGCCTATGCCGCCAACCGCCATATCGTAATTGTTCCGGAAGTGGACATGCCGGGTCACTTCACGGCCTCCATCGCCGCTTATCCCTGGCTCGCTTCGACTCCTAACCCGCCGGCGGCGACCGCCAACGACTGGGGCATCCTGCCCAACCTTATCAACCCGAACGAGCGCGGACTGGCTTTCTGCGAAGCGGTGCTGGACCAGCTCATGCGCCTGTTCCCGAGCAAGGTGATCCACATCGGCGGCGATGAGGCGACGAAGGATCAATGGAACGCCAATCCGGCAATCCAGGCACAGATGAAGACGCTCGGCCTCAAGGATGCCGAGGAACTGCAGGGCTGGTTCACCGGCCGCCTTGCCGGCTATCTTGCCGCACATGGCCGCCGCGCGATCGGCTGGGACGAGATCCTTGCCGCGCCGGTGCCCGGCGACGCCATGATCATGTCCTGGCGCGGCAGCGACGGCGCCGTCACAGCGGCCAAGGCCGGGCACGACACGGTGCTGGCCCCCGCGCCAGTGTTCTATCTCGACAACCGCCAGAGCGCCTCCGATAACGAACCGCCGGGCCGCGGCGAGATCGTGAGTTGGCGGAGGCTCTACGAAGCCGAAACCGCGCCTCCCGCACTCAGCGGGGACGAGCGCGCGCACATTCTTGGCCTGCAGGTCAATCTCTGGACCGAGCATGTGCGCACCGCCGAATATGCCGACCGCATGATCTGGCCCCGTGCCGACGTGCTGGCTGAGATCGCCTGGACCTCGGCACCGCGCGACTGGCAGAGCTTCTCGCCGCGCCTGCTCGGCGCGATGGCGCGTGAGCGCAAGCTCGGTTTCCGATCTGACGTCACGCCGCTTGAGCCCACCGGCCGCTTTACCGGAACCGATGGCGGCGCGATCAAGGCTGTCCTCGAACAGCCGGTCGGCATCGGCACGCTGCGCTACACGCTGGATGGCAGCGCGCCGGTGCCGGCATCCCCCGCCTATTCCGAACCGCTCGATCTTGCGGCGGGCACCGTACTTACGGCCCAGGCTTTCGCGGGCAGCGAACCGCTCGGAAGCCCCCGGACTTGGACCGTTTTCACCGCGCTCAGCCGCACCCTTTCCGGCGGCGATATGCAACTGTGCACCCAAAACCTGCCGCTGCGGCTGGAAGACGATGCGCCGACCGGCGGCGTGCGCCGCATTCACACGGTCGATGTCATGCACCCCTGCTGGAATTGGCACGGGGCGGCGCTGGACGGCGTGACGCGCATCGCCGCCGATGTGGGCCACCGGCCTTACAATTTCTCGCTCGGCGCGGCGATGGTGAAAGTACGGATCGAGCAGGCCGGTAACGACGGCGAAGCGCTCAAGGTGCGGCTCGACAATTGCGACGGACCAGTCATCGCCAGCCTTCCGCTTGCTCCCGCAAGCACGATAGCAGGTGTCAGCCGGATCGAAGGCGCCCTTTCCGCGCCCATTACCGGACACCACGATCTCTGCATCACTTTCGCTCAAAAAGGCGTAGACCCGCTGTGGGTGCTCGATAGGCTGACGCTGAAACCATGATGGCCCCGCAAGAGACAATCACGATCGCCAGCCCGCTGACTGGCTGGGTTACGCCGCTTGAGGACGTGCCCGATCCGGTCTTTGCCGGACGGATGCTGGGTGACGGTGTCGCCATCGATCCCACCGAAGGCATGCTGCGCGCGCCGGGAGCCGGGCGGATCGTGTCGGTCCACACGGCGGGCCACGCGGTGACGATCGAACTCGACGCGGGGCCGGTTCTGCTGCTGCACATCGGCCTCGATACGGTGGCGCTGAGCGGCGAGGGTTTCCAGCCGCAGGTCGCCGAGGGGGACAGGGTTTCAGATGGCGACGTGCTGATCGCATTCGACCTTGCCCTGCTCGCCCGCCGCGCGCGCTCCCTGGTGACGCCGATGGTGGTCACTAACGGCGAGGCGTTCCGCATTTCCGCCTCGGCCCCCGCTGGTGCGATCGCGGCGGGAGACATGCTGCTGCAGCTTGAACCGCTGGTATCGGCGGGTGGCGGCCAAGGCCCGCTATCGCCCGAGATCATGGAAGATCTGGCCGAACGTACGCTGCGCCTCCCGCTCGCCCACGGCCTGCACGCACGCCCCGCGGCGCGGTTGTCCGCGCTCGCTGCCAGCCATAGCGCTGTGCTGGAGGTTATGGCACCGGATGGTCGCACGGCCTCGATGCGCAGCGCCGTCGCCGTTCTGGCGCTCTCCCTCTCGCACGGGACGCGAGTGACCCTGCGCGCACGCGGCGTCGGGGCGGTGGCCGCCCTCGACGCCGTCTGCACACTGATCGAGAGCGGGATGGACGAATACCTGGCGGTGGGCCAGGATATTCCCGGTCAGCGTCCGGCCGCCGCCGCGATCACGCTGCCGCGCCGTCTCGGCGGTGGGGTTGCCGTGCCCGGCATCGCCATCGGTCCCGCCTGGCATGTCGCCGTGCGCCATTCCGAATGTTCGGATCAAGGCAAAGGCATCGAGATCGAGCGGGAAGAGCTTGCCACCGCTCTCGCACATGTCCGCGCGCGGCTTTGCGAAAAGGCGCAAGCTGCGGGGCCACTTGCCGCCATTGCCGCCGGGCACGCGGCCATGCTGGACGATCCCGAACTCGAAGCCGGGGCGATTGCCGCGATCGCTGCGGGGCGCAGCGCGGGGGCGGCGTGGAGCGCGGCCATCGCGCGCTTTGCCGAGCCTCTGCGCGCCTCGCCCGACAAGCGCTTTGCCGAACGCGTGGCGGACCTGCTGGACATCGAACAGTCTGTGCTAGCCGCATTGAGCGGTCAGCCAGGCGATTCCGCTCTACCCCCGCTGGGCGCGATCCTGGTCGGCGGCGATATCCTGCCTTCGCAGCTCATGGCGTTGGCCGGTGCCGGGCTCGCCGGGATCGCCTGCGGCGCGGGCGGGACGACCTCGCATGTCGCGATCATCGCCGCCGGGCTCGGCCTGCCCATGCTCTGCAGCCTTGGCCCCGCCGTGGACCTGATCGAGCCGGGCACGCAGCTCATGATCCGCGACGGGCACTTCACCGTCGATCCCTCGGAAAGCGAGATGGCGAGCGCCCGGGCCGCCGCCGCCTCGCTCGCCGACTTACGCCGCGCAGCCGAAGCGCGCAGCGCCGAACCTGCGGTGACACGCGATGGCGCGCGCATCGAAGTCTTCGCCAACCTCGGTTCGCTCACCGATGCGCATGCGTCGGTAAGCGCGGGAGCCGAAGGCTGCGGGTTGCTGCGCACTGAATTCCTGTTCCTTGGCCGCAGCGTGCCACCAACGATAGAGGAACAGCGGCAGGCCTACCAGGACATCGCCGATGCGCTCGGCCCCCGGCCGCTCATCGTGCGCACGCTCGATATTGGGGCGGACAAGCCGGTGCCCTGGCTGGCCCAGCCGCATGAGGAGAACCCGGCGCTGGGCCTGCGCGGCATTCGCCTGCAGCTTGCCAATGCCGCACTGCTCGAAGACCAGTTGCGCGCACTCGTGGCGATCCACGCGCCGGGCGGCCTGCGGGTGATGCTGCCGATGGTCTCGGACCTCGCCGAGATCGCCGAGGCCCGGCGGACACTGAGCAGACTTGCCCGGGAAATGGGCAGGCCGATGCCAGACCTTGGCATCATGGTCGAGACGCCGGCGGCCGCGCTGCTGGCGGGGTCGTTCGCCGCCGAGGCGGACTTCTTCTCGATCGGCAGCAACGACCTTTCGCAATATACCCTCGCGCGCGATCGTACCACCGCCAGCGTTGCCGCCGGGCTCGATGCACTGCACCCGGCGGTGCTGCGGCTCATCGTCGAAACGGTGAAGGGCGCGCGCAAGCATGGCCGCTGGACCGGGTTGTGCGGTGGACTTGCCGCCGATCCCGTCGCGGTGCCGCTGCTTGTCGGGTTGGGGCTGGACGAACTGTCGGCACCGCCCGCCGCCGTTGCCATGACCAAGCAGGTCATACGCGGGCTTGACCGGCAGGCCTGCGAGGCACTCGCACGGCGCGCGCTGAACCTGCCCGATGCCGATGCGGTCCGGGCACTGGCAAGCTTGGTTCTGGAGGATGCACAATGAAGCATTGGCTCGATACGCTGCAGCCGCTCGGCCGATCGCTGATGCTGCCGATCGCCGTGCTGCCGGTGGCGGGCCTTTTGCTGCGCCTCGGCCAGCCGGACCTGCTCGACATTGCCTTCGTGGCAGCAGCAGGCGCCGCGATCTTCGACAACCTCGGACTGCTGTTCGCACTCGGTATCGCGGTGGGCTTTGCGCGCGACAACAACGGCGCGGCGGGCCTTGCCGGGCTTGTCTGCTTCATCGTCGCGACGCGCGGGGCAGAGGCGCTGGTGGTGATGCCGGGCAGCGTCACGCACAGTCTTCCCGATGCGCTGGCGGCACTGGCGGACGCGGCCTGGCGCGAGAAGGCGATCAGCAAGCTTGCGGTGCCGATAGGCATCCTGTCCGGGCTGATCGCGGGGAGTTTCTATAACCACTACGCGAATATCCGGCTGCCCACCTATCTCGCCTTCTTCGGCGGCAAGCGCTTCGTGCCGATCCTGTCGGGACTGGCAGGGCTTGGCCTCGCGCTGGTATTCGGCGCGGGCTATGCGGGAATCGCCGCCGGAATGGACGGCCTCTCGCGCGCGGTGGTTGCTTCCGGGCCCTTCGGCTTGATCGTCTACGGCGCGCTCAACCGGTTGCTGATAGTCACCGGACTGCACCATATCCTGAACAACGTCGCCTGGTTCATCATCGGTGACTATCACGGCGCGACCGGAGACCTGAACCGCTTCTTCGCGGGCGATCCCGCCGCCGGGGCCTTCATGTCGGGCTTCTTCCCGGTGATGATGTTCGGCCTGCCCGCCGCCTGCCTGGCCATGTACCGCTGCGCGCGTCTGGAGAGGCGCAAGGAAGTAGGCGGCATGCTGCTCTCGATGGCGCTCACCGCCGCGCTGACCGGCGTGACCGAGCCGATCGAGTTCACTTTCATGTTCCTCGCCCCCGCGCTCTATGCGTTGCATGCACTGATGACCGGTGTGGCGATGGCGTTAATGAACGCACTAGGCGTGAAGCTGGGCTTCGGCTTCTCCGCCGGACTGCTGGATTACGCGCTCAACTATAGCAAGGCGACGCGGCCCCTACTGCTGTTGCCGGTGGGCCTCGTCTATAGCGCGCTCTATTATGGCATCTTCCACTTCGCGATCCTTCGCTTCAATCTCAAGACGCCGGGGCGCGAGGACGAAGTTTCGGGTCCGAGCGTACCGCTGCCGGTCGAAGGAGGGCGAGGTGCGGCCTATGTTGCGGCGTTGGGGGGCGCAGTAAACCTCACCGACATCGCCGCGTGCACGACCAGACTGCGCCTCAAGATCCGCGATCAGGCGTGGGCGGACGAGGCCAGATTACGCGCGCTGGGAGCCAAGGGGCTTGTGCGCCTGTCCGACCACAATCTCCAGGTGGTGATTGGCCCGGAGGCAGAGATCATCGCTGGAGAAATGCGCGCGGCGGCGGGACCTCTCAGAGCGGCAAGCGATGCGCCGGCCAACGGCTCGACCGGAAGTACATTGGCGCCCAAGGTCGATACGATTCCGTGGCTCGCGGCACTCGGCGGCCAAACGAATATCCGTGCTTCAGGCGCCGCGCATAGCCGCCTCTGGCTCGATCTGGCTTCACCCGATGCGCTCGACGAGGCTGCGCTCATTTCGCTGGGCGTGCGGATGGTCGCGCGGACCGATGACGGCGTGCAATTGCTGGTGGCGGGTGCCGACGCGCTGAACGAGGCGCTTCAAGCGGCGTAACCCAGCGCTTTCGTCGCATCGGAAACAAGCGGGAGTATCGGTTCGATCTCGCATGCGAAATAGCGCCAGCGGCCGATCGAGCGATCGTTCAGCGGCTCGCGCACCTGGGCGTAGCTTGGCGTCGGCGCATGGCGCGGCTCGCGGTGGAAGGCAAGCTGCCGGGGCTGGACGTCCAGACCGAGTACTGCCATCAGCGCGCGGGTTTCCCCTTCCTGATCCGCCACCAGGGTCTCGTAGCGCAGCGTATGATCGATCACGAGGCCAGCGCCTTCATATGCTGCAACCTGCTGCTGAATCAGTGCGAAATGTCGCGCCGCATCCTCGATCCGATAGGCGCAATTCTGGCCATGCGTCATATCGTGGCTCAGCACAGAGACGAGCACATCGAGCGGATGGCGTACCACGCGAATCACTTTCGCCGCCGGGAAGGCGAGGCGAATGAGGGGCAAATGGAATTCGTTAAGCGGCATCTTGTCGGTAAAGAAGCGTGCCGGGCCTTTCGTCAGGCCATATTCCCCGGCGCGGGCCAGATAGTGTTCGCGAAGCACAGCGGCATCAGCGCTTTTTAACGGCTCCGCCAATTCGCGCAATTCCGGTCCGAACGGCAATTCACCTCCCGCAACAACTTGATCGTGCGCAGCCAGGATCTGCTCCACAAGCGTAGTGCCAGAGCGTGGGAAGCCGAGGATGAACACCGGCTCTGCACCTGTATCGCGGGGTGCCGCTCCTGCCGGGAGTATCGTCCGGGCGAGCATTGCCAGTTCTGCGGCTTCCTCAGCGATGGCCTGAGCCATGTAGCGCCGGCCGGCGGCCCGCGCTATCAAGGCCTTGCCTTCGGTCCAGTCCCTCCAGGCTTCGTCGCCGCGACCCAGCTTGTCGCGCAGACGCCCGCGCTGCAGCATGGCGGCGCCAGAGAGTTCCGGTTGCATTTCGAGCAGGGCCAGCCCGGCGGCCTCGTCTCCCATCCGTGCCATAAGCACGCTGCGCTGAAGTATGACGTCCTGGCCTTGTCCCCGCGCCACCGCATCGGCCTTGTCGAGCCAGGCGGTGGCCTGCGCGAAGCGGCCGGCGCGCTCTTCCACTTCGGCAAGCGCCGCCAACGTGGCAAGGTGCAGCGGCGTGGCCCCGGCCGCCTCTTCCAGCAACCGGCGCGCGTCATCGAGCAGCCCTTGTTGCGAAAGCGCGCGGCCGAGCCCGTAAAGCAGCTCCGGATGCCGTCCGGCGAGCGCAATGGCCTGCCGCAGATGCTGCGCGCCTTCAAAAGCCAAGCCGCGATCGGTCAGCAGCCGTCCCAGCAGCATATGGGCATCGGCATTGGCGCTGTCAGCTGCCAGCGCCTGTCGCTCGAGGGTTTCGGCCTCCTTCGGTCGGCCCGCATCGATCAGCAGCCGCGCAAGGTCGCCATAGGGCCAGCGCCTATCCGGCGCGATCGCGATCGCGCTGCGCAACGCCGCTTCCGATCCGGCAACATCGCCCAATTGACGGCGCGACAAGGCGACAACTTCCAGCGCGTCAATGGCGTACGGATCATGCAAAAGAATCGCGCGAACCCGGTCCTCGGCTTCCTGCCAGCGGCCCATGCGGGCCGCTTGTCGTGCCAGATCAATCGCACTGTGCATGGGCACAATCGGAGGGCAAGTTTGCGGAGTTTGCAACGGATTTCGACTCTACGGTTAGGGGCCAGATTACCAATTTCGGTACTGAGCTGTATAGACCGGTTGAGGTGAGGTGGTGCCTATAATTCGGACGGGGTGTTAACCTAATATCGATTTGAGGACTGCACGGTGATGAAGACAACCAGAAAGTGAACCGCACCGGCTTTGCAGGAGACTTTCGCTTCTGAGTTCGCGTAGGTCGCAGTGGTGGCAACGTCCGATTTTCTCAAGTTCGGCCATTCCTCCGGCGATGTTCAGTGTCCGGCTTTGGTCGGCACCTTCCGGTTCAACGGCGGTCCGCCTGTCGGCATACGCCAACATTGCGGACGTTGCGGCGCTCCTCCAACTTGCTTGAAAGCAGTCCTACATTCACTGGTAAGCGATAAGCGCCCTCAACCGCAGTTGCGGATCTGCAGCTTGGCTATCGGGAGCAAAAGCGGACGTTGCAAATTCGTGCGAAATCGTGAAGCCTCATGTGGGGGAGTGGCTTCATGAAATTGTGGTATTTGTTGGCGGCGGCAGTTGCGATCGGTGCACCGTCTGTTCTTGCGCAGCAGGCCGGTCCTGCGGGACTTGGCGAGGTGATCGTCACCGGCAATCGATTCAATACCCGTTATGCCCAGCAAGACCGCCCGGTGGTCGGTCTGCGGCGGCAGGCCGACGCGGCGGTTATGCCGGTTTCGATCTCGTCGGACACGCGCGATGAAACTACGCGCAAGAAGGAGATCCATACTGTGCTACTGGCCGCGCTCGACCGCGCGCCGGATGCCGACATCGAACTGGTCTCCGGGACGGTGCAATTGTCCCCCGTGACGAAGGCGAATTACCAGGAACTGCAGTTCCAGTACGCGGGCCGGGTCGACACCAGCAAGATTGACATCATGCTGAGGGTAAAGTTGGCTGGCTCGGCCGCGGTCGCCGAGAAGAAACTGATCGATTTCATCAAGGCGATCTCGGGTTCCGGCCGCGCGACGATTGACAAGACCGGCGGTCTGACGCTCACAATCGTCAATCCCGACCAGTACCGCGACGACATCGTCAAGCTCGTCGCGGAGGATGCCAAGCACAACGCCGGCATCTTCGGACCCGACTTCGCCTTCCACATCAGCGGGATCGACGGACAAGTCGCCTGGTCACAGGTAAGTAGCACCGACGTGTTCCTGTACCTGCCCTACAAGTACACCATCGTGCCGAAATAGGCCGCGGGGGCCCGACGCAATGAGAAGAGGTGCCATGAAATCCCTTTCATGTCTTATAATTCCCGGCCTCGCCCTGTTCGCGAGCGCGGCTTTCACGAGTTCCGCGTTGGCGCAGGACGATGCCAGCGAAGTCATCGTCACGGCTCAAAGGATCCCGAGCCCGGGCGCAGGAGCCGTGGTCGAGAAACCGCCGGTCATCGGGCTCAAGCGGCAGGCGGATTCAGCGGTGCGGAACATCGAGATCATGTCGGACTCGCGCGACGCTGAAATGCGCCGGCGTGAGGTTCAGGCCATGCTCCTCGCCGCGCTCGACCGCGCCAAGCGTGAGGGACTCAGTCTTGTCACCGGTCAGTTCGAAGTGGTCGAGATCACCGGCGACAACTGGCGTGACCAGTTTCCCGCCCTCGCGGGCAAGGTCGACGCCGACGCGGACGACGAGGATGATGACGACGAAGAAGAGGACAGCAAGCCCAAGCCGAGCTTCGAGGATAGCGGCAGCAATGCAATTGCTCGGTTGAAGGTCAAGGTCAGGCTGGATGGTTCGATTTCCAACGCCCAGCAAAGGATCACCGCCTTCGTCAAGGCCGTGCCCCCCACGGGCCGTTCGCAGATCGAACAGAAAGGGGGCTTGGCGCTGACCATCGTCAATCCCGACCAGTACCGTGACGAGATCTACCGCCGCATCGCCGCGGGAGCGAACCGCGCAGTCGGTTTCTATGGTGCGGACTATGCCGTGAATGTCAGCGGCCTCGACCGGGCCGTCGCCTGGTCTCAAGTCAGCAACACCGATGTATTTCTGTATATTCCGTACAGCTTTTCAGTGGGGAAGTAGGGCACCTGGGGGATGCCGGCGAACGCTAACATAGCCGTCATTCCTTGCTTCGGATTAGCTCGCCAAAAGCTGCCCTACGTTCAGACACTCGCCGGCGACGGCAACTGGCCGATTTCGGAATGTCGCCTTACCGGCGGGTAAGAAGGGATAGCCGCCGGTCCTCTTTAGGACAGGCGACACGATCGTGGGCAGAAATAGCTGCCTGTCGCCCGTCGATCAATAGCCGACTTAAACTGTCAGCTTCGCGGCGCCACAAGCAGACATTCGACCGTGCTATGGGGTTTTTGGCCCCCCCGTTTGATTAATCCGAACCACGGCATGCCGCGCCGCGTGATTGCCCGGAGCTTTCGGTTATAATACAACTATGGACCGGATCACCAAGAGGAACAGGCACGCCGCTGGCGACGATCAACGTGACCGAATGCGCACCTCCCATGCTGGGCGGCATGTGTGCGATCGGCCGAACAATCCTTAACGCGCCGTTGGATTTACGCTCAATGGCGCCTGATCCAAGCAACTGTGAAAGCCCCATCTGGCTCGGCAGAACCTTGTAGGCTTCGACGGGCCCTTTCGCCACCACGCTGCGCGGATTGACGGCTACAAGTCCGCCGGGCCAAAATCTGACAGCCTCACGCCACATCTGCGCATCGAAGCCTTGTGGCAGCGGCGCGGAGTTGCGTTCTGCGCGCACGATTTGACCGGATGGGAGCGACACGCGCTGAACGGAATAGCTGCCGGAAATCCCGTCGGGCACACGTCCGAGGGATCGGTGGAGCGTTGCTGCCGCAACGGTGGACTGCGAGTCCGTCTTGTAGAAATACCGCGGGCAGTCGGGATCGCCGATTGTCACTTTTCGGGCGGAAAGACCCACGACGCCGGATGCAGAGATACCAGCTTCCGTTCCGAGGGACGTGACCACGGCACGAGCCACGCGGCTGGTAGCACCCGTGAAACGCCAGACCATTGATTCATAGGACGTAAGGACGAGGTAAAGCGGCTGGGACCCTGGTTCAATCGCCACGTCTATAATATTTGTCTCTTCGTCCGGTCCACCTATCACGGCAGATGAAATAGCGTCACCTTCATAAGCACCGAACGCGATCAACTTTGCCTCACCCGACAAGACCGGCAAGTCGCACACGGGTGCGGAGCTGGCAACTTGCGCTTCCCGCACACTGGGCGCTATCACGGCGTATTCACCCTGCGAGATCTTTTGGTCGCCGTCGGTATCGACCTTTGCAAAGGCGTGTTCCGCCAGCGCTGTCAATTCTTGCGGCGTGAGCTTTCCGTCGCCATCCGGATCAAGGTCCAGCATACCATCCAGCTGATTGCGGCTGCCAAACATACGGTTCGACGCTGCAGCTTCAACTACGGTCACTTTCCCGTCGCCGTTGGCATCGGCGCGATTGAGCAGTCGATTTACCTGGTTTGCGGTGGAGATGTCGTCATCTCGCTTCATCACCTGCTCGACCTCTGAACGCGTGACTTCGAGATTGCCGTCGAGGTCGTACCGAAGAAACTCTGCTACAGAACTGGCTCGCGCTTGGGCGCGCGCCGCTGCCAGATCCAGTTTGACGTCGTCTCGATCAAGGCCATCACCCTGACGGTCCGCTTGCCGGAGCCTGCCCACCATTTGAGCAACATACTGTTCCAACACTGAGCCCGGGCGCAATTGCTCCAAGAGTACAGGAGAGCTCACAGGCGCATCCGTCTGCGGGGTAAGCGTCGCGAAAGCAAAACCTCCTGCGCACACGATTGCTATCGCTGTAACAGAAGCCGCGGTCTTCATGGTCACCCCCAATTGTGAACCCCAGATTTTAAAGGTGCTGCCACAACGCACTGTTACAGGGTCAGGTTAATGGTTCGGTAGGCCGATTGCACGAGTGAGCGGTGCGACCGCCTTGTCGCGCTAGCATGCCGTTCAGCCCAACACCCCCAACCAGACCGTCCGCTCACCACCCCCGCCAGCCATATGCGGCCCCGATTCGCGCAAGAGCCGCTCCATTGGCGACCGTCCGGTCCGGAACGGGCAAGCTGCCGGACGGCTCGCGACCAATTATGGACGTTCACAGTCCCTACGATCGATGCCAAAAGCCGCCACTCCTCAATATCATCCCTCATTGTTAAGGGCATAATAAGACTGCCTGAGCATTCCATTGTCCAAGACCGCGCACGAGGTGATTGATGATCCACATTTTTTTCTGTGCCTCGGCTGCGGGGACCTTTCGGCAACTACTGCGCGCCAGAGATATCGCTGAAGAAGTGGCTGATATTTCTGAAGAGCTTGATCTCGGTCCCATCTCTCATGGTGATCTTGCTGATCGAGAGGTATGGCTCGATCAATTCGCGCCAATGGATTTCGGTAAGCGAGACTGGCTTGCCGAGAGCGAGGTCAGATTTAGAAACCATATAGCCAGAAATCCTGAACGGTTGGTTTGGATCGCCCCGGCATCAGCTACGGAACAGGCCGGTCTTTACTGGTATCTTTCGCAGTTCGGCGGAAACGGGACGAGATTGGCAATCGCTGACTATAACCTTCGCGGAACCTGGAACGGCAAATCACCACTTAAACTAGGTGAACTTGGCCTTGAGCCAATGGGCGAACTCTATAATGAATGCCCTCGCGTGCCATGGGACCCTTTACGCTTTCCCGAGGATCTATGGAACACGTTGGTTGCGGAAAATGCCCTCGTCCGCGTCGTCGCCGAGGGAGGGCACCTTCGGAGCGCGCCGGACAATTACTTTGATGACTTTTTGCTTGCACGCTGCCCAGTTGGCTGGACGAAGTTTCATCGCGTCATCGCCGATGCCATGGGCGACATTTGGGACACTGGACAATCCGCCGGTAGTGATTTGCTTCTATGGCGGCTTCGTGCGCTCATCAATAATGGTCAGATTTCCTGCGATGGTGAACCCCCACTCTTTGGTGGAAGTGTAGCTAATGCCGTGAAAATTAAGCGCGCGGCGTAGGCTCAGTTAGCAGCTTACCAACGCCAGCAGCCGCAAAGCAGACAGTCCTCTTCCCACCCTTTCCGACCACAGGGCTACCCGGCGCCATTTTCCGTCCCGGTCATTCGGCGGTCGGCTCGAGTGCATGAATGTATGGCTGGTTACGACGGAGAATTTGGCCCTGGGAGCGACTGCTTTGTCGGCGGCATTTGCCACTCCACAGGCTACCTTTGAAGCGGTAGCTTGCGACCTAGCTTACGCCGTTCGACGAGCGAATTTACATGGCAGCTTCTGCCGATAGCAGACTTATCGATCCCATTGCCCGCCTACTGACTCGAGATCCGGGTGGGTGTCACAGAGGCCGAGTTCAGAATCGGTTTCACCAATGCGACAGATCTTTCGAGGTAAAAAAATCGCAGCGATTGAATGGCCAAACAATGCTGCACTTGCGTAGGAGTGTGGCTATCAGACGCGATCAGGCCGTTTGAGGTACGATCGCACAGCGACTGATTCGGATGGTAGCGGTCATCCCCGCTGATCTGTCGGGCGCAGCGCTAGCCGGGTTTGGTCATCCGCGGGATAGAAGCATTCGAGCGTTAGTTCGGCGAGCGTGATGTCGGTGGCGCTCCCGAATACGGTCGTTGTGGAGATGAAGCTGAGGTTTTGGCCGTCACTCGAACCGCGCAGAACGAGAGGCACGGCGATACGCCCGCCGGGCCCGGGAGGATGACGGCTCGCCGGGGCGGGTAAAGCGCGAAGTTCGTCGTGGAGTGCAGCAAGCACCGGATCGCCGGCACGGTCGGCCTCGTCGCGCAGACGGGTCAGCACATGATGCCGCCACTCCGGCAGGTTAACAATCCGTATGGATCGCGCGAGCGACCAGTTCCTTGCCGGTGCCGCTTGGACCCAGCACCATCACCGGCAACTGGGTGGGCGCGACGCGGCGGATGAGATCGCGCAGGCCCGCCATCGCAGGCGATACGCCGAACAGGCCCATATCCTCGCCGCCGCTCGCCTGCGCCTGTAACTGCGCCACTTCGCGGGCGAGACGGGCGCGCTCGACGGCACGGGCGATGACCACCTGCAACATGTCCGGATCGACCGGCTTGGCCAGAAAATCCCATGCTCCGGCCTGTACCGCTTTCAAAGCCAGGGCATGGTCGGCATGACCGGTCATCACCACCACCGGGGCGGGCGCGAAGGTCGGGTCGTCTCGCTGGCGTTCGCACCGCCCGATCTGATCGCTACATGGCTGGCGCGCGTGAGCCTTGGCGGTTCCGCTGCGACTGCGACGCTATGGGCAGGATCGCTCGCCGATATAGCCATCGGCATCGCTCTGCTGGCAAGGGTTCGCGGCGCAGCACTGGCCGGTGTCGCGCTGATGCTGGCCTATACCGCGATCCTGACCGCAGCCGCTCCCGAACTATGGGCCGATCCCTTCGGCCCGCTCGTCAAGAATATCGCCGTACTCGGCCTGTCGTTGGCCGTCCACGCGAAGGAAATTCGCCATGGATGACTATATGCTGTTGAGGACGATCCATATCCTCAGCTCCACCCTGCTGTTCGGCACCGGGCTGGGCACCGCCTTCCATGGCTGGATGGCCAACCGCGCCGGGTCGCTGGACGCGCGCCGCGTGGTGAACCGCAATGTCGTGCTGGCGGACTGGCTGTTCACGACCTCCGCCGTCATCGTCCAGCCCTTCACCGGCATATGGCTGGCGCAGATTGCGGGCTTTCCCCTGACCAGCGGGTGGCTTGTTGCGGCAATGCTCCTCTATCTGCTGGTGGGAGCCTGCTGGTTGCCGGTCGTCTGCATCCAGATCGCCATGCGAAGGATCGCGGATGCAACGCCTGATGGCATACCGCTGCCGCCGCGTTACTTCCGCCTTTCCCGCTGGTGGTTCGCGCTAGGTTGGCCGGCCTTCATCGGGGTCATCATCATCTTCTGGCTGATGGTCGCCAAACCGGAGATAGGACTATGACCACCCCCTTGTTCCGCCGCCTGTTGGGGCAGGATATGGAGCGATTGCCGCCGATATTGCGGCAGGCGCATGATGCGGACGATAGGCGGCTCTGGGTAGGCACGGCTGTCGTAACGCGCAGCGCAAATCCGATCGCCAGACTGTTATGCCGAATGATGAAGCTGCCCTCTCCGGGGGACGATGTGCCCGTCACCATTCTGTTCGAGCGTACCGGCACCGCCGAACGGTGGAGCCGGACCTTTGCCGGGCGCCGCTATCGCAGCAGCCTGACCGAACGCAACGGGCTGATGATCGAGCGGATGGGACCGGCCACCAATATTTTCCAGATTTCGATAATCGCCGGGCTGCTTCATCTGGACCTCGTCGGCTTTCGTTTTCTGGGCATTCCCTTCCCGCGCTGGGCGCGTCCGCGCTGCCATGCACGGGAAAGGGAAGAGGCGGGGCATTATGTCTTTGACGTGCCGGTGAGCCTTCCATGGTTAGGGCATGTCATTCGCTATACCGGTCAGATGGAGCGCATTGATGACTGATGCCCACCCCATCATCCTGTTCGATGCCGAGTGCGTACTCTGCTCCGCCAATGCCCAGTTCATCATGACGCATGACCGCGACCGCCGCTATCGGCTGGCGTCGATGCAGAGCGCGGTGGGTGCCGATCTCTTTCGTCGGCACGGCGTTGATCCGAGCGATCCGGACACGATCCTGGTAATCGACGGGGACAGAGTGCTGCGCGACAGCGACGCAGTGATATCGATCTACGCCGGCCTTGGCTGGCCGTGGCGGATCGCCGGTGCTGCAGCACTTATACCCAGAAACCTGCGTGATCCGATTTATCGCTGGGTCGCCCGTAACCGTTACCGCATTTTTGGCAAACGCGAGAGCTGCTGGATCCCGCATCCTAAAGACGCTGATCGGTTATCATGATATACGGAGCGCGAGCACATAAATGCACCGTCCCGCTATTCTGTCTCCGGCCACCTGCGGCCAACAGAGATGTGTCATGGGACATTCAGTGTATGACCCCGCCTTTTCAGAACGCCCCGCCTGGAATGCGGGCAGGAAGGTTGGTTCAAAGCGCGCGTTGAAGTCCAAACAGATTTGGGAAATTCGATTTTGGTTCGACCGAAAGAGGCGGCTCCGCGATGGCACGCACTCTCTGCGTAGAACAAAGGCCTCCATCATCTATAAGGCACGGGCAATCTCCGCGCGGTCCAAATCCTGCTCGGGCATTCCAAGATCGAGAACACGGTCCGATATCTCGGCGTCGATGTAGAAGACGGCCTGACGCTGGCCGAAGGCATCGAGATCGCTCCGTCCCTCCGGTCTGCCGGGAATCTGTACAACATGGGTTAAGATAGCAGCAGCCCTGTTTGCTTCCGTGCGATTCACCAATCCGGGCACCCAGTCCCAAACGCCATCCGCAGGCAGCACGATGAAAGGTGCTGCAAAGCCGATGAGGCGCGCATTCAGGATCGTTTCAGATGCAATAAAATATATGATAATCAATGTGATAGACTCGAACGGCTACATTGCCGGAGACTATCTGCCCTTGAAGAAGGAGCGGACAGAAGGCCTATCGGCCTAAAAAGCAACGGGGGTTGCATCATGAAAAAATCATCGTTCTCGCGCTCGCTTTCGAGCGCTTTGTTCGCATGTCTTTTTGTGGTTTGTGTCAGCGCTTGGGGCCTGACCTCAAACGTCGATTTTCAACGTTCAGGTGGAACAGCGCGGCTCGCGGCGACAGATGGCCGTCATGCTTCGGATGACGCGTTCGACACATTGGCATTCATGCGCTCCGCCATAGACGACGCATCTATGCAGCAGTTGGCGGCTGCTTCCTCCCTGTCGACGGATGCCGGGGATTTTGCCAGTTTCGACTTCGCCAATGGCACCCGATATCCGGAAAGAGCCACGGCATCCGTCGGGCCAGCCACCTATCGGCCCGGGTCCACCATAGCATATGTTCCGATCAGCCTGGACCGGCCCACCCCGAACACCGTGATTGCCAGGGTCATGACAGAGGATGGGACCGGTCTGGTGAGAGGCGTTGCCGGAATCAATTACCAACCCATCTATAAATCCGTCATCTTCCGCCCGGGCGATCCGCTTACCAAGACGGTGGAGGTGCCGATCATCCTTGGGATCCCTGGGGCTGATTTCATCGTCCGGTTCGTTGAGGCACCCTGGGGCGGGATGATGGGCACCGACCGCGCCTATGTGCAGTGCGATTTTCAGAAGGAAGCAACGCCGGCGCAGACAGAAGGCCGGGAACCCCGAACCTTCAGCCCAAGCGGCACGCTTCAGTGGCGGATGAGCCGGGACACATTGAAGTGGTCCGATGCAGGCCATGACAAGGCCTGGTCCACCAAATTGCCCAACGGCCGCTCGCAGCCGGGCAACCAGGAAACCGGCATTTATCTCGATGGCTGGGTATATCGTGATGCCGGGATCGAGGCGCCGCTGCGCTACACGGATGAAGGGCTTGTCATGCACACCCAGAAGCTGAAACAGCCGCTGGAGTGGGACGGCGTCCCCTATGATTACGGCTCGGTCGTCCTCAGCGGCCACAACACCAGGCCGGTCCAGATCGGCTATGGCCAATATGAATTCACTGCCAAAATGCCCGACCGGCGCGGGTCATGGCCGGCTTTCTGGCTCATCTCCACGGCCGGTTGGCCGCCGGAGATCGATATCTACGAGGGGTTCGGCTTCGAGAGTTGGTGGGATTTCGACCGTTATACCGCCAACACCCTGCATGGCGGCGCCAATATCACCCGCACCTTCCAGGAGGGCATATTCATGAACAGCGACGAGGTCTACGGCATCGGCGGGTTCACCAAGGGTTTTCACAGCTTTGCCGTGGATATCCAGCCCGACTACATAACCTGGTTCATCGATGGCAAGGAAACCTATCAGGCGGTCAATCCGTTCGCCGGCTTCCGCTGGTATCCGATCATGGATGTCGCCGTAAAAACCAATGGCGATTATGCCGATGGCTCAGGTGATATGATTGTCAAGGATATCAAAATCTATTCCAATTGACGCGATGAGGCAGGGTGCCGGATCGGAAGGGTCGCGTTTGCGCTATCGCCGGGGCGATCCGGCCCGTTTTTCAGCGCCATCCCAGCCGATCATCCTGATCATCCTGATCATTTCATGGTCAGGGATGAGCCGTCAAACCATCACGCGGGCGCCGGGCCGGAACTGTCGCGCTGCACCAGGTCGAAAGTGAAATGCGGTGCATCGTCGGCGCTTCCAGCCAGGGCGTCGATCATGGCACGGCCCATCTCCTCAAGCGGCTGGCTGACGGTGGTGAGCGGCGGCCAGGCCGTGAGGCCGGCGGGCGTATCGTCGAAGCCGACCACTGACAGATCCTCCGGCACGCGCAGTTTCATCCGATGCGCGACGGTCAGGGTGCCAAGCGCCATGTCGTCATTGGTCGCGAAGATGGCGGTGGGACGCTGGTCCTGGGTCAGCAAATGCGTGCCTGCGCTGATGCCGGACTCGAAATCGAAGGCGCCCTCCACAAACAGCAGCGGATCGAGCGGCAGCTTCGCCGCGGCCATGCCGTCGCGAAAACCCTCGACGCGTTGCATCGCCGCCTTGTGGCTGGCGGGCGGAGTGATCACGCCGATGCGGCGATGGCCAAGGCCGATCAGATGATCCGCGACCATCCGTCCCCCCGCGCGCTCCGGCGTCGGGATGTTGAAGCTCTCCGCCATCACTGAGCCGGCGATGCGGGCGCAGGGCAGCTTCAGTTCGGACAGGCGCTGGAGCAACTGCGCATCATCGGACAGGGGTGGCACCAGGAAGACGCCATCTGGCCGCAGCGCCGCCACCAGCCGGTCGAGAATGGCAAAGCGCTCCTCCCCCGACAGCGGCATGGGTTCGACCACCAGATGATAGCCCATGTCCCGGCATCGGTTCGCCGCGCCGGACTGAATGCCGCTGTTATAGGAAGGGGCGGGATTGTTGTAGAGGAAGGCGATCATGAAAGACCGCCCGCCGGCCAGCCGCCGCGCCGACTGGTTGGGCCGATAGCCAAGCTGGCGGATCGCCGTCGTCACCCGTTCGCGCAGTTCCTCGCTCACATTGGGCGCCTTGTTGACCACGCGCGAAACGGACTTGATGGATACGCCGGCCAGGGCCGCAACGTCGTGAATGTTGGACATCAGCAGTACTGAATGGGAAAAAGGGCCGTCATGGCACCGCTCTTGCCATGGAAGGCCGGGGGATGGAACAGCGTTTACCCGGTTTGTCCGCGGCCCGAGGTTCCTCTTGCGAAGCCGCCGTTGCTGCCAGGCGGGCCGGGCGCACTCCTGCAGGGATTGTCACGAAAAAATGCCCTTGATCTGGCAGCCACAGGGGTCTACATCGATTGGACAACGTTGTCATACTCTCCAAGCACGACAACGGATACCATCCTGGGCAGCGGTCGGTGGAACTGCACGCCCTGATCGTTGCCCGGGATGCGCTTTTCAGGGTCGCCGCAAGGTCAGCAGGATCTTCAGTCCGGGCCCATTATCAGCCAGCGTCACCATGCCGTTGTGCAGCCGCCCCACCGCTTCGACCAGCGACAGGCCCAGTCCCGATCCCGGTTTGCCGCGCGCCGGATCGAGCCGTCCGAAGCGCTTCAGGGCGGCGGCCCGGCTCTCTGCCGGAATCCCCGGACCGTTGTCGGCCACGGTGATCAGCAGATCGCCATTGTCGATCGCCGCGCTGATTTCTATGCGATCGCCCCCCTCAGCATAATAGAGCGCATTTTCGATCAGATTGGCGAGCGACTGGCTCACCAGTTCGCGATGGAGCGGAAAGACCAGCGGATCGGCGGCCGCGATCGTCAGCGCAAAGCCGCTGTCCTCCACCAGCGGGCCGTAGATCTCGCCCACATCGCGCAGCAGTTCCATGACATCGGTGTCGCGCCGCTGGTCGCCGCCGAATCCCGCTTCGGTCCGGCTGATCAGCAGCGCCGTGGTGAGCATGGATCGCAGCGTCTGCGCCTCATGATGCACCTTTTCCAGTGCGTCGAGCGCGGTGTCGTCGGCGGTTTGGGCGCTGGCTTGCTCGACAACGGAAATCAGGCGCGTCACCGGGGATTTGAGGTCGTGGGCAAGGCCGTCGGTCATCATGCGCAACTGCGTCACCAGGGCGTCGATCCGCTCCAGCATGGCGTTGATCGACTGGCCCAGGCGGTCGAAGGCGTCGCCGCTGTCGTCGGTCGGCACACGCCGGTCGAGCGCGCCGACAGCCACGTCATTGGCGGTTTCCGCGATGTCCGAAACCTGCCGCGCCAGGATGCGGCCCAGCATGATCGCGCTGCCCAGCGCCAGGACCAGGCTTATTGCAAAGGCGGCGGTCAGCGCCTCCTCATAGATGCGGGTAAGTTGCAGGCTGTTGGAAACCACCATGCCGACCAGCAATTGAGTGTCGTCCTTCAACCTTATCGGGATGACGCCCATCGGCTCGGGCTCGTCGCGGCCGACGCGGTAGAGCGAGATGATCTGCCAGCGTCCGTCAGCGGCCAGTCCGGCAGGCCAGGCGCCCAGATTGCCGCTGACGGGGCGGCCTGACGGATCTGTCAGCAGCAGCACGGCGCGCTCCCCCTCGACCGCGCGGAAACGTCGGGCGATCTCCGCGCGCAGGGCGGCGGTCCCTCCGCTGCGATGGAGCGCAAGCAGGTCGTCGCGGGCATCCTCCGCCGCCTGACGATCGGCGGCGACGACGGTACGCTGGCTTGCTTGCTGCACGAACAGCAGCACGCCGCCGGTCACCAGGAACTGGCAGAGAAAGGCCAGACCCACGAACCGCCCGATGGTCGATCGGACAAAACCGAACCAACGACGGGAAGGATGGTTTCCAGGGATGGTCGGGGCCTCCTCAGCCGCTGGTCAAGTTCCGGAAGGGGGAGGGCGAAGTAGGCGATCTTGAGCTTGAGACCACCCTGCTTTCCGCCCGCCCTCAGCCCTCCGGCCCCAGCCGGTATCCCATGCCGCGCACCGTGTGCAGCAGCGGCTTGTCCCCGCCTTCGTCCAGCTTGCGGCGCAGGCGGCTGACATGCACGTCGATGACGTTGGTGCCCGGATCGAAATGATAGTCCCATACGCCTTCCAGCAGCATGGTGCGCGTCACCACCTGGTCGGGATGGCGCAGAAAATATTCCAGCAGGCGGAATTCGCGCGGTTGCAGGTCGATATTCCGCGACCCCCGCTTCACCCGCCGGGAAAGCAAATCCATTTCCAGATCCGCGTGCCGCAGGCTGGTGACGACCGCGCTGCTGCCGCCGCTTCGCCGCAGCAGCAACTGCACCCGCGCCATCAGTTCGGCAAAGGCGAAGGGCTTCACCAGATAATCGTCCGCGCCGCTGGTCAGCCCCTCTACCCGGTCCTCCGGCGTTCCCAGCGCGGAAAGGATGATGACCGGCGTCTCGATCTCCGCCGCGCGCAGGGCCTTCAGCATCGCCATCCCGTCCATCGCCGGCATCATCCTGTCCAGGATGATCGCGCCATAGCTGCCGTCGCTCGCCAGGAACAGGCCGTCCCGGCCATTATCCGCCCGGTCGACGGTGAAGCCTGCCTCGCCCATGCCCTTGGCGACGTAGGCGGCGGTGGCTGCATCGTCCTCGACCACCAGAATCTTGTGGCTCATTGCTCCCTTTCCGGCCGGTCCAGCATCACCACGCGCATATGATCCGCATGTTTCAGCCCCAGCGCTATCTTTGGCTGGGAATGATGTAACAGATAGGTGCTGGCTTGATCCAGCGAGCTTATCGGCGTGCCGTTCAGGCTGACCACGTCGTCGCCGACGCTGATGCCCAGGCGCGCGGCTTCCCCGTCCGTTTCCATGCTGGTGACGACGACCGCCGGGCGACCGTCGGGCCAGCTTCCGTCGGTCAGGGTGATGCCGGGCAGCGCGCGGGCCTTGGCCGCCGCCGCTTCGATATGGCCGTCCGTGACGCGGCGGACATGCATGAAGAAGGCGCCGCTCATGAGCAGCGCGCACAGCGCCAGTCCGGCCAGCAGCAGGCCGGTCGCGTTCCTGTCGATCGGTCGCTTCGTCATCCGCCTACTCCCCCATCCCCGTCGCGCCGGGGAAGGATGGCGGCGTCCCATCCTTCCCCGGCCGTGCCGGCATCAGGAGGGTTTCGGCGCCGGCGTGCCTTCGGCTGCGGGCTTGGCGGCATGCGCTGTCCTGTGATGCCGTGCGGCGACCTTGTGATGTGCCGCGGCCTTGTGGTGTGCCGCCTTGTGATGGGCGGCCGGGCGTGCGGCATGGTGCATCATTTCGCCCGACGAGCTGGTGCATTCGTCGGTCACGGTCTTGGAGCAGGGGGGGTAGGAACTGGGCGGACTGGGCGGGGTGCTGGGCGCCTGCGCCATGCCGGCTGTGCCCATGCCCAAAGCGACGAGAGGGAAGATCAGGTATTTCATGGATCATCTCCTTCACTTGCTGGCGGCGCTTTGCCCGTCCTGACGGGATCTCCGCCGCCGATTGAAGGATGAAGCGGGTGCGCTGCCAAGTCATGTTAAGCTTTGTTCATGCCCCGGACGGAATGCCTGGCTGGGTGACGGCGACCCGGCCTGTCCGTTCCAGCTTGCCCCAGCCGACCACCCAGCCGCCAATGGCCGACGCGATCGCCCGCACCACGACCCAGTACATGATCTGGCGGTAGACGAAGCGCTGCGCCACCAGCAGGTGCGGCGGATAGCGCACGTCGTGATTGTCGAGCGCATAGGCCACCCAGCCGCAGAGGACGTCGATGCCGGTGAAGGCCAGCCAGTAGACGCCCATCGTCCACACATCGTTGCTGGTCTGCGCCCAGCCATGCTGGTGCACGCGGACCAGCGTGCCGATGATGGAGGTGATGAGCGCCAGGTCGATCAGGGGCGAAATGGCCGCGAACAATATCTGGAACAGCCAGGCCTGGGGCAGGCCGACCAGGGCAAGGCCGGTGGGCTTCCTATCGCGCAGGATGCGGCGATGCTTCCACAGGCATTGCAGCGTGCCGAAGGCCCAGCGATAGCGCTGCTTGGCCAGCGTCCTGAAGCTTTCGGGCGCCTCGGTCCATGCGACCGCTTCGGGATCATAGGTGACGCGCCAGCCTGCGCGCTGGATCGCGATGGTGAGATCCTGGTCCTCTGCCAGCGTGTTTTCCGGATAGCCGCCAACGGTGTCCAGCGCCGCGCGGCGCCAAGCGCCGACCGCGCCCGGCACCACCGTTATCGCGTCGAAGCCGGCCAGCGCACGCCGTTCCAGATTCTGCGCGGTGATATATTCCACCGCCTGCCAGCGGGTGACGAGGTTCACGCGATTGCCCACCCGCGCGTCGCCCGCCACCGCGCCCAGCGTGGGGTCGGCGAACCAGCGGGCAAGGCGGCGGATCGTTGCCGGCTCGAACTGCGTGTCGGCATCCAGCGCGATGACGACTTCTCCGGTCGCCTCCTGCAGCGCGCGGTTGAGCGCCGCCGCCTTGCCGCCATTCTGCAGCGTCAGCAGTGTGACGCGCGGATCGTTGGCGAAGGCCTCCGCCACGATGGCGCTGGTTGCGTCCTTCGACCCGTCGTCGGCGACGATCAGCTGAAGGCCCGGATAGTCGCTGGCCAGCACGCGGCGCACCGATTCTTCGATCACCCGCGCCTCATTATAGGCGGGGATGATGACGGAGACGGTCGGCTGATGATCCGGTGGCGTCGGCCGCCCCCGCCGCGCCTGGAACCAGGCGAGCAGGGTCATCAACACCGCCCGCGCCAGCCCCAGGGAGATGGCGACGTAGAAGATCCAGCCGAGCAGCGCGGAAAGTGTCGCCAGCACCACGAATGCGGCGACGTCGACCCGCACTGCCAGCAGGTCGCTGGCCTTGACCGGCGGCATGGCGGCATTCTGCGGCAGCCCGGCAAGTTGGGACACCGGCACGAAGCGATAGCCTTCAGCCCTTAGTTGCGCGATGATGCGGGGAAGCGCGGCCACCGTCTGCGACCGTTCGCCGCCGCCATCGTGCAGCAGCACGATGTTCGCCGACCGCTCGCTGTCGGCCGCATGCACCTGATCGATCACCTGCTGCACGATGGCGTCGGCGCCGGGACGCTGCCAGTCATTGGGGTCAACGTGCAGCCCAACCACCGTATAGCCCAGCTCCTGCGCCGTCAGCGCGGGCCCCAGTTCGTCCGCGGTGGTCGGTTCCGCGTCCCCGAAATAGGGCGCACGGAACAGCCGCGTGCTGCGCCCGGTATAGGCCTGCACCAGCCGTTGGGTGGCGTTGAGCTGCAGCCGGGTCGGCTCTTCGGACCATGTGGCGAGATTGGGATGGTCATAGGTGTGATTGCCGATCTCGTCCCCGTCGGCAACGATCCGCGCCAGCAGGCCCGGATGCTCCAGCGCATTTTCGCCGATCACGAAGAAGGTCGCGGGCGTGTGGGTCTGTTCCAGCACGTTCAATATTTTGGGCGTCCATTCCGCGTCCGGCCCGTCGTCGAAGGTGAGGGCCAGCTTCTTGGGGTCCTGCGCACCGGTACGCTGCACCTGATAGGGCGTCGGCATCGTTTCATAGATTTCCTGCGCGATCGTTCCCTGCTGCCCGAAGGTGATGGCGCGATGGCCCTGCGTGGGCGTGGCGGTGATCCGCAATATCTCCCCGGAACCCTCGACATCCGTGTCCAGCGTGCTCGCCATCACGTCCAGCTTCGGGCGGCCGCCGTTGCGCCAGGCGGTCAGGTCCGACCAGATGCCAGGGTCTTCGCTGCCCAGCCGCCAGAGCGCGACGCTCTGGATGCCCAGCCGCTTCAGCACCAACAGCTCGTTCCAGCTCGCGGCGGCGTCCAGCATCCAGATCTGGTGGCGCTGCCCCGCCTCGTCATAGGCAAAGCCGGCATTGCCGCTCGCGGCGTCGTAAAGCGGACGGGCGTCGCTGTCATGCGCGGCCAGCCACGCCTCGTCCAGCGACAGGGCATCGGCGGTGCCGCCATGCCAGTCATAGGCATAGCTGCCCAGCGCGACGACGATATGGTCCGCGCCGATTTCACGCAAGGCGGTCTCGGCTTCCCGCGCGAACCATCCTTGCGCGGCGATGGGCCCCGGCTCGCCACCCTGCCAATGCTGATCGTAATCCATCAGGATCACCCGGTTGGCCACAGCGGCGAAGCGGGCAAGCGGCCAGCCCTGTTCGCCCGCGGGCACGGTCAGCGCGATCTGCGTGCCATGCGGCATGGCCGCGCGCAGCAATTGGAGGAAGCGCAGATAGCCGGGCATGGCATTGCCCGGCAGCGATTCCAGGTCCATGACCAGCCCCGCCTCATGGTTGCGGGCAACAAAGCCGCCTAGCTGCCGGGCGAGTGCCTGCGACGCAGCCGGATCGCGCAACAGCCGCGCCGCACCCGCGCCGTCCCAGCTTTCGCTGCCGATATTCTGCACCATGGGCAGCACTTTGGGCGGCCGGGGCATGGCGGCGATCATGCGGTCGAACGCGGGGTCGCTGGCGACGTGGATGGGCTGGCCGGAACCCGATATGGTGACCAGCGCCGGCACCACCCAGTCGAGCTGTGCGACATGGCGGCGCAGCGACGCGATGCTGCCTTCGTCGCCGGGCATGTAGAAGCCGATGTTGAGCGGCCGGGCCTGCACGTGACGCTTGCCCCAATGCGGCAGCCATTTGGCGATATCGTGCCGCAGCGACGATATGCCCGACAGGCGCGCCGCATGCGGCTGGGGCAGGGGCAACGCAAGGTCACCCTCCGACGGGACGGCGACCAGCGTGGTGGCGAAGGCGATCGCGCCCAGCAGGATAAGCAGCAATGCGCCCGCCAGCAGGCGCCGCGCCCAAAGCCCCCGGCGGCCGGTGGGATCGAAGAAGATTGGTCTGCTCATGGTTCGCGCTGTCGCCCTGTTTCGGGACCGCCTTTACGCGGTGGGTCATGCCGGGCCAATGAGCCGCTCATGAACTATTGGTCATGAATCCTCTCAGGGATGCGAGGATGCGAGCACGCGTCGCGGCACGCCCGGCCAAGCTTTTCTACCCCGATGATCAGCAAAGCTTGAAAGACAAATCTCTATCTGAACACTAGATAAGACGCGTCTCGATTCGCAGGAGAAGAAATATGGAATGGCGCTCTGCAATCGGTCGGCACTGGGGTCGCTGGAGTGACGCCATGAAGCGCGAATTGTTGCGGGAGCCCGACCGCGTGCTGCTGGACCGCGGCCCCGAAGCCCTGGCGCCATCGACCGAGAAAAGCGAACGGATGGAACCCTCGCTGGAATTGCGGTGACAATGGCTGCGGGCTTGCTCCCGTCCGCGCGGCGTCCCTCATCGCAGCGGAAAGCTGCCCCTCAGATCCGCGTCAGCGCCTCCGCCGTCGCGTCCATAAAGCCCGGTTCCTGGTCTCCGGTAAGGGCGTAGGACATGTCGCCGCGCCGCCAATAGGCCACGGACTGTTCGCCCTCCCGCACCGCATCGGGATGCTCGGGCGCGGCGGTCTTCTGATGCACGGCGAAGATCGTCATCCTATGTCCCGTTTCAGTGCGCACCGCCATCAGCAGGGCGGGCGTCTTGTCTGTCGGGAAAAGCTGGACGTCGGTGACATGCCAGTCATCGGGCAATTGCGGCATGGCGATGCGGGTGTTGCGCGCCACTTCCCGCGCGTCGAAGCGGGGGGCTTCGATCTGCGAACGCATGTCGGCGCGCAGCATGGCGATCCGGTGCGAGGCGACGGCATAGTTGACATAGGATGGGGGGCGTTCGATCCCCGATATCCACACGGCAAGCGCTGCTGCCAGGCCAGAGGTGGCGAGGCCCGCCGGCATCAGGCCGCGCCAGCGGCTTTTCTGCGGCCGCGTAAGCCGTCCTGCCATGTCCGCCAGGCGGGCGGGCACCGGCCGCCGGTCATGCGTCAGCATCCGCAGCGCGCTACGGATGCTGAGATCGCCCATCACGCGCGCTGCAAGGTCGGGTTGGTGCGAAAGATGGGTTTCCACGACAAAGCGTCGCTCCACATCCAGTTCACCGTCGATATAGGCGTCGATCTCCATATCGGTCGGACGATCAGTCATCGCTTCCTCCTATCAACCGGAGGCCAGCCGCTCCCTGCTGCCCCTCTTCCTTTTCCCTGAGCGCGGCGCGCGCACGCGCCAGCCTTGACATCACCGTGCCCACGGGCACTTCCAGAGCCTCTGCCGCCTGCTGGTAGCTGAAGCCCTCGATAGCGGTCAGATGAAGCACGGCGCGCTGATGTTCGGGCAAAGCGGCGAACTGCCGTGCGATCTGGACAAGCCGGGCATGCTCCTCCTGCCCGGGCTCCAGCCGGTCGACCAGCGTTTCGGCAAAGCGGTCGTTGCGCCGAGCCTCGGACGCCTCGCGCCGTTTCGACGAGAAGAAGACATTATGGACGATCGCCAGCAGCCAGCGGCGGCGGTTGCGGTCGGGCTGGTACGTTTCCTGGCGCTCTATGGCGCGGACGATGGCGTCCTGCACGACGTCGTCGGCATCCTGATCGTCGCGGGTCAGCGAGCGGGCATAGCGCCGCATCGCGACCAGATCATCCCTGATGTCGGAGCCCTCGTTCATCTCGGCCCTATCATGCGGCCCGCGCCGTCGGCGTTGCAAGCGGGACGTGCACCAGTGCGCCATAGCAGCGCGCCACATCGTCGAGCACGTCGTCCCAGGCGAAGCACGCCGCCGCAGCGGCCGCCGCGGCACCCAGCGCAGCGCGGCGACGGGGTCGGCGAACAAGGTCCGCCACCGCCGCCGCATAGGCCCCGACGTCCGCCGGCGGCACCAGCAGCCCGGTGCGGCCATGGGCGATCATGGTCGATGCGCTGGGCACATCGGCGGACACGATTGCTAGGCCGGATGCCATCGCCTCCAGATTGACATTGCCGAATGCCTCCGTGACCGAAGGGTTGATCAATATGTCGGCGCTGGCAACGGCCCGGCCCAGTTCTTCACCCGACAAATGGCCCATGAAGGTGGCATTGGGCAGATGTTCCGCCAGCCAGTTCCGCGCCGGGCCTTCGCCGACGATCAGCGGGCGCACCGCCAGGCCCTCGGCACGGACAGCCGCGATCGTCCGGGCGAAGACGGCAAGCCCCTTTTCCATCACCAGCCGCCCGAAGAACAGCGGCACCGCATCGCCGGGCGCGTGGCCGAGGCGCGCGCGGAGGCCCTCGTCGCGCAGCGTGGGGCGGAAACAGTCCGGGTCGATGCCCCGTCCCCAGATCGTCACCCGTTCCGTACCGAAGCGCGCCGCCATGTCCTGGGCGATTGGCTGTGTCGGACAAAGGATGCGATCGCAATCGTCATAAAAGCGATCCAGATAGCGCTCCACCGGCCCGCGCAGGAAAGACAGGCGATAATAATCGAGATAGGTTTCGAAGCGGGTATGCAGGCTCGCGACGACCGGGATGCCGAGCGCGCGCGCATGTTTCTGTGCCTGCCGTCCCAGCAGGTCGGGGGCGGAAAGATGCACGATGTCGGGTGCGAATGCCTCGAAATCCTCCCTGACGGCGCGGGGGAAGCCCAGCGCGACGCGATATTCGGGACGCCCGGGGATGCTGATCGAACGGACGGAGCGCACGTCCCCCACCGATTCGAATGCTTTGCGTGGCGCCGTCGGCGAATAGATCCGGACCTCTGCCCGCAGGCGGTGGAGCAGATAGGCGACAAGCCGGTTGAGCGCCTGATTCGCGCCGTCCCGCACGCAATCATAATTGCCGGAAAACAGGGCGACCCGCAGCGGACGGCGCAACGCCTTCGTCAGCGCGAGGCCGGATGTGGGCAAGCGTATCGAACGGGAACGAAGATCGGCGGCATTGTCCATCGCCGATATACGCCCGGCATCATCTGACTATTCCATGGGCAGTCGGGCTTTTGCAGGAAGATGACCGGCTCGACTGTTTTCATTTTCCGCGATTTCCTGACCGGCGATCAGTTCCGATCGGCTGGAAATCGCTCTAGGCTGGGTGGGTGACTCCATGTTCGCCCTTGCTCATGCTGACCGGATTTCAGCTTCCATCCCTTGCCATGGTCCGTTCTGTCCCAGGGGGCGATGGATGCTGAAACAGCGCCGCCATGGTGGGGCAGGGCGGCCCCGGCGACGGGTTCGTCTGGCCCTGGCGGTGATTGCCGTCCTTGCCGTCGCGGGCGCGGCCTATTGCCGTTATCTGGGCTATCCCGACGGGCAGCTCTTCACCGTCCTTCCGGCACAATCGCCCCGGCAGGATGGTACGGTCGCGGTCTTCTTCTCCGGTGACATGGGATTCAATACGGGCATGGGGCCGGTCATCGCCGGCCATGTGGCGCGACAGGGCGTTCCGGTGATCGGGGTCAATTCGCTGACAGCCTTTGCCCGCCGCCGCTCGCTGCAGGAAAGCGCGGCTCTGGTGGAGCAGGCGGCACGCCGCGCCCTCTCGCTGCCGGGCGCGCGCAGGCTGGTGCTGGCCGGGCAATCCTTCGGCGCCAATATATTGCTCGCCGGGCTGGAGCGCCTGCCGCCCCGGTTGCGGTCCCGCGTCGCCATGGTCGTGCTGATCGTCCCGGCCGACACCATGCTGTTTCGCGCCACGCCGGGCGGCGTGTTCGACTTCGGCGACGACGGCCCGGCTACTCCCGTCGCCCGGGCACTGGATTGGGCCCCGGTATTGTGCATCCACGGTATCGAGGAAAGCGGGAGCCTCTGCCCCGGCTGGCGCCAGTCCAATGTGCGCGTCATCGGCCTGCCCGGCGGCCATTTCCTGGACGATAATTCGCAGCGGGTGGCGGAAACCCTGCTGCGTGCCTTGCCTGCCGCGCCGCCGAACATTGCCAAAAGTTCAGGCAGCGCAGAGCCTCCCGCAATCTGAATGCGCCTAGGACGGTGATTGATCGGGAAAGGAGAGGGCATATGAGGGTGGGGAGGCTTTGGGCATTGATGGCATTTCTGGTGGCGGCCGCGCCCCTGTCGGCTGCGCCGGTGTCCGCTGCCCACATCCTTGCTCCGCCGCCTGAAGGCATGTGGCTCAGCCCGCACAACAATGTGGCCGTGCGCACCGGCGCCTGCGGGGATCGGCTGTGCGGCTGGATCGTCTGGGCCGACCGCGAGGCGCAGGCCGACGCGCGCGACGGCGGCACCGCTCGGCTGGTCGGCACCGAATTGCTGGAGGATTATCGCGCCGAGGGCGAGGGCCAATGGCGCGGTACTGTGTTCGTCCCCGATCTGGGACGTCGTTTCAGTTCGGAAATCAGCCTGCTTTCACCGGGTCAGTTGCGGGTCAAGGGCTGCATATTGGGTGGCCTCATCTGCAAGTCGCAGCTCTGGACCAGGATTGAACGGTTGCCGGTGCAATGATGATCGCCGTTCGCCGCGCCCGTCTCTGGCTCGTATCCGCTTTCCTGGCGGCGGCGGCATTGCTTCTGTCGACCTCCAACGCCGCCAATCCGGCGCGGGCGGCCGCCGATCCGCTTCCGGGCGCGGCAGGGCCGGTGGTGCAAAGCCAATATGATCTCCCTCCCATGGGCCGGATCATGGTCTATCGGCCGGCGGGCGTGCCCAGCGGAGTCGTGCTGTCGCTGTCGGGCAGCGACGGCTGGGACGATGAAAGCGCTGACGTCGCCCGCGCCCTGTCGGCACGCGGCGCGCTGGTAGCGGGGATTTCGACACCGTCCTTCCTCCAGGCGTTGCAGGCGACGCACCGCTGCATCAATCCCAATTACGGGATCATCGCGCTGGCTCGCGACCTGCAGCACCGGCTGGCCCTGCCCATGTACGACAAGCCGATCCTGATCGGCCGTGGCGAGGGGGCGGCTCTGGCCTATGCGACGCTGGCCGCCGGACCCGATGGCGCGTACAAGGCGGTATTGTCGCAGGATTTTACGCCCCTTCTGAACGGCGGAGGATCCTGGTGCCGGTCCGGCAGCCTGAAGGCCGCGATGATGCGCCAGGGCCGTGGCTTCGCCTTCGCGCCCAGCCGCCGCTTGCCCTCACCCTGGATTGCCCTGGCCGAAGTCCATGCGAGTCCGGCGCTGCGCCGGTTCGTTGCCCACACCGGCAGCGGCACGCTGGTAACGGCGGCAAAGGGGCAGGGGGAACTCGCCCTGCTCTCCCGCATTCGGCCGTTCCTTGCCGCGCAGCCCGTCGACGCGGCTTTGCCCAGCGGGTTGCCGCTCAATATCGTCGCCGATGCCGCCGCGCCCAGGACAGACATGATGGCGGTCCTTTATTCGGGCGACGGCGGCTGGGTCGGGCTGGACAAGGACGTCGCGGGCCAGCTCGCCCGTGGTGGCATCCCGGTCGTCGGCGTCGACAGCCTGTCCTATTTCTGGAGCCAGCGCACGCCCCAGGGGGCTGCCCATGACCTGAGCGCGATCATCCGGGGCTATTCGCGTCACTGGCACCGGCCCCGCATCCTGCTGGTCGGATACAGCTTCGGCGCGGACGTGCTGCCCTATATCGTCGGTGGCCTGCCCGCGGCCCAGCGCGCCCAGGTGCAGCGCCTGTCCTTGATGGGGCTCAGTCCCACCGCCGATTTCCAGTTCCATCTGAGCAGTTGGCTGAACATGGATTCGGATAGCCAATATCCGACCATCCCCGCCATAGAGCGGCTGCGCGGCGTGCCCATGCTGTGCGTGCGCGGAACGCTGGAGAATGACAGCGCCTGCCCCTCCATCCCCGCCGGACTGGCGCAGATGGTGGTGGTGCCCGGCGGCCATCATTTCGATCGCAACGCTCCGCTGCTGGTGAGCCACATGCTGCAGGGGCTGGCGATATGATCGCGCTCGACCGGATCAGGGCGTGGAAGGGACCGCTCATGGTGGTCGCCATGCTGGCGGTGGCGGCGATCGGACTGGCGGCGCTGCACGGCCTCTTGGCGGAAGTGCGGCTGAAGGACATCCGCCATGCGGTGCACATGATCCCGGACTGGCGGCTGGCGTCGGCGCTCGCGCTGACGGCGGTCAGCTATGTGGCGCTCACCTTCTACGATTATGTCGCATTGCGCATCGTCGGGCGGCCCCTGCCGTGGCGGACGGCCGCTCTGGCGTCCTTCTGCAGTTACACGCTCAGCCACAATCTCGGCCTTTCGCTGCTGACCGGCGGATCGGCACGCTATCGCATCTACACCGCCGCCGGGCTGGAGGCCGGGGACATAGCGCGCATCATCGCCTCTGCCGGCCTGTCCTTCTGGGGCGGCGTATTCCTGCTGGCGGGCGGTTTGATGCTCGTTCATCCCGCCGACATCGGGTTCGTCGCCGGGGCGGTGGGCATGCCGCTGCAGAGGCTGGCGGGCGGGGCGATCCTGCTGGCCGCTGTGGCTGTCCTGTTCCTGCTTGCCCGCCCCGGCCGCGCCCCGCGCCTGTTCGGCTGGCGGATCGCCCTGCCGACGCAGGGGCAGGCGCTCGCCCAGGTCGGGGTCGCCTGCATCGATCTCGCCGCCGCCAGCGCCGCGCTCTTCATCCTGGTGCCCGGCATCGCCCCGACGCTCTATCCCACGCTGTTCCTGGCCTATGCGCTGGCGATCATTGTCACCCTGGTCAGCCATGTGCCCGGCGGGCTGGGCATATTCGAGGCGGTGATCGTCGCCACCCTGCCCGATGTGGACCGGCCCAGCCTGCTGGCCGCGCTGATCGCCTATCGCCTGATCTATTACCTGATCCCGCTGCTGCTGGGCGTCATCGCCATCGCACTGCATGAAGGCAATGGCTGGCGTCATCCCGTCGGCCGGGTGCTGGGCGGGGCCCAGGCCGCGGCATCGGGCATGGCGCCCCTCATGCTGTCGCTGCTGGTCGCCGTGGGCGGCGTGATCCTGCTGATTTCGGGCGCGTTGCCCGCGATCCAGCAGCGCATGCTCATCGTGACCGGCTGGCTGCCGCTCAGCTTTATCGAGGCGTCCCATTTTGCCGCCAGTATCGTCGGCACGCTGCTGATCCTGCTTGCCTCGGGCCTCTATCGCCGGCTCGATGCGGCTTTCTGGATGACGCGCGCCTTGCTGCTGGCAGGTGCGTTCTTCTCGCTGATCAAGGGGCTCGACTATGAGGAGGCGAGTGCGCTGCTCCTTATCGCCGCGCTGCTGCAATGGACGCGGGGCGCCTTTTACCGCCGCACCAGCTTCATGGCGGAGGCGCTGACCCCTGCCTGGATCGCGACGCTGGCGGTAGCGGTCGGCCTGTCGATCTGGATCGGCTTCTTCGCCTACAAGCATGTCGATTACCAGAACGACCTGTGGTGGCATTTCGGCCCGCACGCCAACGCCGCCCGCTTCCTGCGCGCGGGCCTTGCCAGCGCTGTGCTGGCTGTCGGTGCCGCCTTTTGGCGCATGTTCCGTCCCGCGAACGCACCGCGGCCGATCGATCACCCGTCAACCACGGCCAGCGGCGATGCGCTGCTGCTGGCCGAACGGACAGATGCCCTGCTGGCGACCACCGGGGACAAGCTGTTCCTGACCTCCGCCACCGGACGGGCGTTCGTCATGTACCAGGTGCAGGGGCATAGCTGGATCGTCATGGGCGATCCGGTCGGTGACAAGGCGGAATGGCCCGACCTGCTGTGGCAACTGCGCGAGCGCGCCGATGCCGAACAGGGTCGCCTGCTGCTCTACCAACTGAGCCTGGATGCGCTGCCCCTGGCCATCGACCTGGGCCTCGCCATCGTCAAATATGGCGAGGAGGCCCGCGTCGACCTGCATCATTTCACGCTGGAGGGCGCCGACGCCAAGCCGCTGCGCTATGCCGAGCGCCGCGCCATGCGCGAAGGGGCGACGTTCGAGATCGTGCCCGCATCCGCCGTTCCACCGCTGCTGCCGGAATTGAAGGCGATTTCCGACCAGTGGCTCGCTGCCAAGGGCCATGGCGAAAAGGCCTTCAGCGTCGGTCGTTTCGACCCGGACTATATCGCCGCCTGCAACTGCGCGCTTGTCCGGCAGGAAGGGCGCATCGTCGCCTTCGCCAATATCTGGGAGACGACCAACCGCCGCGAACTGTCGGTCGACCTGATGCGCCACGCAGCGGAGATGCCCTATGGCACGATGGATTTCCTGTTCATCCGCCTGATGCAATGGGGACGAGAGCAGGGCTATGACTGGTTCACCCTGGGCATAGCGCCGCTGTCGGGCATAGAGGCGCGTCGTCTTTCCCCCTTCTGGGCCAAGGCAGGCGCCTTCTTCTTCCGCCATGGCGAAAGCTTCTACGGTTTCGAGGGGCTGCGCGCCTATAAGGACAAATATGCCCCGCGCTGGGAACCGCGCTTCATTGCCGGACCGCGCGGCATCTCCCTCTCCCGGGCGATGATCGATCTGCAGAAGCTGGTGGGCGGCGGTCCGGGGAGTTCCGCGACGCGGACAAGGCGGCGGCTATCCACCGTCCGCGACAGAGAGCAACGCCAACCGGCTGCGGAAGAAGAAGTCGTCTATATGGAATGATCAGGCGCTAGGACAGATCGACATTCAGATGATGACGAGCCGAAAATGGTGATTTTTCGTGACCTGGCGCGCAGCGTACTTCCAGTAGGTGAGCACCGGAAGCGCGAAAGGCCGCCATTTGCAGGCCGTCAGGGCTGAATGCCGATCCGTCCTAATGATGGTCGTGCCCCTCGGCCAGCGCCTCCAGCACATCGTCGAGGCGCGCGGCATCGCCCAGCGCGATGACCTGGCCGTCGCTGTCATGGGTCAGGGGTTCGCCGGCCCAGTCGCACATGCGACCGCCCGCGCCCTCGACCACCGGCACCAACGCGGCCAGGTCGTGCAATTTGAGGCCCGCTTCGACCACGATATCGACATGGCCGGACGCGACCAGTCCGTAATTATAGCAATCCCCGCCCCAGACCGTGTCCCGGCATTGTCCCGCCAACCGGGAAAAATGCTCCCCGGTGCAGCCTGGAAACAGTTGCGGCGCGGTGGAGGCCAGGATCGCCTCTTCCAGGGCGCGGCAGGGGCGCGTCGTCACCGGCTTGCCGTTGAAGGTCGTCGGCTGCCCCATCATCCCGGCCCAGCGCTCGCCGGCGATGGGCTGGTCGATGATGCCGACGGTGGGCCAGCCCGACTGGGTCAGCGCGATCAGCGTGCCAAAGATCGGTCGCCCCGCGATGAAGCTGCGCGTGCCGTCGATGGGATCGAGAATCCACACCCGCTCCGCATCCTCGCGGACCGCGCCATATTCCTCCCCGATGATGCCGTCCTGCGGCCGTTCCTTCTCCAGGATCGCGCGGATCGCCGCTTCCGCCGCCCGGTCCGCCTCCGTCACGGGGGACTGGTCGGATTTGAATTCCATGTCGTAGCGCGCGCGGAAAAAGGGGCGGATCGCCGTGCGGGCGGCGTCGGCAAGGCGGTTGGCAAGGGCCAGGTCGTCGCGGGTCGTCATGCTGCCCGCCTAGAGCATTTTGTCGCCCGGCGGAACGGTCGACGGCCGGAAAATGCGTAAACATATGTCGCGATGCGCGCGCCAAGAGGATAGGTTGGGCCTTCCTCGATCCTTGAAGGAGGGATGTGATGCCCGGTTCTCCCGTCATCCCCGGCCTGCGCTATGCCGATGCGCCCGCCGCCATCCGTTTTCTCTGCCAGGCATTCGGTTTCGAAGTGCAGGCCAGCTATGAGGATGCGGACGATCCGCACATCATTCACCACGCCCAGCTGGTGCTGGGGGAGGGCATGGTGATGCTGGGCAGCGCTCGCGACGGCGAGGCGGAGTCGCTCTATCGCTGGACCACTCCCAGGGAATTGGGCGGCGTCACCACCTGCATCTATGTGATCGTGCCCGATGCCGACGCCCATTGCCTCCACGCCCGGAACGAAGGCGCCGTGGTGGTGACCGAGCCGCATGACAATGACGGCTATCCCGGACGCGGCTATGAAGCGCTGGACCCGGAAGGCAATATCTGGAGCTTCGGCACCTACGATCCCTGGACGCATTCCGCATAGGGCGGGGTTCGACCTGGTTGAATCAGATCGCGGCTCCAGATTCCTTGTTTTCCGCGATTTCCTAACCGGCGATCGGTTCCGGCCGCCTGGAAATCGCCCTAAACTTCCCCCGTTTCGCGCCGTCCTACGCCTTCGACATGTCTTGAAGGAGTTGCAGGTGGCGCTGGTCGGCTGGATTGTGAGTTTCATGGCCCTGTTCGGGGGGCTGGCGCTGTGGCAGGACATGCCGGCCGACGGTTCGCCCGCATTGGCGAACATCCTGTTCATGCTGGCTCTGCTGACCTGCCCCTGGCTGTGGCGCGACAAGCCGCTGGGCATATCGCTTAGCCAGCGCATCTTCCTGGCCATGGCGCTGGTGTGCAGCCTGCCGCTGCTGCTGTTTCCGCGCAATTGAGCAAAGTCGCGCCGCCCGATTTCCGCGAGCAGGCCAAAAAAAAGCCGCCGATGATCCATCGGCGGCTTTTTTTGGTCCTTTGAAACGATCTCAGTCGAACAGGCTGGAAACCGAGCTTTCGTCCGCGATGCGCTTGATCGCCTCGCCCAGCAGGGGTGCGATCGGCAGATGACGGATGCTCTTGGCGCCGCAGACCGCATCGGTGCCCTGGATCGAGTCGGTGATGATCAGTTCCTTGAGTTCCGACGCCTCGACCCGAGCCACCGCGCCGCCTGACAGCACGCCATGGCTGACATAGGCGACCACATCCTCGGCCCCTGCCGCCTTGAGCGCGCCCGCCGCATTGCAGAGTGTCCCCGCCGAATCGACGATGTCGTCGATCAGCACGCAGAAGCGCCCCTTCACGTCGCCGATGATGTTCATCACTTCCGATTCGCCGGCGCGCTCGCGGCGCTTGTCGACGATGGCGAGGGGGGCGTTATCCAGCCGCTTGGCAAGGGCGCGGGCGCGCACCACGCCACCCACGTCCGGCGACACGACCATCAGGTTGCGGTCGCCGAAGCGCGCCTGGATGTCGGCCGACATGACCGGCGCACCGAACAGATTGTCGGTCGGGATATCGAAAAAGCCCTGGATCTGTCCGGCGTGGAGATCCACCGACAGGACACGGTTGGCGCCCGCCGTGGTGATGAGATTGGCGACCAGCTTGGCCGAGATCGGCGTGCGCGGGCCGGGCTTCCGGTCCTGCCGGGCATAGCCGAAATAGGGGACGACCGCCGTGATTCGCTTGGCCGATGCGCGTTTCAGCGCATCGATCATGATCAGCAGCTCCATCAGATTGTCGTTCGTCGGATAGCTGGTCGACTGGATAACGAACACGTCCTCGCCGCGGACATTCTCATGAATTTCCACGAAAACCTCTTCGTCGGCGAAGCGGCGGACGCTGGCGTCGGTCAGGGGAATCTCGATATAGTCGGCGATGGCGGCCGCGAGCGGCTTGTTGGAATTGCCGGTCATGAGCTTCATGGCCAAACCCCCGTGACAAAATGGTGACGCTGTCGGAACGCGGCCCCTTTAGCGGCGGAGGCCCGTCCTGAAAAGGCGCTTTTGCGCGCCGTCGCAAAATGCTCTAGGGCCGCGCGCATGACCGACAAACTCGTGATAGCCCTGGCCCAGATGACGCAATCGGTGGGCGACCTGTCCGCCAATGCCGATGCGATGCTGGAATGGCGGGCGCGGGCCATGGGCGCCGACCTGATCGTTTATCCCGAATTGCAACTGATCGGCTATCCGCCCGAGGATCTTGTGCTGAAGCCGGCGCTGGTGGAGCGCGCCAATCACGAGCTGGACCGGTTGGCGCAGGCGACCGCCGATGGCGGCCCGGCCATGCTCGTCGGCACGGTCGTGGCGTCGCAGGGCGTCCTGTTCAACGTCGTCGCCCTGCTGGAAAATGGCGCGGTTACCGCCATCCGGCAGAAGCGGGAGCTGCCCAATTATGGGACGTTCGACGAAAAGCGCCTGTTTGCGCCCGGCCCGTTGCCCGCACCCATCGATTTCCGGGGCGTCCGGATCGGCGTCCCGATCTGCGAAGACATCTGGTTCCCCTTCGTCACCGCCCATTTGCGGGCCGAAGGCGCCGAAATCCTGATCAGCCCCAACGGATCGCCGTTCGAGGTGGACAAGGACGACCGCCGCATCAACGCCGTCGCCGGCACGCGGGTCCGCGAAACCGGCCTGCCACTCGTCTATCTGAACCGCGTCGGCGGGCAGGACGAACTGGTGTTCGATGGCGCCTCCTTCGTGATGAACGGCGACCTCAGCCTGGCGCAGCAGCTTCCCGACTGGGAAGAGGCGCTGGTCCTGACGCACTGGGAAAAATGGGATGGCCAGTGGGTCTGCCTTCCCGGTGAGTGCCATGTGCTCGATGATCGTCCTGCCGACATCTACAACGCCATGGTCCTGGGCCTGCGCGACTATGTGAACAGGAATCGCTTTCCCGGAGTGGTGCTCGGCCTGTCGGGCGGCATTGATTCCGCCTTGTCCGCCGCCGTCGCGGTCGATGCGCTGGGCGCCGACCGGGTCTGGTGCGTGATGATGCCCTCGCGCTTCACCAGCCGGGAGAGCCTGGACGATGCCATCGAATGCGCCCGCCTGCTGGGCGTCCGCTACGACAGCATTTCCATCGAACCGGCGGTCGCAGCCTTTGATTCCATGCTGTCCGACGTCTTCGACGGTCGCCAGCGCGACCTGACGGAAGAAAATATCCAGTCCCGCATCCGCGGCGTGACGCTGATGGGCCTGTCCAACAAATTCGGCCATATGCTGCTCACCACCGGCAACAAGAGCGAGATGTCGGTCGGTTACGCCACCATCTATGGCGACATGGCGGGTGGCTATTCCGTGTTGAAGGACGCCTACAAGACGACGGTGTTCGACTTGAGCCGCTGGCGGAACGGGAATGTCCCGTCGCTGGGCGAGGCGTTCGGCCCCATCGGCCCCGTCATGCCGGAACGCGTCATTACCAAGCCGCCCAGCGCCGAACTGCGCGACAACCAGAAGGACGAGGACAGCCTGCCCCCTTATGAGGTGCTGGACCCCATACTCTATGGCCTGGTGGAGGAGGAACTGTCGGCCGAGCAACTGGTCGCTCGCGGATTCGAACGCGACACCATCGCCCGTATCGAGCGGCTGCTTTATGTCGCGGAATATAAGCGCCGCCAGTCGCCGCCCGGCGTGAAGCTCGGCATCCGCAATTTCGGCCGCGACCGCCGCTATCCGATCACCAACGCCTTCCGAACGCTGTAAACCGCATGACAGTCATCACCCGTTTCGCGCCGTCCCCCACCGGCAACCTCCACGTCGGCAATATCCGCGCCGCGCTGCACAACTGGCTGTTCGCGCGGAAGAATGGCGGCCGGTTCCTGCTGCGCCTCGACGACACCGATGTTGAGCGTTCGCGACCCGAATATGCCGACGGCATCAAGGCTGACCTGAGCTGGCTGGGCCTCCATTGGGACGGGGAGGAGAGGCAGTCCGATCGCTTCGCCCTCTATGAAGAGAAGTTCGAAGCGCTCAAGGCGTCGGGCCATGTCTATCCCGCCTATGAAAGCGCGCAGGAACTGGATCTGCGCCGCAAGGTGCTGCTGGGCCGCGGCCTCCCGCCGGTCTATGACCGGGCGGCGCTGTCGCTCGACGCCGGCCAGATCGCCGCCTATGAAGCCGAAGGACGCCGGCCGCATTGGCGCTTCAGGCTGGACCATGACCTGCCCATCGCCTGGACCGACCTGATCCGCGGCGACCAGCGCTTCGACCCGAAGCTGCTGTCCGATCCCGTGATCCGCCGCGCCGATGGAAGCTGGCTCTACATGCTCCCGTCGGTGATCGACGACATCGCCATGGGTGTCACCCATGTTCTGCGCGGCGAGGACCATGTGTCCAACACCGCGACCCAGATCCAGATGTTCGCCGCCCTGGGCGCGCCACTGCCCGCCTTCGCCCATGAAGCGCTGCTGACGGGCAGTGAGGGCAAGCTCTCCAAACGCCTGGGATCGCTCGGCGTCGCGCATTTTCGCGAGGTGGGCCTTGAACCGATGGCCGTCGCCTCCCTGCTGGCGCGGCTGGGCAGTTCCATGCCGGTGGAACCCTTTACCGACCTGCAGCCGTTGATCGACAGCTTCGACTTCGCTCATTTCGGCCGCGCGCCGGCGCGCTTCGATGAAGGGGAATTGGCGTCCCTCAATCAGAAGATCGTCCACTTGCTGCCCTATGCCGCCGTCGCCGATCGCCTGCCCCAGGGGATGGACGAAGCGGCCTGGGATGCCATCCGCCCCAATCTGGAAACGTTGGCGGGGGCAGCCGACTGGTGGCGGATCGTCACTGGCCCGATCGATGCGCCGGCCCCGATGGACGAAGATCGCGATTTCCTTGTCCTTGCGCATGCCCGGCTGGCCGAGGCGAGCTTTGACGCCGCCGTCTGGCGGACCCTGACCGAAGCGCTGAAGGCCGAAACGGGCCGCAAGGGCAAGGCGCTGTTCCTGCCGCTGCGCCGCGCGTTGACGGGACTGGACCATGGACCGGACATGGGCCAGCTGCTGCCGTTGATCGGGCGGGAGGAAGCCTTGGCGCGTTTGGCGGCCTGAAGGGGCTATTCAGCCGGTGCTAGGCTTGCCACCAGGCCGCCATCATCCGCCGGCCGAAAACCTCAGCGCCGCATAAGCTCCAGCGCGCGACCGACGGCCAAAATCCCTTCCGGCGCGGCCGCGAAGCCCATATGGGTGCAATCGACCTCCATAGCCCGGTCCCGCTCGCCCACGCGCCCCCTGGCGCATTCCGGCAGGATCACGCCGTCTCGTCGGGACCAGAGCGCAACCGTCGGCACGGGCGGCTTCTCCTCGCGCCGGCAGGTGAAGGGCGGCCGGTCGACCGGGAAGCCGGAAACAAGTTGATAGAGGCGCCATGCATGATTGGCGCGCGGATCGCCCGAAAAGGGCGTGCCCATCGTCACCACGCCGTTCACCTTGTCCGTGGCATATTTGGCATATTCCCGCGCGAACAGCCCGCCCAGGCTCCAGCCCACCAGCGTCACGGGCGTTCCGCTCGCCCGCCGGATCGCTTCCACCCGGCGATCAATCTGTTCCAGACTGTCCGGCCTGGGCCCGAAATTGCGGCCCATGCCCCAGCCATGCGCCTTGAAGCCCGCCGCGTTCAGCACGGCGCGCAAGGGCTCCATCCGCTGCTCGCTGGCGAGCAGGCCGGGGATCAGCAGGATTTGCCGTCCATCGCCACGGATCGCCTGCGCCAGTTCAGATGCTTGCGCGCGCGTACGCGCCAGATCGAAGGGAACCGACGCATTGCCCAGCAGGTGCTGGAGGGAGGGCCGCTCGGCCGCGCGGGGACCGCTCGCCAAACGGCTCTTCCAGAAACTGGCAATGGCGTCGGCGTAGGGCGGCACGAAAATATCTTCCTTTTCCCAGCAGGAAAAATGACATTCTCATGACACAGGCTCCCAAGTCCATGGACATTCGTCCACAGGCATGAACGGTTCGCCGTTTGTGACAGTGCCTTTTTGGGGAAGGATCAGGGCGCCAGCGGCGACGTCTGCGCCACTGTCCCGCCATCGGCCGCCCGCAACTGGCGCGGCTCCAATATGGCGGCGGTCTCGATCAGGTCCAGAGCTCGCCGTGCTTCCATGTAGCGGCGCGCATATTGCATCCAGCCGCCGGCCGCGGCGCGTCCCGGCATCTGCTCCACCTCCGCCAGTGCCGCGTTCACGCGTGCGCCGTCCAGATAGCGGAGTGCCCGGTCCAGCGCTGCCTGCGGCCGGGGAGAGGGCGTGGACGCCCGGTGAATGGTGATGATCTCCCGCGCCTCATGTTCCAGCGCTTCCCACCAGCTTGCGTTCGCGGGGGGGACGGTGACCTGATCGGCGAGGGCGGTCAGCCCGGCGCGCAGATCGGGCAGCGTCACCGGTTCCCGCGCCGCGTTGATGATCGTCGCGACGGCACGCGGCTGCGCCTGTCCAAAACGCAGGCGCAACTGACCCTCGATATAGCCGAGCGGCGCCCCGCTATCCAGCGCCCGGCGGGCCGCGAAGGCGACCAGCAGACCCTCTGCCCGGGCCGCATTGCCCGATGCTGCCTGCGCTTCCACCGTGATGCGGTTGAGCCGTTCCTCAAGCTGCACGACCCGCGCGTCCAGCATCTGCCCGGCATCGGTGGAGAGCGGGCGCATCGGTACACCCGGCGCGATGGTATTCAGCAGGGGATCGCTTTGCATGGACGCTTGCTGCGGCGCATTCCATCGCTGGATGCGCGGCAGGGCGAGAACGGTCAGCACGACCCCGATGGCAAAGGCAAGCAAGACCAGCAGCACCAGCAGCCAGGATCCGCGCCGCGCGGGGCGCGTTGCCGCCGCGCCGCCGGGCGGGCCATCCGTGTCGCTCATCAAGGGCTTTTCTTCCATATGCAGCGGATCATTCGCACAATCGGACGGCGAGGGCCAGCATCCTCTCATCATCAGGCTTTTCCGGAGCCTGGGCGCTGGCCCAGCCGGTGCCGCAAGCCGCCAGCGCGGCGGGGCTGATCGCGATCAGGTGCAGGAACGCGCGCTGCCCCGGCCCGACATGCCGCGCCAGCAGCTCACCGGCGCGAGGAGAGTGGACCAGCAGGATGCTGTCAGCCTCCAGGCGTTCCGCCAGCCCGTCATCGCCGGTCCGCAGCATTTCATAAACGACGACCCGATCGATCCGCAGCGCGCCCGCATCGATCGGCGCCACCGTCCGTCCGGCCAGGTGCAGCACATGGCCATGGCCGTCCGCCGCGATCCGCCGCGCAATGGCGGTGCCGTCACCGTCCCCCGCGACAATCCGGGCGAAACCCGCTTCCTCCAACGTCTTCGCCGTCGCCCGGCCGACCGCATAAGCGGGCAGGTTCCGATAAAGCGCCAATGATGGCCCCGCCAACCGGACCGCATTGGCGCTGGTCAGCAACAGGGCGTCGAACCTTTCCGGGGCCGGGGCGTCCCATTGCAGCGCCTGGGGCACGAACAGCGGAAAGATGCGGGTTTCAAGTCCCAGTTCCGCCGCCCGTTCCGCCGTCCTGCCCGCCCCCGGTTCGGGCCGCAGGATGACGACTTGCCTCACGCTTCGAACAGTGCGCGAAGCGCGGGACTGGCGCGATCCAGCAGCCCGCGTCCCATATCCCCGGCCGCGGCGGCGTCGTTCCGGCTGATCCGCAGCGAATCGCTGACCGTCTCCCGCCCGTCGGGGCTGATGATCTCCGCCCGCAGATGGATCTGCCCATCCTCCAGCCGCGCCAGCGCCGCGATCGGCGAATGGCATGTGCCGCCCAGCCCGGCCAGCACCGCGCGCTCCGCGATTACGCAATCGAAGGTGTCGGCGTCGCTGATCGCCGCCAGCAGTTCCAGCATCGCTTCATTGGTGCTCAGCGTCTCCATGCCCACGGCGCCCTGGGACGGCGCGGGCAGCATGACCTCGACAGGGATGGTGACGCCCACATCGCCCTGGTCCAGTCGGTCCAGCCCGGCCGCCGCCAACAGGGTCGCGTGCGCCTCTCCTCTTTCCAGCTTGGCCAGTCGGGTAGCGACATTGCCGCGGAACAGGATGACCTCCGCGTCGGGGCGAAGCCGCTTGACCTGCGCCGCCCGGCGGGGGGAGCTGGTGCCCACCACCGGCCTTTCCGGGAGCGCCGCGAAACTCTCCGCGCCCACCAGCCGGTCGCGCACGTCGGCGCGGGGCAGCATGGCGGCGATCCGGATTTCGGCGGGGCGGATGGTTTCCACATCCTTCATCGAATGCACCGCGAAATCGATCTCGCCGCTGGTCAGCGCGCGGTCCAGCTCCTTGGTCCACAGCGCCTTGCCCCCGATCTCCGCAAGCGCCCGGTCCTGGATCCGGTCGCCGCTGGTCTGCACCACGACGATCTCGATCGCGCCTTCATCCCAGCCATGATGGGCGCGCAGCGCCGCCATCGTCATATGCGCCTGCGCCAGCGCAAGCGGGGAACCGCGCGTGCCGAGGCGCAGGGGCGTGTGGGGCGGACGGGAAGGCTTTTGCATGATCCCGCTTGCTCTAATGACCACGGGCATTAGATGGAAGCGGCAATGACGATCATCCTGGGCCTGGAATCAAGCTGCGACGAAACTGCGGCGGCGCTGGTGACGGGGGAGGGCAGGATACTGGCCCACCGCCTCGCCACGCAGGAGGAGGCGCATCGCCCCTATGGCGGCGTCGTCCCCGAAATCGCTGCCCGCGCCCATGTCGAAGTGCTTTCGCCCTTGATAGAGGCGGCGCTCAAGGACGCCGACCTCACCCTCGCCGATGTGGACGTGATCGCCGCCACGGCCGGTCCCGGCCTGATCGGGGGCGTGATGGTCGGCCTCGTCACCGGCAAGGCGCTTGCCCATGCCGCCGGCAAGCCCCTGATCGCGGTCAACCACCTCGAAGGCCATGCCCTTTCGCCGCGCCTGGCCGATCCGACGCTGCAATTCCCCTATCTGCTGCTGCTGGTGTCGGGCGGCCATTGCCAGTTGCTGCATGTGCGCGGGCCGGGCGATTATGCCCGCCTCGCCACGACCATAGATGATGCGAGCGGAGAGGCCTTCGACAAGACGGCGAAGCTGCTTGGTCTGGGCTATCCCGGCGGCCCGGCGGTCGAGAAGGCCGCCGCCGCGGGCAATCCGAAAGCCGTCCCCCTGCCGCGCCCGCTGGTCGGCACGGTCGAGCCGCATTTTTCCTTCGCCGGCCTCAAAAGCGCGGTCATGCGTGCCGCCCAGTCCGGTCAATATTCGACCGGGGACATTGCGGCCAGCTTCCAGCAAGCCGTCATCGATTGCCTGGTCGACCGCACGGAGCGGCAGTTGGCCGGCCTTCACGACATCACCGCCCTCGTCGTCGCGGGGGGCGTCGCCGCCAACCAGTCGATCCGCGCCGCGCTGGAAGCGCTGGCCGCCCGGCACGACCTGCCCTTCGTCGCGCCGCCGCTCTGGCTCTGCACGGACAATGCGGCGATGATCGCCTGGGCCGGGGCGGAACGCTATGCGGCGGGGCTGATCGACGATCTCACCGTTCCGGCGCGCCCGCGCTGGCCGCTGGACCCCGGCGCAGAAAAGGCGCGCGGCGCAGGAGTGAAAGCATGAACGCCCCCTCCCTGAAAGCAGGTGTGATAGGCGCCGGCGCCTGGGGCACCGCGCTTGCCCAGACGCTGGCGGCGGACGGCCAGCATGTCCGGCTTTGGGCGCTGGAATCCGAAGTGGTGGCGGCGGTCAATGGAGAGCGCCAGAACCCGCTCTATCTGCCCGCCATCCCGCTCAGCGCCTCGATCGAGGCGACCGGCGACATGGCCGCCATGGCCGACCGCGACCTGTTGCTGATCGTCAGCCCTGCCCAGCATCTGCGCGCCGTCGTGGCGCAGGCACCCGCGGGCACGCCGCTCATCCTCTGTTCCAAGGGGATCGAGGCGGGGACCAGCCTGCTGATGTCCGAAGTGGCGAGAGAAGCGCAGCCGACCTCGCCCATCGCCGTCCTTTCCGGGCCGACCTTCGCCCATGAAGTCGCGAAGGGCCTGCCGACCGCGATCACGCTGGCCTGCGCCGACGCCGGTCTCGCCGCGACGATCGCCGCCCGCATCGCGCGGCCGGCCTTTCGCCCCTATCTGTCGGACGATGTCGTCGGCGCGGAGATCGGCGGCGCGGTGAAGAACGTGCTCGCGATCGCCTGCGGCGTTGCGGAGGGCGCGGGCCTGGGTCTCAACGCCCGCGCCTCGCTGATCAGCCGGGGATTTGCCGAGATGACCCGCTTTGGCCTGGCCAGGGGCGCGCGCGCCGAGACACTGGCGGGTCTGTCCGGGCTGGGCGATCTCGTCCTTACCTGTTCCTCGACCAACAGCCGAAACTTCTCGCTAGGCAAGGGGCTGGGGGAGGGGCAGGCGGCCGCGGCCCTGCTCGCCAACCGCCGGACCGTCGCGGAAGGGGCCTTTACCGCGCCCGTGCTGCGCGAGGCCGCTCGCGCCGCCCATGTCGAAATGCCCGTGGTCGAGGCGGTCTGCGCCCTTCTGGAAGACGCGGCGCCGCTTGCCCAGGTGATGGATGCGCTGCTCGCTCGCCCGCTGCGCGCCGAATAAATTCATCGCCCTATCATCATTTATTGCTACAGTCCGGCTCCACAAGATGACGCAACGGTCTTGAGTTCACAGGGGGATCATAGGTTTTTGGCGGCTGAAGAGGCCTCTCCGGCGCAGCAGGATGATATTGCGGCGCTCGCCAAGGGTGGACGGACCAATGTGTTCGGTTTCCTGCTCCGCCTTGCGGCGCGCCTGCCGTTCCTGTTCATCGCCGGGCGCTGGTATGGGGCCGATGCTCTGGGCCGCTTCGCCTATGCGGTGCTGGTGGTGGAATTCATCGCCCAGCTCGCGACGCTGGGCCTGAAGCGCGGCCTCGCGGGCGCGCTGACCCAGACCCGGCGGCCGCACAGCCATGTCGTGACCGACGCCATGGTGGTGACGTTGATCGCTTCCCTCATGGGCAGCGCGATCCTGGTCGCCATTCCCCAGGCCATGTTCCCGAACAGCGGCATCAACGGCCTCGACCGGCTGCTCGCCCTGATCGTGATCGCCGTCGCGGGGTCCGACGTGGCGCTGGCCGCCTGCGCCTACCGCTTCGACATCGGCGCCACGGTGCGCGCGCGATCGATCATAGAGCCGTGGGCGATCAGCATCGGCGCCTTTGCCTTTGCCTTCTATTCGACCCGCGACGGCCTGATCCTCTCCTACGTCCTCTCGATGGTGTCGGCGCTCGTCGCCTCCATCATCCCGATGACCCGCCATTATGGCATCCCCTATGGCTGGCGCCCCGATGTCGGCAGGCTTTGGCGCCTCGCCCGCCGCAATCTCCCGCTGGCGGCCGCGGACGGCGTGGAATGGGGGTCGCGCCGGCTCGACATGGCGATCCTTGGCCTGTTCGTCAGTCCGGCGGTCGTCGGCATCTATTATGTCGCCCAGCAGGTCGCATCCCTGCCCCAGAAACTGAAGACCAGCTTCGACCCGATCCTCGGCCCCGTCATCACGCGCAATCTTTCGGAGGGCAATCTGACCGCCATAGCCAGGCAGGTGAGCCAGGTGGGCTTCTGGATCATCGCGGCGCAGGCGGGCATCGCGCTCGCGCTGGGCATTCCGGGTGAAGCGGTCATGGGTCTTGTTGGACCCCATTTCGTCGGCGGAACCGGCGCGCTCGCCTTCCTGCTGCTGGCCGAAGTCGTGGCGGCGACCGCCGTCGTCAGCGAATCGGCGCTGGTCTATATTGCGCGCCATCGCAATCTGATGATCTCGCTGCTGATGATCGGCCTGCAGGCGGCGCTCAGTTTCGCCCTGATCTTCGCCGCGCGGCGCCTGGGCCTGAGCGACATGGCCGTCGCCGCCGCCCCTGCGCTGGCGCTCAGCATCGCGCTTGGCGCCAGCGCGCTGGTCAAGGCGCGCCTGCTGTCGAGGCTGCTGGGCGCGAAGGTCAATGCCTGGCGCTGGCCGCTGCTCAGCGCTTCCGGCGTAGCCTGCATCGTCGGCGCGGCTTTCGTCGCGCTGCCGCCTCATTTCGAATGGATGGAACTGGTCTTCGGCGTCTTCACCATTCTTGGCGTCTATGGCCTGGTCATCTGGCGCTGGGGTTTCGGCCCCGATGACCGCGCGCTGTTCCGGAAGCAGAAGGCCGCCTGAATCGACCGCCTCGTGCTCCTGCCTGCGCAGGAGCACGTCCCGCATCCTCAGCCCAGCGTCTTTGCCCGGATCGCCTTCAGATCCTCCTCCGGCCGCGCACCCCAGTGGGAGATCACTTCAGCCGCCGCAGCAGCGCCCAGCTTCAGGCATTGGTCGACATCCAGCCCCTCCAGATGGCCCGCCAGGAAACCTGCCGCGAACAGGTCGCCCGCACCGGTCGTGTCGATCACTTCTGCAACCGGCGCGGCATGCGCCTCGTACCGCGTGCCGTCGACCACGGCGATCGCGCCCTTCTCGCTGCGCGTGGAGACCAGCACCGGAACTTTCGCGGCCACGGCCGCCACGGCGGCTTCGAAATCGTGCAGCCCCGCCAATGACTGGATCTCGCCTTCATTGGAGAAGAGAATGTCGATGAGCCCTTGATCGATCAATTCGATGAAGTCGGCGCGATGACGGTCGATCACGAAATTGTCCGACAGGGTGAAGGCGACCTTCCGCCCCGCGCCCCGCGCGGCGTCGATGGCCGCCCGCATCGCCGCGCGCGGCTGCTCCGGATCCCAGAGATAGCCTTCCAGATAGAGGATCGAGGCGGAACGGATAAGGTCGAGGTCCAGCGCGGCTTCTGGCAGGAATTGTGATGCGCCCAGAAAGGTGTTCATCGTTCGCTGCGCGTCGGGCGTCACCAGGATCAGGCAGCGCGCCGTCGGCACGTCCCCCTGCATCGTCGGCGTGTCATAACGGATGCCCAGCGCGCGCACGTCATGGGAGAAGACGGCGCCGAGCTGATCGTCATTGACCTGTCCGATGAAGCCGCATTTCTTGCCGAACGCGGCCAGGCCCGCCAGCGTGTTCGCCGCAGATCCGCCGCTGATCTCCTTGCCCGCGCCCATGTCGGCATACAGGCTCTCCGCCGTCTCCGCGTCGATCAGCTGCATGCCGCCCTTGGTCAGCGCATGTTCGGCGAGGAAAGCGTCGTCGCTCCGGGCAAGCACGTCGACAATGGCATTGCCGATGGCGACAACATCAAGCGTGGGGGCAGCAGCAGTCACGCAAAATCCTTCGTGAATGAGGGGAAAAATCCCGCCGTCTCTATCGATCCGGGGCGCGGCGCGCAACGGCGCTGATTGACGCTGGGCGCAGAGGCGGGAATAGCTGTGCCATGGTCCTTGCCGCCGCCCTCCGCGCCTGCCCCTCGATCGTCCATGGCGCCTCGCTTCGCCTGCTGGTCAAGTCGCTGCTGCTGACCCTGCTGATCTTCGCGCTTCTCGCCACCGCATTGTGGGCGGGCGTTCACGCGCTCCGCCAGCATCAAGGCTGGATGCCGGGCGTGGGCTGGGGCGGGCTGGCGGAGGCGACCGCGACCGCGCTGATCGTGATCGCCGCCGGCTGGCTGCTGTTCCGCGCCACCGCCATGGCGATCATGAGCCTGTTTGCCGACGACATCGTCATTGCCATCGAACGGGACAGCTATCCGGCGGCGGCGGCCCGCGCCCGGCCGGTCGGCTGGGGCCGCAGCCTTCGGCTCGCCCTGCGCTCCATCCTGCGGACTGTCGGCTGGAACCTGTTCGCTTTGCCGGCCTATCTGCTGCTGCTGGTGACGGGCGTCGGCACGCTGGGCCTGTTCCTGGTCCTGAACGCCGCCCTGCTGGGCCGCGACATGGCCGACATGGTCGAGCCGCGCCATCCCGACCTGCCGCCTATCCCGCGTGGCAGCCGGTGGCTGATGGGCCTCGCTTCGGCGCTGATCTTCCTCGTGCCGGTGCTCAACCTGCTTGCACCGATCTGGAGCGCCGCTATGGCGGTCCACATGCTGCACGGTGCCCGAAGGAACATGCCATGACCCGTCCTCATCCGGCGCTCGTCCTGGCTTCGCTCTTGACCCTCGCCGCCTGCGGAGGGGTGGTGCCGTCGCCTGCGGCCCAGATCACCCGCCCGCCTGTCGGTCCGCCGGCCAGCGCCTTCACCCGTCCCGGTCCGCTGATCGGGTCGGACGCGAAGCAGCTCATGCACCTGTTCGGCCAACCCCGGCTCGACATTCGCGAAAGCACCATGCGCAAGCTGCAATTCGCCAATGGCCGCTGCGTGCTCGATGCCTATCTGTACCTTCCGCCACAGGGAAAAGAGCCGCTCGTCACCCATGTCGATGCCCGCACGCTGACCGGCACGGATGTCGATCCGGCGAGTTGCTCGGCCGCGCTGCAGGGCAAATAGCGCATCCGCCTGGCGCACCCGGAGCAGCTTTCCAGCTATTCCCGCTCCAGCCGCTCGATCGCCCAGCGCGCCGCCTCCGCGACGACGGCATCCTCATCTTCGGTCAGCGGACGCAGCCGCCCGATCAATCCCCTGTCACCGCTGTTGCCCGCCGCGATGGCGGCATTGCGCACCATTCGGTTGCGTCCGATCCGCTTGATCGGGGAGCCTGCGAATATCTCGCGAAAGCCCGCATCGTCCAATGCCAGCAGGTCGCCCAGTTCCGGCGCCGCCAGTTCCGCCCGCCCGACAAAGGCGCGGTTCGCGGCCGCGACCTCCGCGAACTTGTTCCACGGGCAGACGGCCAGGCAATCGTCGCAGCCATAGATGCGGTTGCCGATCCCGGCGCGCAACGCCTCCGGGATCGGGCCCTTATGCTCGATGGTGAGATAGGAGATGCACCGTCGCGCATCGACGACATAAGGCGCCGGGAAGGCGTCGGTCGGGCACGCCGCCTGGCAGGCGGTGCAACTGCCGCAATGGTCCTTTTCCGGCATGTCGGGTGCCAGCGCGATCTCGCTGTAGATTGCCCCCAGGAACAGCCAGCTTCCATGCGTCCTGCTGACCAGATTGCTGTGCTTCCCCTGCCAGCCCAGGCCAGCCGCCTCCGCCAGCGGTTTTTCCATGACCGGGGCCGTGTCCACAAAGACCTTGAGCGCGCCCGGCTGCTGCTCCACCAGCCAGCGGGCGAGGGCCTTCAGCCCCTTCTTGACCACGTCATGATAATCGCGCCCCTGGGCATAGACGGAAATACGGCCGCGATCACGCACATCGGCCAGCGCCAGGGGATCGCGCCCCGGCGCATAGCTCATGCCCAGCATGATGACGCTTCGCACGTCCGGCCACAGCGCCTGCGGCGATCCGCGCTGCCCGGCGCGCTCCGCCATCCACAGCATGTCGCCATGATGGCCGGCATCCAGCCATTGCCGCAGCCTTTCGGCCGAACGCGGCGCGGCATCGGCCGGCGCGATGGCGCAGGCGGCAAAGCCCAGCCGCAGCGCTTCGGCCTTCAGCCGCTGTTCCAAGGTTTCATTTTGCGTTGGCATGCGATGCGATTATCAGAGGCCGATGATCGGGGCTCCTCAACCGACCTATGCCGTTGAAGGCCATGGTCTTGTCAAGACATTCGGCGATTTCCGGGCGGTGGACGGTATCGACGTCGCCGTGCCTGCCGGGTCGATCTACGGCATCCTTGGCCCCAATGGCGCGGGCAAGACAACGATGCTGCGCACCCTGCTCGGCATTATCGATCCTGATGAAGGGCATCGCAGCCTGCTGGGCGACAGCGCGCCGCTGCGCCAGGCGCGCAATGTCGGCTATCTGCCGGAGGAGCGCGGCCTTTACCCCTCGATGAAGGCCTTCGAAGCCGTTGCCTTCATGGGCGCGCTGCGCGGGCTGCCGCTGAAGATCGGCCGGGAGCGGGCCCGATCCATGTTGGCGGATTATGGCATGGGCGCCTCGGCGGACAAGCCGATCCGCCAATTGTCGAAGGGCATGGCCCAGACCGTGCAGCTTTTCGGCACGATCGTCCACGAACCGCGCCTGCTCGTGCTGGACGAGCCTTTTTCGGGCCTGGACGCCTTCAACCAGGGCAAGCTGGAGGTGCTGATCCGGGATCAGGCCCGGCGCGGCGTCACGGTGCTGTTCTCCACCCATGTCATCGCCCATGCCGAACGGCTGTGCGAACGCGTCGCCATCGTCGCGGGCGGTCGCATCCGTTTCGAAGGCACGGTGGACGATGCCCGCAACCGGTTGCGACCCCAGGTGCGCCTGCGCACCCGCGCCAGCGACGGCGGCTGGCGTCGCGCCTTGCCCGCAGAAACGCTGGCGCAGGACGGCACATGGCATTTCCCCTTGCCGCTGGGGGGTATTGAACCGCTGCTCCGCGCCCTGCTGGACGGCAATGCCGGGATCGAAAGCCTGTCGATCGAGCGCCCCGGCCTGCACGACGCCTTCGTCGCCATTGCAGGCGAGGCGGCAGCCCGGCAGATGCAGGGCGACCCGCAGGAGGAGGAAGCCGCATGAACGAATTGATGCGCGCCGCCTTCGTCATCGCCCGGCGGGATTTCACCGCCGTTGTGCTGTCCCGCACCTTCATCTTCTTCCTTCTGGGTCCGCTCTTCCCCATCGTCATCGGCATGGCCTTTGGCGGGCTGGGCGACAGGATTTCCACCACGGATCTGCGGCCGGTCGTCGGCATCGCCATGTCCCCGGCCGACGCGTCGCGGATGGAGCGCGCCCATGCCCGGCTGGCGGAGCGCATGGGGCCTCAGGCCCTGCCCGTGCTGCGCCGCGTTCCGCTGTCGCCCGCGCCCCGCGCTCAACTGGCCAGGGCGAATGCGGATGTCATGGTGATAGTGTCGGGATCGCCGGCCCGCCCCGTGATGACGGGACAGCCGCAGGACATCCAGCGGCTGGAAGGCGACATCAGCCTGCTCGCCAGCGCCGCTGTCGCGGAAAAATCGCTGCACATGGTGCATGTGGAGGCGCAGCAGGTCGCGACCAGCGTCGGCGCGCAGAGCCAGGGCAGGCTGGTGATCGGCCGGATCGCGCAGATCGTCATCTTCTTCCTCACCATCCTGCTGGCCGGCATGATCCTATCCAACCTGGTCGAGGAAAAGACCAACAAGATCATAGAAATACTGGCAGCCGCCGTGCCGGTCGACGCGATCTTCCTGGGCAAGCTGATGGCGATGCTGGCGATGAGCTTCGTCGGCATCCTCTTCTGGGGCGGAACCGCCTTCGCCGTGTTCCTGGCCCTCAAGACGCCCGGCGCCAGCCTGCCGGACCCCGCCGTCGGCTGGCCGCTGTTCCTGATGCTGGCCGTCATCTATTTCGCGATGGCCTATACGCTGCTGGGTTCGCTGTTCCTGGGCATCGGCGCGCAGGCGGCAACCGTGCGGGAGGTGCAGACGCTCAACATGCCCGTGACCATGGGACAGATGCTGATCTTCTTCTTCGCCACCTATGCCGTCGACAAGATGGGATCGCCGCCGGAGGTTGCAGCGGTGGTCCTGCCTTTCTCCTCCCCCTTCGCCATGATCGCCCGCGCCGCGCAGGTGGACGCGCTCTGGCCCCATCTCCTTGCCATCGTCTGGCAGATGCTCTGGGTCGGCCTCATCATCCGGATCGGCGTGCTGCTGTTCCGCCGCCATGTGCTGAAATCGGGCGGTGGCTGGTGGAAGCAGTTGTTCAGAAGCGCGACAGGCTGACGCTGCTATGGTGCGGTCCATGGATCGGCGGCAATTTCTGGGACTGGGTGGCGGCGTCGCGACGATGATCGTCCTTTGGCAGGCCGGCGTGGGAGAGGCCGCTGCCGCCTATCCCTTCACGCTCGGCGATGCCGAATGGCGCAAGCGCCTGAGTCCGCTCGCCTATCAGGTGCTGCGCAAGCGCTCGACCGAATATCCCTTCACCAGCCCGCTCAACAAGGAGCATCGACCGGGCATCTTCGCCTGCGCGGGTTGCGGGCAGCGGCTTTTCAGCTCGAAGACCAAGTTCGACAGCGGCACCGGCTGGCCCAGCTTCTGGGCGCCGCTGCCGCGCGCCGTCGGCACCTCGCGCGATTTCGAACTGGGCTATCCGCGGACCGAGGTGCATTGCGCCCGCTGCGGCGGACATCTGGGCCATGTGTTCGATGACGGGCCGCAGCCCACCGGCAAGCGCTATTGCATGAATGGCGTCGCGCTGGCCTTCGTCGCGGGCTGAGCGATCACCTTGTAGATGCGGAGCGGACCCTTGCCGGGAAGCTGTCGCAGCCATTGCGGCGGCCGGTCGCGCTTCAGCGCCGCGGCCAGCCCCTGGGGGAAGTCGGCGCGATAATGCTTGATCTCGTTCATCTCGTTGCAGATCAGCAGGTAATCCGCGCCTTTCCCGCCATTCAGGCGTATGACGATCGCCCGGGCCTTGTCGGGCGGCTGGGTGAAGCCGTCGATGACCGCGTTGATGCCCACGGCATTGCGATGATGCGCGGTGCCGATCACGCTATGTCCGGTCCGCAAGAGGATATCCGGTCCCAGATCGAGTGGCGCGAACAGGGTCGAGCGGGGAAGTGCCTGTAACGGAGCCAAAGGGGCGGCGGCCCGGCAATTGACGGTTTCGGGCTGCTCCTTCCGCGCTGCGCCGCTCGCGATCAATATCCAGGCGCCGCACAGCCCCGCCGGCGTCAGCAATATCGCCACGCCCGCCGTGACCAATATGCGCGCGACGGCGTTCGTCCAGCGTTGGATGCGGCGAAACAGGGTCAGCAGCAGCCACGCCGTGCCCGGCAGCGCCAGCACATGCGCCACCGACATGGCGCGCAGCACGAGGATGGCGACCGCCGACGCGCCCGCCAGCAACAAGGCGACGACGATCCAGCGATCCCTTGCCTCCCGCTCCTCGGCGCGCCAGGCCGCGATGATCGTGCTGAACAGCCCCATGGCCGCGGGCAGCAGGATGATCCCGGCCATCAGGGTGCCCTGTTCCCATACAGGGCGGCCCTCCTTCACCTGCAGATACCACAAGCGATAGGCGACCGGGCCCAGCGCCTTGAACGGATCGCCGGAAAGGCAGGCGCCACCGCTCAGCAGGAATATGCCCGCTGCGCTGATCCCGCCAGCCGCTGTCGCCAGGATGCGCTGCCGGACGGTCGTCGTGCCGATCAGATGCAGCGCAAGCGGCATCGCCAGCGCGAACGCCAGAAGAGGCCAGATATAGGCTGCCGAAAGGCTGTCGCATTGCCGTATCAATGCTGCGCCGGTGCCGCGCAGCATCAACAGCAGCAGGAGCGCGCCGCCGCCAAGACTGGCGGCATAGGCTGCGATCCGCACCGCCTCCCGCCGGTCGAGCCATGTCCGCAGCGCGAAAGTACCGGCGAACAGCGCGGCATAGGGCAGCGCTTCGCTGGAAATCTGGAGCCAGAGCGCGATGGCAAGACCGGCTGTGATGCCGCCCCGCAGGCGCCGGGCATCCAGCGCGCCGCAAAGGGCGATCGCCGCCATCCAGATCTGCCAGCCATGATGGTCGATGCGGAAGGGGGTGAACTGGACCAGGATGCTGGGCGTGGTCAGCAGCAGGACGACCGCCAGCAGCGGGACGAACATGCCACTTGCCGCGCGCCGCGCGGCCAGGAACACCGTTGCCGTCAATCCACCCAACAGCATCAGCGGCACCAGCGCGCAGGCCGCGATTTCGGCCCGAACCGTTCCCAGCAGCGGTTGCAGCATCAGGATCAGCGCGGCGATCGGCATGTCGACGATGCGCGACCAGTGCATCGGCCCGCCGGCCGGCGGGTTCACGCGATGCTGGCTGACATCGCGGAAGGCCTGGCCATGCAGCCAGTCGCGCACCTGTTGCAGGCGCATCGCGTCATCGGGGTCGCGAAACTCCAGCCCGGACAGCCCATGGCGGAACAGCCAGAGCATGACGAGACAGCACAGCGCCCAGAGCAACAGCACCGCCGCGTTGCCTTGCCAACGGGTGAGGGGCGATGTCCTGGGAATGGGGCTGCTGTCAGACGCGGGCGAAGATGCCATATTTCCGGATCGCATAGACGGACAGGAAGCTCACCGGAACGGCCGCCAGCTTGGCGAGGGCGGGCGAAAGCCCCAGCGCGCTCAGTCCGCCGACCAGCCCCATGGTGATCGCCATGCCGATCAGGGCGCTGAAGAGGAAGGCGATGCGCTGCCTATGGGTGGCGGGCTGCCGCATTTCGAACACGAATTGCGTGCTGATCATCCAGTGCAGGACAAGCCCGCCCGAATAGCCGCCAAATGCGGCCAGCGCAGGCGGCACGCCCAATCGGTGCAACAGCATGAACAGCGCGAAATCGGCCGACAGCGCGCAGATGCTGGCCAGCAGATAGCGCGTGAAAGTGAAGCGGCCGAAGACGGCATTGAATGGCCCGGCCATGCTTCGCACCCAATCACCCATGGGGTCAGGCCGCCTTCAGACGATTGGGCACCAGCCTCTCGCTGGCGAGCGCGGCGCGCTGGCCGGCGGCGTCCTGCCCTTCCTCACCCGCTTCATGATATTCGGCATCCTCGTTGACCGCCCAGATGTCGTAAAGCTGCTCGCCCGCCTCGATATTGCGGACCGTCAGCATCGCCGTCATCATCGCATGATCCTGGTTATTGTAGCGGTGCATGCCGTTGCGCCCCACCAGATGCAGCGTGGGATAGAGCCGTTGCAGTTCGGTGCGCATGGCAAGGACATTGTCGGCATAGCCGTCATCATAGACCGGATAGGCCTTTTCCTGCCGGACCACCGCGCCGCCGACGACATCGTCGGGGTTGCACAGGCCCAGCGTCGCCATTTCCTTCTTCGCCAGTTCGATCAGATCGGCGTCGCTCGACGACCAGAGGCCGTCGCCCTCGAAGCAGAAATATTCCAGGCCGACGCAGGCAAGGTCCGGGTCCGGCACCATTTCGGGCGACCAGCTGCGGAAATTCTGGATTCGGCCGACCTGCACCTTCGGATCGTGGATGTAGATCCAGTTGTCGGGAAAGATATCCTTGCCCTTCACCATCAGCGCCACGGTCAGGAAATCGCGATATTTGAGGTCCATCGCCTGGCCCAGCGTCGCGGGCTGGGGCTGGATGCGCCCGGCCAGTTCGCGCATCGGCGCGGAATTGATGACATGGCCGGCGGTAATGGCAACTTCCCCGTCCGGTCCGTTTGCCGTCATGCGCCAGCGGCCGCTGGCCTGATCCTGCGACAATTGTCCCAGGCTATGGGCCATCAGCACGCTGTTGCCGCGCGCGAGCACGAAGTCGCGGGCTGCTTCCCACATCATGCCGGGGCCAAGGCGCGGATAGCGGAAGCTTTCCAGCAGCGTCTTGGTCGCCATGCCGTCATTGGGCCTTTTGTTGAGGCCCAGGGATCGCTTGAGCCCGTCGGTCACCGCGCCCCACAGCGACAGTCCCTTGATGCGCTGCGCTGCCCAATCCGCCGACATTTCGTCGCAGGGCATGCCCCACACCTTCTCCGTATAGGTCTTGAAGAAGATCGAGAACAGCTTGTGGCCAAAGGCATTGACCGTCCAGTCCTGGAAGGAGCGGACATCCCGATTGGGGAACAGCTTCGCCTTGGCGAAGCTCGCCATGCAAAGTGTTGACCGCCACAGCCCCAGATTGCCCAGCGCCTCGAAGGCGCGCAGCGGATAGCTGTAGAATTTGCCCTCATAATAGATGCGGCTCATGCGCGGGCGCACGATGAAATCGTCGGGCAGAATCTCGTTCCAGAGGTCGACGACCTCCTTCGATTTGGAAAAGAAACGATGGCCGCCAATATCGAAACGGAAGCCGTCAAGTTCCACTGTTCGGCTGATGCCGCCGACATAGACGGCGTCCTTTTCGATGACGCTGACCGAATAGCCCTTTTTGCTCAACAGATAAGCCGCAGTAAGCCCGGCCGGACCCGCGCCAATAATGGCGACATCCACATTGTGGTCGTTCTGCGGCATCTAGGCCCCCCGATGAAATCCTTTGCCGATTTTAGGTGAAGGAAATCTTCTAAGGAGTAGTTAATGACCGGTAACAATGCAAGATAAGGCAATGCCGGCGGCCTGGCTAAGCCGCCGGCATTCGCTTTTTGCAATAGCGCAGGTCAGCCCTGGCGCTGCGCCTGGATCAGCGTGTTGAGGTCGGTCCGTGCTCCGTCGAGCGCATCACCGAAGCAGGCGCGATATTCCGGCGTTGCCGGCAGGATCGATCCGTTCATCCAGCCGCAGACCTTCTTGGCGGCCTTGGTGATGCGGGAATCGGCCATGCGGGCGCCATGGGTGCTGCTAAGGTTCAGGTCGGCCATCGAAACGGCGATGCTGCGGGTTTCCGCGCCAGTCCGTCCGTCGACCACCACGTCCATATCGTTGATCCCCGCAAAGGCGTTTGCCGCGGGCAAGGCTAGCGTCATGGCGGCGGTCAGCGCCACCAGCATCTTTCTGGTCATCCTGTATCTCCTGTCGAACTCATGGGATCTGCCCAACGCCTGACGTGGGAGAAGGGTCGCGCATGAGATAAGCTTCATGAAGGTCGAGGAAAAGAGGCCAGTTGATAAAAATTGGCTGAAAACCGCTATTTTTGCGGATGCGAAAGGATCTTCCCTCCTTTCGCATCCGCACCAATCATGCCCCGGACGCCTGCCTTTGATCGCGCCGCAGGTCGCGCTCTCCGTTCCCGCCGCTGCATCGGTAAGGCGGGAACGCGCTGCCCACTTTCGGCAAGATGCTCAGTGGCGGAAGTGGCGCATGCCGGTGAACACCATCGCCAGCCCCGCCTCGTCGGCAGCGGCGATGACTTCATCATCGCGGATCGAGCCGCCGGGCTGGATCACGGCCGTGGCGCCTGCCTCGACCGCGGCCAGCAGACCGTCGGCAAAGGGGAAGAAGGCATCCGACGCCACGGCCGAGCCGATGGTCCGCGCCTCCGCCCAGCCTGCCTTGTCGGCGGCGTCCTTCGCCTTCCACGCTGCGATGCGGGCGGATTCCAGGCGATTCATCTGACCCGCGCCGATGCCGGCGGTGCTGTTGCCCCTGGCATAGACGATGGCGTTCGACTTCACATGCTTGGCGACGGTCCATGCGAACAGGCAGTCGCTCAGCTCCTGCTCCGTGGGCGCGCGCTTCGTCACCACCTTCAGCTGGTCGCGACTGATGCGGCCATTGTCGCGGCTCTGGACCAGCAGCCCGCCCGCAATGCTCTTGATCTGGAGGCCGGGGCGCACCGGATCGGGCAATTCGCCGGTCAGCAGCAGGCGGAGGTTCTTCTTCTTCGCGAAGATCGCCTTCGCCTCCTCATCCGCGTCGGGCGCGGCGACGACTTCGGTGAAGATTCCGCTGATCGCTTCGGCCGTGGGCCCGTCCAGCGGACGGTTGACGGCAATGATGCCGCCGAACGCCGATACGCTGTCGCAGGCGAGGGCGGCCTCATAGGCTTCGATCAGCGTGTCGCCGGTGGCAACGCCGCACGGATTGGCATGTTTCACGATCACGACGGTCGGCGGGCCGTCCCGGAATTCGCTGACCAGCTCCAGCGCGGCGTCGGCGTCATTGTAATTATTGTAGCTGAGTTCCTTGCCCTGGATCTGCCGCGCCTGGGCGATGCCGTTGGCGCCAGAAGCCGATCCGCCGCCGACCGGCAGGTAGAGCGCCGCCGACTGGTGCGGATTTTCGCCATAGCGCAGCGTCGAACCCAGCTTGCTGGAGACCGAGAGGCTTTCGGGGAACTGCACGCCCTGGTCGGCGAAGGCGAACCAGCTCGCGATCATCGAATCATAGGCAGCGGTGGCGGCATAGGCCTTGGCCGCGAGCATGCGGCGGAAGTCGTAACTCGTCGCGCCCGCCTTCTCCTCCATTTCGGCGATCAGCCGGGCATAGTCGGCGGGGTCGGTGACGATCGCCACGCTTTCGTGATTCTTGGCGGCGGAGCGGACCATGGAAGGACCGCCAATGTCGATATTCTCGATGATTTCCTCGCGCGCCGCGCCCTTGGCGACAGTGGCGGCGAAGGGATAAAGATTGACGACGACCAGGTCGATCGCGCCGATCTCATGCTCCTGCATGGAGGCGACATGCTCTGGATTGTCGCGCACGGCAAGCAGCCCGCCGTGCACCTTGGGGTGCAGCGTCTTGACCCGTCCGTCCATCATTTCCGGGAAGCCGGTGAGGTCGGAAATGTCCTTCACCTCCAGTCCCGCCTCGCGCAGAGCCTTGGCCGTGCCGCCGGTGGAAACCAGTTCGACCCCGTGCCTGCCCAGCGCCTGCCCCAGTTCGACCAGGCCGGACTTGTCGGACACGGAAAGAAGGGCGCGCTTGATGATGACGTCTGACATGGGGGTGCTTCCTGCTGTTCGAATGCCGCTCAGGCTTGCGGCAGCCCTCTAGAGCGATTTTGCCCGGAATGGAACATCTGCCGGCCGGGAAATCGCGGCTGGAGCGGCCGGGGGAGGGCGGCGCCGTGGCGCGGGCGACCAAAGGCTTCTTGATATGAGAAAGGGGCAGGGCGCATCGGGCAATATGATGGGAAGCGCCTGTCGCGCGAGATCGTGAAAAATAGCGAATGATATGTTGTAACTTTTCTTTGTCTCGCCTATGTACCTCGAACCATGCCGATCAGCCTTCGCCACCATCTGCTCAACGGCCGGATCGATCGCATCGCGATCGCTCTGTCGGGCATGTGCGTGGCGCATTGCTTCGGCACGGCCGTGCTGCTGGGCGTGATGGCCTCGGCGGGCGGCATATTCGAAAGTCCGATTTTCCATGAGACCGGCCTGGTGCTGGCGATCCTGCTGGGCGCCGTGGCGCTCGGCCATGGTGCGGTGGCGCACGGCTTCATGATGCCTGCCGCGATCGGATCGCTGGGCCTGGGCATCATGGCCGGCGCGCTGACCATGGACCATGGTTTGCAGGAAAGCGCCTATACGCTGTTGGGCGTCGCGATCCTGGCGCTGGGTCACGATCTCAATCACCGCGCCGGACGCTAGCCGCATCGACGCCGCGCATGGCACAGGGCGGTTGATCAAAGCGCCATGCCATTGCCTTGCAGCGATTTCCTGACCGTTCCAGAGCGGGTTTCGATCTGATTGAATCAGATCGCCGCCCTGGATTCCTTATTTCCCCCGATTTCTTAACCAGCGATCGGTTCCGATCGCTTGGAAATCGCTCTAGATCGGCTTCCGGTCCAGCCGATGCTCGCCCTTCACCCACCGCACCGTGCCCGTGCTGGCGCGCATCACGACGCTGTCGGTTGTGAGCTTGCCACCCGGCAGCCGCTTCACCCCGGCCAGCAGCGAGCCGTCAGTGACGCCCGTCGCGGCAAAGATGCAGTCGCCCTTCGCCAGTTCGTTGAGGTCATAGACCTTGTCGAGATCCGCAATGCCCCATTTCCGGGCGCGGGCCCGCTCGTCATCATTGCGGAACAGCAGCTTGCCCTTGAACTGTCCGCCGACGCAGCGCAGCGCCGCGCAGGCCAGCACGCCCTCTGGTGCGCCGCCCGAACCCATATACATGTCGATATTGGTTTCCGGATTGGTGGTGGCGATCACCCCCGCCACGTCCCCGTCGGGGATCAGCATGATGCCGCAGCCAATGGCGCGCAGTTCCGCGATCAGCTTTTCATGGCGCGGCCGGTCGAGCACGCAGACGATGATCTCATGCGGGTCGACGCCCTTGGCATGGGCGACCGCCTCGACATTCTCCTTCACCGATTTGTTGAGGTCGATGATGCCTTCGGGCAGGCCGGGGCCGACGGCCAGCTTCTCCATATAGACGTCCGGCGCATTGAGCAGGCCGCCTTCTTCCGAAATCGCTAGCACCGCCAGCGCATTGGGACCGGCCTTGGCCGTGATGGTGGTGCCCTCCAGCGGATCGAGCGCGATGTCGATCCGGGGGCCGGTGCCGATCGCATTGCCGACCTTTTCCCCGATATAAAGCATCGGCGCCTCGTCACGCTCGCCTTCGCCGATGACGACGGTGCCGTCCATATAAAGGTCGTTGAAGGCCAGGCGCATCGCTTCGACTGCGGCGGCGTCGGCCGCCTTTTCATCGCCGCGGCCGATCAGCTTCGATGCTGCGATCGCGGCCGCTTCGGTCACGCGCACCATTTCCAGCACCAGCACGCGATCGAGTATCGAGCTTGCCTGCACCATATCTTTTCCTCTTCAGCCGCTATTTTGGAGAGCGCGATAGGATGTCGTCGGACCATTGTCGAGGGTGTGCTTTTCGCAAGGCGGATGCAACGGAAGCGCGTCCCTGGCGTTCGCAGCAGGACAAGACCAAGGGGCGCCCCGATGATCCTCCTGCTGATTGCCGCCAGCCTTTCCGCCCCGCCCGACGTGCTGCCGCGCCGGATCGCCAAGGTTCGGCCCGCGCCATGCCAGGCCGTGCCGGCGCTGTGCCTGACCGGGCCGGCGACACAGGAACAGCGCCTAGTGGGCGGTACAGCGGCACCCGGCGACGGCAAGATGACCGCCTATCGTTTCGATGCGCGGCCGTGCCGGATCGTCGGCAATACGGATTGTCCCAAGCGCGCCCATCGCCGGATATTCCAGCTTGGCGAACCCATTGGCCAGACACTGGCGCGCAGTTTCGGACTGGATCAGAGGGGCCTTGCGCCGGATTGAACCCGACCGCCTGGGTCAGTCCGGGCGCGGGGGCGAGGGGAGGCGCGGACGGATCGCGCGCTTCTCCTCAATCCAGAATATGCATCACCATCGGTGTTTGCAGCAGGCTGTCCGACCCGGCCAGCCGGTCCAGCGTCTCGCGCACGCAGCGTTCTTCGCCCGCATGGGTGACGATCGCCACCAGCACGCCGTCAGTCTGGCTGGCGCCGCGCTGGATCATGCTCTCGATGGACACGCCGGCGTCGCGGGTTGCCGCTGCGATCTCCGCCAGCACGCCCGGACGGTCCTGCACCTTGAAGCGCAGATAGGCGCGGCCTACGCGCTTGCCGGCATCCGCAGGCTTCTGCTGCGCCAGCGCGGCGACCGGCATGGCCAGCGCATCGCCATATTCGTCGCGCGCCACGTCGATCAGGTCCGCGACGACGGCCGATGCCGTCGGGCCGTCGCCCGCGCCGCGACCCTGGAAGAAGAGGCGGCCGACGAAATTGCCCTCCGCCACCACCGCGTTCAGCGACCCGTCGACATGGGCGAGCGGATGGTCGAGCGGCACCAGCATGGGATGGACGCGCTGGAACAGGCCGTCGGGGCCGTTCTCCGCCATGCCGACCAGGCGGATGCGATAGCCCAGCGCCGCTGCTTCCGCGATGTCGGCGGCGATGACATGGCGGATGCCGGTGGTCGCGACCGCGTCGAAATCCAGTTCCGTGCCGAAGGCGAGGCTGGCGAGAATGGTCAGCTTGTGCGCCGCGTCGACGCCATCGATGTCGAAGCTCGGATCGGCCTCGGCATAGCCCAGATCCTGCGCCTCCTTCAGCACCTCGTCAAAGCTCCTGCCTTCCTTTTCCATGGTGGTCAGGATGTAGTTGCAGGTGCCGTTGAGGATGCCGTAGACGCGGCTGATCTCGTTCGCCGCCGCGCCCTCGCGCATGCCCTTGATGACCGGGATGCCGCCTGCGACCGCTGCTTCATATTTGAGCGCGACGCCGGCCTTCTCGGCCAGCCCCGCGAGGTCGAGGCCATGATGCGCCAGCATCGCCTTGTTGGCGGTGACGAAGGGTTTGCCGACGCTCAGGCACTGCCGGGCGAGGGTGAGGGCAGGGCCATCGGCGCCGCCGATCAGTTCCACCACCACGTCGATGTCGTCCCGGCCCGCGAGGGTCGTCATGTCGTCCACCCATTCATAGGGCGAAAGGTCGACGCCGCGATCCTTGTTGCGGTCGCGGGCGGAGATGGCAACGATCTGGATCGGGCAACCGGCTCGGCGGGCGATCAGGTCCGCATTCGTCTGGAGCAGCCGGATGACGCCGCCGCCCACCGTGCCGAGGCCGACCAGCGCGACGCGCAGCGGGGCATGGCGGTGCAGATTGGTCATGGCTTGTGTTCATCCTTCCTGTTCGCGGGACGTCGCGCTGATAGCGGCCCCTGCGCATCTGTCCAAGGAAAAGGAACCGACGGCGCGACCGAAAACTGTCGCCGCCGCGCGATCAGCGGACAGCCCTCGTCCGTCCGCACGGACCCAGGGCGTCAAGGACGAGCTGGTAGTCAGCGCGGGCCAGTTCGGCATCCTGGGGAGAAAGCGCGCGGACGGACCGCGCCGGCAGCGCGTTGGGCAGGCCGCATGCCAGTCGGTACCACAGCAGGCTGCCTGGTGCCGGCGGGCGGGCGGCCTCATCCACTATCTCTCCCAGCGCCACGGCCCAGCGCGGCTGCTGCCCGGGCCGGCGCAATATTGACAGTGAGACCGGATCGCCATTTTCCGTTCGCAGGAAGATCTGCGTCTCACCTTCGCCCGCGATGGTGCCCGCGACATGGAAGGCATCTCCCAATCCGACGATGCGGGGCGGTGCGTTGGCGGCGACCAGTTCCGAAAGGATCGCCTTCACGCGCTCGGTTTCGGCGGGCGAGGCGATGATCTGGGCATCGCGCGCGACGAGCTGGATTTCGCCGGGACGGGCGCCGGGACGGGCGAACAGTATGACCTGCGCCTTCTTGAGCTTGGGCATCTTGCCCCGCGCGTCGAGCGGCGCGTCGTAAAGGTAGCGGACAGTCGGGCTGATTCCCCCTTCGCCGCGAATCAGATTGCTCACATTTGCCTCGATATAGACCCTCTGATAGCCTGTCGGGACCGCGCCGGCCTGTCCCGGCTTCAATTTGATGATGTTGCCAATCCGCGCCTGTGCCACCAGCGGCGCGGCGTCGGCGAGGTCCGCGAGATCCGCGTAAGCGAGTCCCGCCACTCGTTCCGATGGTTGCGCGACGGTCCGCTCAGACCCCGCCTGAGCCGCGGAAATCTGCGATTGTGCGGCGGAAATGAGGCAAAGAAGGGCCAGTTTCCGTAGGGTCATGGTGGATTTTTTTTTCATCTTCGTCCTAATGATAGTAGCGCGTGGCATATTTACCACACGCAAGTCTTTCCGGTGTGTAGTGACGGTCGCAAACGAACATATCGATAAAGCGTTTGCGTGCCACGATGCGCCGCGATAGGAGTTCGCACGGTAGCAAATGGACGGATAGGGGCCAAGATGACCGGGGTAGCCCGGCCAGCTCGGGCCGTTTTTGGCTTATTTGCCGATAATCAACTGGTAAGCTGAGTTAAGGAGTGTCGTTGCCGAATGGCCTATGCTGACCACTCGCAAGGATCGAGTCGTACGATCTCGATCATTATCGTCGCCCTGATTCACGCTGTTCTGGGTTATGCCTTCGTCACCGGTCTTGGCATGAAATATGTCAAAAAGGCGGCGGAACAGCTGAACGTGATCGACGTCAAGGAGGAACCGCCGCCACCGGACGAGGAGCCGCCGCCGCCGCCGCCAGACCAGCCGGTCGAACCGCCGCCGGTCGTTGCGCCGCCGCCGATTGTTCAGACCCCGGCCCCCGCTCCGCCGATCCAGACGGTTCGGACCCCGCCGCCGGTCTTCAACCCGGTTCCGGTCGCGGCCCCGCCGCCCCCGGCGCCTCCACCGCCTGCGGTGCCTGCGTCGCGTGCGACGCCGCGCAGCAGTCCGGGCAGTTGGCTCAGCGATGCCGACTATCCGAGCCGCGCGCAGCGTGAAGAACGTTCGGGTACGGCCGGATTCCGCCTGGAAATCGGTCCGGATGGCCGCGTGACCAACTGTACCATCACCTCTTCGACCGGCCATGCCGACCTTGATGAGGCGACATGCCGCCTGCTGCCGAAGCGCGCGAGGTTCAAGCCCGCGACAGCAGCCGGGGGTGGTCCTATGTCGGACACGTACAACGGCCGTATCACCTGGCGTCTGCCGGAATGATTTGAAGGGTGGGCGAGCGAAACCCCGGAATGTTCCGGACGCCGCCTTCCCCTTGTTATTGATCCTTTGAGAGGGAAGTCTTGAACATGTTGATGTCTATCGCTGCGGCCGCTGCGCCGAAGTCGGAGAACCCCTATGGCCTGATGGAGGCGCTCCAGCAGGGCGGCACCATCGCCTGGACCGTTTTCATCATCCTTTGCGGTATGTCGGTCGGCACCTTCTATATTCTCTTCACCAAGCTGATCGAACAGCAGAAGGTGATCAACCAGGGCAAGAAGGTGCGTGCGACCTTCTGGCGCGCCGCCAGCCTGAAGGAAGGCACCGCCAAGCTGGAAAAGAACTCCGCCTACAAGCAGATCGTAGATGACGGCATCAAGGCGCAGGAAGAACACACCAAGCTGACCGACCCGGTCGAAGCCCATGACTGGCTGCACGGCTCGCTGGCCCGTTCGGAAGCGGCGATCAACTCGAAGCTGAACGGTGGCCTCGCGTTCCTCGCGACCGTCGGTTCGACCTCGCCGTTCATCGGTCTGTTCGGTACGGTTATCGGCATCTACCGCGCGCTGATCAAGATCGGTGCTGCCGGTCAGGCCTCGATCGACGCCGTTGCCGGCCCGGTCGGTGAAGCTCTGATCATGACCGCCCTGGGTCTGGCCGTGGCCGTTCCCGCGGTGCTCGCCTACAACTTCCTGCAGCGCCGCAACAAGTCGATCCAGGAACAGCTCGCCGGCTTCACCGTCGACCTGCTGGCCTATCTGGTGTCGAACGGCGCCGTGAAGCCCGCAATCGCCGCTGCCCCGGCCGCTCCGGCTGCCAAGCCGGCCGCCGCGCCGACCAAGGCCTGATAGGCTGAGATGCCGGCAAGGGGGTCGGCGGCGCTGTGACGCTCGGATCCCCTTATCGGACGTGGGCCCCGGATTGCCGGGGCACCATCGACAAGCATGTTAGGAAATAATCAATGGCAATGAGTGTTGGCTCTGACGGCGGTGAAGACAAGCCGATGTCCGACATCAACACGACGCCGCTCGTCGACGTCATGCTGGTGTTGCTCATCATCTTTCTCATCGCGGTCCCGGTCGTCGTCCAGACGGTTCAGCTGCAGCTCCCCAAGGTCGCGTTCGAGCCGACGACGACAAAACCGGAAAACGTGTCCCTGTCAGTTACGCAGGGTTCCGACGGTAGCTGTGCGGTCTACTGGAACATGACCCGCGTAACGTCCAGCGAGCTGCTCGACCGCGCGGTCGCGAAGCTTGAGGCGGACATCAAGAAGGCGGGCGGCGTTGAAAACCTGACGCCGGAGGATCTGCCCGAAGTGCATATCCGCGGCGACATCAACGTTCCCTATCGGTGCATCGGCGGCACCATCTACACGATGCAGCGCGCCGGTTTCCCGAAAGTCGGCTTCATATCCGAGCCCGAGCCGGGTTCGCATACGCAGCGGCTTTAAGTTACAGCCCTTTGTGCTGCATTTTCAAATCGGATGGCCGTCAACGGCCATCACTGAAAATGCTCTAGGAGTATCGCCATGGCAATGAGTGCCGGAAGAGACGATGGCGAACCGATGGTGGAAATGAACACGACGCCGTTGATCGACGTCATGCTCGTTCTCCTCATCATGTTCATCATCACCATCCCGATCCAGACCCACGCGGTCAAGATCGACCTGCCGCAGAACGCCCCGCCGACTGACAGCGTCATCGACCCTGTCAAGAACAAGGTGGCGATCGATCCCAGCGGCATCATCACCTGGAACGGTTCTGCGATCGACCTGCTGACCCTGCGTCAGTATCTGCAGCAGTCGCTGCGGTTGCCGGTCGAGCCGGAACTGCAGTTCCAGCCGAACGCGGCCACGCGCTATGTGGTCGTTGATGAAGTGCTGGCGGAGATCAAACGCGCCGGCGTGACGAAGCTGGGCTTCGTCGGCAACGAACAGTACGGCAATTTCTAAGGCCGTCATGTTCTAAGGCCTTCGTGCCGGGTCCGGCTGTGCCGGAACCCGGCTCGAAATCAGGAATGCGCATCGTAAGGAGCGCATGGCGGGCATCCGCTGGATCATCGGATGTCCATGTGCTCCCAGGGCGCGAAAACGCCGCCGCTGTCTGGCCGGGAATGTTCGACTTCCCGTTTCCGGGCGCGGGCTGGGGTGACGCAATCGGGCGCGAGATGCGCAACCTTGAACGGGGCTGCTTCGGCGGCCCCTTATTTTTGCCGCGCCAGATGCGGCTTAATGCTTTCTTCACCGTGACAGGCGATGATGCTGATGGTCAAATCGGCATTGGATCATGGGCGTCAGAGTTCAGACAAAACCCTATAGCGGCAACGCGCGTCTCGCAGATCGCCGCACGGCGCTTATCGCCGTTCGGGTGCGGCGACCGGGCGAGACCTGGTTCAAGAGCCACATCGCGGATGTCTCCGAAGTCGGCTTCCGCCTGAAAAGCTTCATGAAATTGACAGCCGACGATGATCTGTGGATCATGTTGCCCGGCTTTGAAGGCCGCCGCGCGCGCGTGCTGTGGACCAGGGCGCATGAATCGGGATGCGTCTTCGAACGGCCGCTGCACCCCGCCATTCTGGATCACATCATCCGACTCGGCGAATAATCACGCGCTTCAGCTTGTGGATATGCCGGGAAATCGCCTGATCGCGCTTCCCCCCGACCCGCGAAGATCGCTCTGTCGCGACCGCAGCCTCGCTTCGGCAACACCGACCCGATGGCGGCACCGATAAAAGCCGCGGCCGGTTTCCTCAGAAGAACAGCTTGCGAAAGCTGATCGTCACTGCACGGCCCGTCGGGTCCATATATCCCGGCTGGTAGCGGACCGGCGTGTTGCCGCTTGCATCGGTGACGCTCTGCCGCTGGTTGAACAGATTGTCGATGCCGATCGAAACGCGCGCACCGCGCAGGAAGGGATGGTTCTTCACCAGCGAGGGCATCTGCCCCAGATTTGCAAACAGGCGCAGGTCCACCGTCGCCAGGCTGCTGAAATCCAGCCGGGATGCGCCACCAGCCGTTCCGCCCAGCGCCCCATCGACATGGGTGCCGCTCTGCCAATCCACGCTCAACCGTGCGCCCAGGCCGTTATTGGTATAGCCGGCCCGCGCATTCAGCTCATGCCGGGGCTGTCCGCCCGACGATCCGGTGGCACCCCCATTGAGCAGGTCGAGTTCCGGCACGCCGGGCGCGATCAGGATGTGCTCGTTGAAATGCCAGCTGTGGTAGAGGCTGAAGCTGAGCCGCCCTCCGCCTCCGCCGCCCCGTCCGCCGCCGAAACCGCCAGGTCCGCCAAAGCCGCCGCCCGGTCCTCGCGGCCCGCCGCCAAAGCCTCCGCCCTGGCTGCCCGGTCCGCCGCGATCGCCATCACCCCGCGGCTGGTCGCCACCACCCGGTCCAGGAGGAGGCCCTCCGGCACCACCCCCCGGTCCGCGATTGCCGAACAATCCACGCAGATCCTGCAGTTCCTTGGGCCGCTCCTCCGGCTTGGCGCCCGCGGCCCGCCACGCTTCCACCACCTTCTGGATATGCGACTTCAGCGGAATGGAAAGATCGAAGCCCCAGCGCAGCTGCTCGCTCTGCGAACGCAGATAATTGACGGGCCGTGCATCGATCTGCACCAGATTGCCGTCCTCGTCACGCAGGAAACGCTGCGGAAAGGCGGCCTCGATCGCCGGGGTCGGCGTCGGGAATGCCGAGATCGGGTTGGTGGTCCGGCTGTTGGTATAGGTCGCGGTGAGGGTCAGATTGGGCTTGTCGAACGGCTTGATGGTGGCGCTCAGGCGGAACTGGTCGCGCACGCTCTCCCGGAGCGCGGCATTGCCGCCGCTCAGTTGCGTCACGAACACGGTCTGTCCGGTCGCATAGTCGAACACCGACACGTTGGGCGTGGAGATCAGCGGATCGGTGATCTGCTGGCCCGTGGGTGCGGCGCGATCCTGATTGGCCGACATCAGCAACTGCACGGCGGGCACCGGCCGCCAGCGCATGCCGTAGCCCAGTGTCGACAGCGTGCCGAAGTCGGAATAATGCTGGGCCGCCGCATTCACATTGACGCCGATGTCGCCGATTGCGCCCAGCACGCCCTTCGTCCGGCTGGTGATCGGCACGTCCAGGCTGATCTGTCCGCTGCCGATTTCGCGGCTGTAGCTGTTGTCGCGCTCCCCGCCCGAACGGGTCGACCAGCTGTCAAAGCCATTGGCCGAGCCGCCCACCCGAACGGATGTCGTCACCGCCCCGGCCGGCAGGTCGAACAGCGGACCCGACAGCAGCAGGTCGCCTTGCACCGCTTTCGATTCCGCCCTTGCCCGGTCGATCAGGCGCGTCGACAGCAGGTCGGCGGAGAAGCTGCCAAAGGGGTCTGCCCCCGCGTCGATCGCGTTCTGGATCGCCGCCGTGCCCACGCCTCGATCCGTCGCAGTGCGGGTGTTGGAATAGTCTCCATTGGCGGTGAAGGACCATTGCCAGCCGCCTCCCAACAGGCCGTTCAACGTCAGGCCGACATGGCCCGTCGTGCCCCTGATCTGTTGCCCCAGATCGCCCGCCTGCCGCAGGTAGCGATAGAAACTCGTCGGCGTGGACAGGGGTGAAAAGGGATTGCCGGCGGCCAGGTCGAACTGTGCTGCTTGAAACCCCTGCAGGCTGTCGCTGTCGGACAGTTCCAGTCGTCCGTTGAGGGACATGGATATCTTGCCCAGCGCGCGGGCCAGGGTCGCATTGGTGGCAAAGCTCTCGGTCGCCGGGCTGAGCGTGCGATGATGCGCCAGCTCGCCGCCGGTCATGCCATTCTCGCCCACCAGAAACGCGCCGATGCCGGACAATTGATTGGCCCGATCGCCCTGCACGGTCGGCACCACGCCGCGTTCGCTCTCCAGCAACGATGCGGCGGTCTTGTACTGCATGTCCAGGGTGAAGCGATTGTCGCCCCGGATGCGCAGCACGGCCCCTTCCGCGGAGCCGTTGTCGCCTCCCCCCTGCGTCGTCGTGCCCGCGCGCAGGTCCACCGTCTCGGCGCGGAACCGCTGGCGCAGCACGATGTTCACCACCTTCTGCGTCGGCGCATAGCCATAGCTGAGCGCGACTTCTTCGGGCAGGATGTCGACGCGCGCCACCGCTTCGGACGGGATGTCCTGAATCTCCGAAAAGCTGGAGATGCGCTTGCCGTTCAGCAGCACTACCGGCGTTCCGTTGGTCTGGGGCGACAATTCCGTGATCATCTCCGATATGGACGTGACGCCCAGGGCACGCACATCGGCCGGGGAAAGCTGCTGCTCCGGCTTGATATTGCCGACCACGGCGCCGCGTTGGGGCTGGCCGGTGACGACGATCTCATCGGCATCGTCCATCTGCCCGGCCGGGCCTTTGGGGCCCTCCGTCTGCGCCATCAGCGCCTCCGGCGCCGCGCTCATCATCAATGGAAGCAGAAAGCAGGCGAAGGAACGGCGCACTATGACCCCCTGGGATTGGAACCTGAATGCCCTCCCTCTAGGGGGGAGTTGTCGCAAGACTCTGGCAACGCCTGTAAAGATTTGTCGCAAAATGTAATCCGGCGTCGCACCGCCGGTCGGAAAGCGTCATGGAATAGGATGCCGGATCCATGACGCCCGCCTTCATGAGGTCGCCGCGGCGGGGGCTGGGCCGTCGGGGCGCCCATGGCCGCTACGCGCCCCGCAGCGGGATGGCGCGCCCAGCACCACCGACCGCTTCTTCCGTTTCCGGCCTCCCGCGTTCGAACGATCCTTATTTCGGCTTGCGAAAGCGGAAGAGGAAGCGATCGGTCTTGCCGCGGATGGCGGGATCAAACACGGGCTTGCTGTGGTCGTCCTGCGGATTGGCCAGCAACGGGCTTTCCGCCTCCAGCACGAAGCCGGCCTTGGTGAAGTCGGCCTTCACCACCGCCGGATCGATCCTGTGCAGCTTGTCGACGATCGCCCGGGTGTCGCCCGCCGGTCCGACATGATCGATCACGCCGACGATCCCGCCCGGCTTCGTCGCCGCGTAGAGCGCCGTGACGAAGGCGGCCGGATCGGCGACGGGAATGCCCATCTCCTGGGACTGCCAGTAAAGGTCGTGATAATTGAGGTTGAGGATGGTGAAGTCGAAGCTGCCGGCCGGCGCGGTGAAAGCTTCGAAAGGATAGCTGACCCACCGCACTTCGGGTCGACGGGCCTGCAGCTTTTGCCATTTCTGAAGGCTTTCGGCATCGGCCGTGAACTGGCTGGGTTGAAAGCCCGTCACCTTCCCCTTCGGACCGACGACATCGGCCATGATCTCCGCCCAATAGCCGGAACCCGTCACGATGTCCGCAGCCTTCATGCCCGGCTTCAGGCCAAGGAAGGCAAGCGTTTCGGCCGGCTTGCGTCCCTCGTCCAGCGCCTTTGCCTCTGCGGGGCGCCCGGGATCGGCAATGGCGGCGGCAAAATCGGGTGCCTTCGCCAGGGCAGCGGGAGCGCAAGCGAAGACAAGGCCAGCGCAGACAAGCGCAAGGGTGGAACGCATCGGAATCCCTCCTGTATGAATCGCGCGAAAGATGCACCGGGCTTCGTCGCCACTCAAGCGTCGCCGATCGAAGCGGATCGCGCGTCCGTCGATTGCATTGGCCGCCAGACTTTCTACACATTGGTGCATGCGCACGCTTTATCCCGCCTTGGAACCCTTTGCTTCAGGATATCTCGACGTCGGTGATGGCCACCGCATCTATTGGGAGCGGGCGGGAACGCCGGGCGCAAAGCCCGCCGTCTTCCTGCATGGCGGGCCGGGCGGCGGCATATCGCCCGATCACCGCCGCCTGTTCGATCCGGAACGCTACGATGTCCTTCTTTTCGACCAGCGCGGCTGCGGTCGCTCGACGCCCCATGCGGAGCTGGAGGCGAACAGTACCTGGCATCTGGTCGCCGATATCGAACGCCTGCGGCAGATGATGGGGGTCGACCAATGGCTGGTCTTCGGCGGAAGCTGGGGTTCGACGCTGGCCCTGGCCTATACCCAGAGCCACGCCGAACGCGTCACCGAACTGGTGCTGCGCGGCATCTTCACCATCCGCAGGCAGGAGATCGACTGGTATTATCAGCAGGGCGCGAGCCGCATCTATCCGGACAAATGGGAACGCTTCGTCGCGCCCATCCCGGAATCGGAACGCGGCGACCTGCTCCACGCCTATCGCCGCATCCTGACCGGCGACGATCGGTTGCGGCAGATCGCCGCGGCCAAGGCGTGGAGTGTCTGGGAAGGCGAAACCATCCGCCTGATGCCCGACGCGACGCTGTCCGCCACGCATGAGGCCGATGATTTCGCGCTCGCCTTCGCGCGGATCGAAAATCATTATTTCGTCCATGGCGGCTGGCTGGAGGAAGGCCAGCTCATCCGCGACGCCGGAAAACTGGCGGGCATCCCCGGCGTCATCGTGCAGGGCCGCTATGACATGGCCTGTCCCGCCGAAACCGCCTGGGCGCTGCACCGGGCCTGGCCGCAGGCGCGCTTCGAAATGATCGAAGGGGCGGGCCACGCATTCAACGAACCCGGCATATTGGACGCGCTCATCCGGGCGACGGACGGGTTTGCCGCTCAAGCGAAAGGATAATCATGCGCACATGGATGGTGCTGGCGGGGGTGTTCACCCTGATCGCCTGCGGCGATAGCAGCGACCGGATCACGGCCGTCGATCGCCGGGAAACGCCAGAAACCGGCGCCGCTGCGGCCGTCGCGAAGCTTGACGAGGCCCAGCGCAACGGCGTGCTGGAACGGGCCGTGCGCGCGTCGGGGGCGGCTTGCCCCACGGTCACCCGATCGGAGCGCACGGAAGTCCGGCCCGGCGTCAAGGGCTGGAAGGCCGAGTGCAATGACGGCACGGCCCATCTGATCGAGATCCAGGCCGACGGCACCGCGAACGTTACCAGCCGCACGCACTGACCGCCACGCCCCTCAGCTGGCGGCAACATCCTGAAACTGCAGATTGGCCAGCCGCGCATAGAGCCCCTTCTGCTGCATCAGCGTGGCATGGTCGCCCTGTTCGACCAGCCGCCCCTCATCCAGCACCAGGATGCGGTCGGCGGCTCTGACGGTGGCCAGCCGGTGGGCGATGACGATGGTGGTGCGACCCTGCATCAACCGTCCCAGCGCGTCCTGCACCAGCCGCTCCGATTCGGCGTCGAGGGCGGATGTCGCTTCGTCCAGCAGCAGGATCGGCGCATCGCGCAGCAGGGCGCGGGCGATCGACAGCCGCTGGCGCTGGCCGCCGGAAAGGCGCGCGCCTCCTTCACCCAGAAAGCTGTCCAGACCCTGCGGCAGGGCGCGCAGGAAACCCTCCGCATTGGCGGCACGGGCCGCTGCCCAGATATCCTCGTCGCTGGCATCCCATCGCCCGTAGCGCAGATTGTCGCGTGCGGAGGCGGCGAAGAGGATGCTTTCCTGCGGCACCATGGCCATCATGCCGCGCACTTCCGCCGGATCGGCCTGGGGCAGCGGCACGCCGTTCAGCCGGATCACGCCCGAATCGGGATCGTAGAAGCGCAGCGCCAACTGGATCAGGGTCGATTTCCCCGCGCCGGAGGGGCCGACGATCGCAACGGTCTCGCCCGGCGCGATGTCGACCGAAATGCCGTGCAGGGCCGCCTGGTCGGGGCGGGTGGGATAGCGGAAATGCACGTCCTCGAACTGAAGATGCGCGCCATGTTCGGTCCGCGGCACCGGCACGGGCCGCGTCGGAGCGGTGATCTGTGGGGTCGCGCCCATCAACTCATGCAGCCGCCCGGCGGCACCCGCGCCGCGCAGCAGGTCGCCCCAGGTTTCCGACAGCGCACCGAAAGCGCCCGCGACCAGGCCGCCTGTCAGGACGAAGGCGGCGATGCTGCCCCCGGACAGCTTCCCGTCGGCAACGTCCAGCGCACCCTGCCACATGACCGCCGTGATCGACCCGAAGACCAGCGCGATGACGATCGCCGTCATCGCCGCGCGCAGCGCGATCCGGCGGCGCGCGGTGGCAAAGCCGGCCTCGACCGTGCTGTCGAACCGCGCCGCTTCCCGCCCCTCCTGGCCGAAGGCCTGCACGATCTTCATCGCGCCCAGCGTTTCCGACGTGACGCTGCCGACTTCGGCCAGCCGATCCTGGCTTGCCCGCGACAGGGCCCGCACGCGGCGGCCAAGGCCGATGATCGCGACCAATATGACGGGAATGCCAAGCAGCAGCAGCCCGGCAAGCTTGGGCGCCAGCGCGAAGAGATAGATGAGGCCGCCGATGCCCGTCACCACGTTGCGCAGCGCGATCGACACGGTCGATCCCACCACCTGGTCGATGATCGCGGTGTCGGCGGTCATGCGCGATGCGATTTCGGACGGTCGGTTTTCCTCGAAGAAACGAGGTTCCTGACGCAGCAGATTGGCCTGGGTGGCGGACCGGATGTCGGCGACGACGCGCTCCCCCAGCCAGGACACGAAGTAGAAGCGGGCGGCCGTGGCCAGCGCCAGGATCGCGACGATCAGGAACAGATATTCGAACCAGCGGCTGATGTCGCCCCCGCCCATGAAGCCGCGGTCGATCACCAGCCGGAACCCGCTCGGGATCGCCAGCGTGGCGGCGGACGAGACGAGAAGGGCGAAGAGCGCCCCCGCGATGCGGCCGGGATAGCGTCTGGCGAAGCGCCAGATCATCGACAGGCTGCCCAGTGGGGGGCGCGTCCCGGCGCGCGGCGATGGCTGTTCCACATCCTGCATGACGCCGGGCTCTAAAGGGATTTCGCGGGAAAGGGAACATTCCCGGATTCGAAATCCGACCCTTTCTGGCGATGCGCCCCGGAGCATTTTCAAGTTGACCGGTTACGGTCGCCGGCTCGGGAAATGCGGCATCGAAAGACCGCTAGCTTGCGGGCGCGATCTCCGCCGCCAGCGTCATGATGCGCTGCGGCCCGGCGCGGCCGGTCAGGGCATAGGCCATGTCGCCCGCCTCCCAATAGGCGATGACGTCATCTGCGCGCCGGGCGAGCAGCGGGCGCGCCTCCGCCGGGGTTTCGGCCCGGTCCGCGAAGAAGGAGAGCTGCTCCCCCTGCGGCGTGGTGATCGAAACGGCGATGGCCGGGCTGTCGGGCGTGGGATAAAGCTGCACGTCTTGGACATGCCAACTGGCGGGCAGCGGCGGCAGGACGATACCGGTCGAATGCTGGATTTCGGCGGGATTGAGCGTGGCGCTTTCCACCTGGGATGTCATGCTTTGGCGCAGCAGCCCCGTGCGGTGGGATGCGGCGGCCTCGTCCAGGAAGGCGGAGGCCTGCGCGGGTTGCGGGAATTCGCCCAGTTCGCCGCGCGCAATCCAGCCCGTGGCGATCAGGGCGACGATGCCCGCTGCCCGGCCCAGATGGCGCCAAAGGCGGTGATGGTCATTATCGTTCGCGACCGGGAGGGATGGGTCGCGGCGCCGGCCCACCAGCGTCCCCTTGGTTCCGTCATGCCTCAGCCGGAATTCGATATGCGGCCAACGCTTGCGCCAGCGCCGGGCGACGAGTCGTTCGCCGGGACGCGCCGCGTCGTCCAGCAACACCACGGCGCCCGGAGAAAGCCGGGAGAACAGGCTGTCCGCCGCGCCGCGCACCATCGGATGCACTGCCCAGGGCGGCCCGTCGATGATCAGCAGGTCGATCCTCTCGGGCAGGCTGTCGATGTCGTACCAGCGGCCCGGCCAGTCTTCCCTCTCCACGGCCAGCGGCGCATGGCGCAGATCGGCGGTCAGTCCGTGATCGGCCAGCCAGTTGCGGGTCGCCTGCACGAAGCCGTCATGCTGGTCAAAGCTGGTCAGCCGACCCCCGCCATGCAGCGCCAGGGCGCGCGCCGCGATGAGCGTCGATGCGCCCGCTCCCAGTTCCACGACATGGGCGGGCCGCAGCTCCGCGATTTCCCGGACGATATGGCGCAGGAAGCCGACATCGGCCTTCCAGCTACCCAGATGCGGCAGCGCGTCATGGGGCAGGCCAAGCTCGTCGAGCAGCGCGCGCTTGTCCGCCTTGCGCCCGCCCGACAGGCTGGCCAGCAGCCAGGGCCAGCTGATCGCGCCGAAACCGATGCGCCAGGCCCAGTCGCCCAGCGCATCCGACGGCCGCCGTCGGGACGCCGATGCGTCGGCATCGCCGAGGGACAGGATTCCGGTCAATTCTCTGGAGGTCACGGGTGCGCCTGTCCTTTATCTGCGGGTGGAGACTGGTTATGCGGCGGGATAGACCGTTCGCATAGACCCGTATATTTGCCAGCATAGGGAACGCCGATGACCCGCATCATATCCGCGACTGTTGAACGCTGGCCGGTTGCGGGGGCCTTCATCATCAGCCGTGGGGCGAAGACATCGGTGGATGTGGTCGTCTGCACGGTGGGCGATGGCACGCATGTCGGAAGAGGCGAGGGCACGGCGATCTATTATGAGGGGGAGACGGCGGAAGGCTGCGCCGCGGCGATCCAGGCCTATGCAGGGCCTCTGGAGCGGGAGGCGTTGCTGGAGACGATGCCGCGCGGGGCCGCCCGCAATGCGCTGGACTGCGCGCTGTGGGATCTGGAGGCGAAGCGCGCCGATGTACCGGTGTGGCAACTCGCCGGCGTGGAGAAGCCCGGCCCGCTGCCCACCGCCTTCACCATCAGCCTGGGCGATCCGGAAAAGATGGAGTCGGACGCGCGCGAAGCGGCGGCGCGCGGTTTCGGCCTGCTCAAATGCAAGCTGACCGGGGATGGCGACCGGGCGCGCATAGCCGCCGTGCGTGCAGGGGCGCCAGCGGTGCGGCTGATCGTCGATGCCAATGAGAGCTGGCATGATCTCGATATCGCGGACGACGCGCGGGCCCTGGCGGAACTGGGGGTGGAGATGGTCGAGCAGCCGGTCTTCCATGGTCGGGAGGAACGGTTGGCAGGGGTCCGTTCGCCGCTGCCGCTCTGCGCGGATGAGAGTTGCCACACACGGGCCGACCTCGACCGGCTGGGCGATTTCGACGCGGTGAATATCAAGCTCGACAAGGCGGGCGGGCTGACCGAGGCCCTGGCCCTGTCGCGGGAGGCGCGGGCGCGGGGATTCCGGGTGATGGTCGGCTGCATGCTGGGCACGTCGCTGGGCATCGCTCCCGCCGCGCTGGTCGCGCAGGGGGCGGACTGGATCGACCTCGATGGCGCGCTGCTGCTGGCGAAGGACCGGGAAGGGGGACTGGAACTGCGCGAGGGGCAGCTATGGCCGGGCAACCTGTGGGGCGAGATCTAGAGCGATTTCCAAGCGATCGTCGGACCTTCGCGGCAGCCCGACGCCGATATCAATAGCCCAGCGTCAGCCCCAGCGCATAATATTTCGGTCCTACATTGGCCTTGGCGCGCAGCTTGGGGATCAGCGGCATGGCAAGCGTCGCATAGGGCCGCACATTGTCGCTGCTGAAGCGTACGCCAGCGCCGATGGTGGCGGAGGCGGGGAGGGAGTAGCTTGCCTCCACGCGGCCGTAGAGCTTCGTGTCACCGTCGCGCAGATAGACGCCGCCGCCCGGCGTCAGGCTGAAGCCGCCAATATCCATGGCATAGCCGGCGCCGATTTCCGTTCCCCAATGCCCGTCGGCGCGCCCATAGTTGAGTTCGGCGCCGATCCCCTCGGCATGGGCGGCGGGGGCGAAGGCGAGCGCGGCGGCGGTCAGCAGGCAGATCTTTTTCATGACTGTTCCGAATTATCCGTTCAGGGCGCTCCCCGACTGACTCCCGCCGACGCGCCGGGCAAGGGGGAGCAGGCAGAGCGAGTCGGATATGCGGTCGGGCGAGTCAGCCCTGGGCGCCACGCTGCGGCTGGTCGACGCGGACCACCGGCTGCACCTCCGGATAGGGCATGATCGCGCGGCCGTCCGGCGCCGCCGTGAAGCTGGTCTGCGTCGGATAGGCAAACTCGATCCCCTCCGCGTTGAAACGCTTCCATATCGCCAGGCCCACGCTGTGCCGTGACCCGAAATAATCATGGGTGTCCGGGTCGGGCACGTCGAAATTGAGCTGATAGTCGAGCGAACTGGCGCCGAAGCTGACCAGGCCTGCATTGACGAAAACATGCCCTTCCGCTTCGACGATCTCCTTCAACATGGCGGGTATGGCCTCGGCCTTGTCCTCCGGCGTCTGGTAGATGATGCCGATGGCGAAACTCACCCGCCGCTGCGCCAGCGTCTGGAGGCTGGTGATCTCCTTCTGGAGCAGGTTGGCGTTGGATATCACCTTCTTCTCGCCGCTCATCGCGCGCAGATGGGTGCTTTTAAGGCCAATGCGCTCCACGCGGGCGGTGGTCTGGTCATAGGTGATGACCTCGCCCAGCCGGAACGGCTTGTCGAAGATGATCGACAGCGCGGCGAACAGGTCGGAAAATATGCCCTGCGCCGCAAGGCCGATGGCGATGCCGCCGATGCCAAGGCCCGCGACCAGGCCGGTGACATTGACCCCCAGATTGTCCAGCACGACGATCAGCGCGATGGCGAACAGGGCAAAGGTCACCAGCACGCGGATCAGGCCCATGGCATTGGCCAGGCTCTGGCCCTCGTCCGCCGAGGTGCGCCGTTCCACCAGGCCCAATATGATCTCGCGCGCCCAGATCGCGCATTGGAAGACGGCGGCGATGGTGAAGAGGAAGGCGATGGTCTTGAGCACCATCTCCGGCGGCCTGGCATAGCTCACCACCAGCCGCGCGGCGACCATCACCATGAAGAAATGGGTCGTGCGGGCAAAGGCGCGGCCCACCACATTGGCAAGGCCCAGCGTGTCGCCCGGATGCCCTTTCAACCGCCCACCGACGCCGCGCAGCACCGTCAGCAGGCTGTAGACGATCACCCCCGCGCCGATGGCGATCAGGATCTGCGGATAGTGGAGCGAAAACCAGTGAACAGTCGAATGCCACATCTCGCCGAGGTTGGGCGGGCGGACGTCGATCTGCGGCAGCGTGGCGGTGTCTTTTTCGGCAGCCATGAAAATCCTTGCGTTCGGGCCCGCGGATCAAGCCGCTATCGGAAGGGCGGTCGTTCCGCCAGCCTCTTCCAGAAAGACGATCAGTCCGCGTTCGTAGCGGGACAGATAGCGGGTTGCGCGCGGCAGGCGAAGCCCCTGTCGCCAGACATCCTGTCCATCGCGGCAAAGTGCGATCAGCGCAGGGTGGATATAGCTTTTGCGGCTGATCGCCGGGGTATTGCCCAGGGCCGCGGCGACCGGCTCTATCATCTGCCCGAGTGACACGTCGCCCGCCGCCAGCGTCTCGAACGCAATGACGGAGGCGCCCCAGGTGCGGAAATGCTTGGCGGTGAAATCGCTGCCCATCGCCTCCGATATATAGGCGTTGACGTCGCTGGAGGTGATCGGCCGGGCGATCCCTTCCTCATCCAGATATTGGAAGAGATGCTGTCCCGGAAGGTCCTGCATCGCGCGAACGAAGCGGACGAGCCGGCGATCGGTGATCGTCAGCTCATGCTCCCGCCCCGATTTGGCGCGATATCGCAGGCGCAGCGCCTGGCCGCGCAGGTCGACATGGCGGCGGCGCAGCGTGGTCGCGCCGAAGCTCTTGTTCGCGGCGGCATATTGTTCATTGCCGACGCGCACCTTGGCCAGGTCGAGCAGGCGGACGACGGCGGCCAGCGTCTTTTCCTTGCGCAGTCCGCGCCTGGACAGGTCGGCCTCGATCCGCGCGCGCAGCTTGGGCAGGGCGCGGCCGAACGCCGGGCAGCCGGCATATTTCTCCGCCTCCCGCGCGGCGCGGAAATCGACATGGTATCGATATTGCTTCCGGCCCCGGTCGTCATAGCCGGTCGCCTGGATATGGCCGTGCGGGTGGGGGCAGAACCAGCAGTCGCGATAGGCGGGCGGCATGGCGATGGCGTTCAGCCGGTCGATCTCTTCCCGATTGGTGATGCGCTTGCCGCCCGCGTCGAAATAGGCCCATCCCCTTTTCGCGGCCCGGCGCGTGATGCCAGGCAGGCTGTCATTGGCATGGACGACGGAAACAGACGGCATGATTTTCCGAAACCCGCCGTCGATCGCTTCGTTCCGCGAAGCGCCATGCGGGGGCGGAGGACAAAGCGCGCCCCCCCTATGCCGCCGGCTAAAGCCGCCTGAACCGCATGCCGCCGGACAGTTGCCAGTGCTGGGGATGCCGGCGCATCACCGACAAATGGGCGAGGGTCAGCGTCAGGCAGAGGATCGCGGCAGGGATCGCGACGGCCTGCGCCACTGGCACCAGCAGCGCGGCCGCCGTCGTGAAGATCGTTCCGCCCAGCGCCATCAATGTCGCGCCCGGCTCCCCATCCGGACCGCGCAACCAGAAGACGCAGCCGCCTATGCCCAGCGCAAAGGCCATGGCGAAGCGAGCAGCCTGGGCGGGCTCCGCCAGGCCGCAGCCGATCAGCAGCAGCAGGATCGCTCCGGCCAGGCCACGACGCGGCAGGCGGCCGAGCAGATTGGCGACGACCGGATAGATCAGCAATTCGCCCATGGCGATGGCGACCAGAATGGCCATGGCAAGGCGGCCCTGCTCCAGTCCGGCGAAGAGCGCGACAGCCGCGATCCCGGCCCAGGGCATCAGCCGCAGGGGCGCCATGCGGATATGGCTGATCCAGCCCCGCAATCCCGCGCGGGTTTCCCACCGCCGGTCCGCCAGCCGCAACTGGAAGGCGGCGACGATGAACAGGGCCTCCGCGCTCCAGGGCAGCAGGGACGGCATGATCAGCGGCGCGGCGAGCACCAGTCCCAGCAGCAGCCCATGCGCCACTCCCAATATCTTCAACTCGCCCTTCATGCGGGACTCCCCTGCGCGACTGCCGTTGCGGGAAATAACGGCTGGCGCGCGGCCAACTTGCGTTTCCGGGTCAAATAGGTGTCGAGGCCGATCTGCAGCGACAGCATCATGAAGATGAAGGGCTGGTAGGCGATGCCTACGAACAGCGATCCCACCATGTAGATGACATGCCCCTGCTGCAGCGCGAGCGCGAAGGGCGATACCCATGCCTCATCGCCTTCCCGCGTTCGGTACAGGCGCCGGATCGCCTCGGTGCGGATGAAGCAGGTCAGATGCAGCAGCGCCCACAGGAAGAAGCCGAAATAGCCCTGCTCGCCCAACATCTCGAAATAGGCGCTGTGATAGGCGCGGCCATGATCGGTGATGATGCGGTTTTCCATGCGCGAACCGGCAGCGTCGATCACCCGCTCCTGCATGACATAGGTGAATTTGTTCTGCAGATAATTGTCGAAGCCGCCGCCGCCCGGATGCTCACGCACATAGTCCAGCGTCCATTTCCACACGGCCAGGCGGGTCGAGGCGCTTTCGTCCTGGCTGTGATTCTCGATCGTCGACATGCGCTGCGTGAAGCTGGCGGGCAGGAAGGGGATGGCCGCCAGCGCCGCGACAGCCATCAATGGGCCATAGAGGAAACGCCGCTTCGACCGCATCAGCATCAGCCCCGCCAGGATGGCGATGCAGACAATGCCGGTGCGCGCCTCCGTGCCCAGGGGCATCAGCAGGCAGGCGAAGCAGAGTGCATAGGCGAACAGCTTCACCCGCCAGTCGGGCGGGAAGACGGTGCCATGCCGGGACAGCCAGAGGATCAGCGGGATCAGCGAAATGGCCACGGTCGAGATGATGCTGCCTTCGTAGAGGCCGCTATTATTGTCGACCATCAGGTTCAGCACGCCATAGCCGCCTCCCGACAATGCCGTCTTCATGCCGCCATTGATGATGATCGTGCTGGCGCAGAGTACCATGAACAGGGCCAGCGCCTCGATTCGCAGGCGAGTGCGCAGGGTGACGGGCAGGAAGATGGCGAACAGCATCGCCTTCCACACCCAGCCCCATTTGGTCGCGGCGTTGATCGGGAAGTCCGCGGTCGCCGTGGTATAGCCGCACCAGGCGAGCAACAGCAGCAGGATGAACTGCCGCGCTGACAGGCGGCAATCCTTCTTGTCGTCGACCAATATCCACGCTCCCACCGCCAGCACGAAGGCGATGAAGGAAATGGGAATGCTGTTCAGCAGGAAATAGGAAAGCCGCTGGGGCGAGACGATGTCGATATAGGCATAGACCGCGATCAGCAGGAAAGGCCGCCGGAATCCGGCCAGGAAGAAGGCGCCCAGGAAGGCGACGAAGAACAGGTCACGCATCGCCGCCCTCCGCTCGCGGGTCGGACGGGTCGCGATCCAGGTCAGGCCGCGACAGCAGCCGCCAGGCCGCCAGCAGGATGACGCCATGGCTGATGAGAAGGGAAAGGGCGTCGATCATCGCGTGTGTTGCGGGCCATCCATTATCTGCAAACTGCTCCTGCGAAGGCACTCGAGTGAGACGAGCGGCTCGCGAGAGCCCGGTCCAGACGGCAGAACTGGACTCCTGCCTTCGCAGGAGCACCTCGTACTGAAGCCTGAACCATCCCACCCCTAACCCAACAGAGTTGACGGCCCGTTAAACCTTTTCCGGCAAGACTCAGGGCCATGACACGGATTCTGCCAGATCCCCGGATTCTTCATGTGCTGGACCACAGCCTGCCCATGCACAGTGGATATACCTTCCGCACCCGCGCGATCCTGCGGGCGCAACAGGCAAAGGGGTGGGAGGTGCGCGGCATCACCGGCCATCGCCACGCCGCGCCGGGTCCGCTGGAGGAGATGGTTGACGGCCTGCATTTCCATCGCACGCCGGGCGAATCGACCGGCGCCCATGCGCTGCTGCGCGAATGGCGCGATATTTCCGCCCATGCCGACGCCATCGATGCGCTGGTGCGCCAGTGGCGGCCCGACATCATCCACGCCCATTCGCCGGTGCTGAACGCTATCGCCGCGCAGAAGGTGGCGAAGCGGCACAATATCCCCATGATCTACGAAATCCGCGCCTTCTGGGAGGATGCGGCGGTGGGCAACGGCACCGGGACGGAGGGCAGCCCCCGCTACTGGCTGACCCGGCAACTGGAAACCCATGCCGTCCGCACCGCCGATGCGGTCGCGGTGATCTGCGAAGGGCTGCGCGGCGATCTGGTGGCGCGGGGCATCGATGCCGCCAAGATCATCGTCTCGCCCAATGGGGTCGACATGGACCAGTTCGGCACGCCCGTCCCCCGCGATCCCGCGCTGACCGCGAAACTGGGGCTGGATGGCGCCGACGTCGTCGGTTTCATCGGCAGCTTCTACGATTATGAGGGGCTGGACGATCTCATCGCCGCGCTGCCGAAACTGGTGCGCGCCCGTCCGAAGGCGAAGCTGCTGCTGGTCGGCGGCGGGCCGCGTGAACAGGCGCTGCGCGACCAGGCCATGGCCTCTCCCTTTGCCGACCATATCGTCTTCGTCGGACGCGTGCCGCACGATCAGGTCGAGGATTATTATGCGCAGGTCGATATCCTCGCCTATCCGCGCAAATCGATGCGCCTTACCGATCTGGTGACGCCGCTGAAGCCGCTGGAGGCCATGGCGCAGGGCCGGCTGGTCGCCGCGTCCAGCGTCGGCGGCCATCGCGAACTGATCGAACATGGCGTCACCGGCACGCTGTTCGCGCCCGACGATCCGCCAGCCCTTGCCGCCGCGCTGGCCGGGATGTTCGCGGATCGCGGCTTCTGGGACGAACGGCGTGCGGTGGCGCGCGCCTTCGTGGAGCGGGAGCGTAACTGGTCGTCAAACATTCTTCGCTACGAACCTGTCTACCGGCAATTGCTGACGCGCCCGGAGCGGGTGCGGGCGGCGGCGTGAAGAAATGAGCGGGCGCAAGAGCAATTGGGCAAAGGCGCTGCTGGCCGCTCTGGGCGCCGGGCTGCTCCTCTTCTCCTTGCCGGTCGGGCTGGTCGAGACGGTCGTGGCATCGAGCGGCCTCAGCGAAGCCATACCGGCCGCCGCGCCGCCACTGGGGCCGAAGGCCCGGCTGCTGTTCGCGGGATTTGGCGCCGTCATGGTCCTGGGTCTGGCCTGGGCGGGGCAAAGGGAAAGGCGCGTCGCTCTGCTGACGCATGACAAGCAAGGGCGCGAAAGCGGCGCCGCAGGAGTGAGTGAAATGGGTTTTGCATTGTCGAAGCTGAACTGGCTGTCCCGCGGCCGGAGCAAAACGGGTCCGGCGCTGCGCCGGAGCGACTCGCATCCCGACGCGCCGGCACGTGCGCCGATCTTCGCCAGCCGCGACTTTGGCGGCCTCGACATCTTTACCCGCACCGCGCCGCCAGCCGAGGAGGAGGCGCAGGCCGCCCCGTCCGGCGGTCTCGCCATTTCCGGCGCGCCGGAGAAGATGACGGAGGAAACGGCCTTCGCGCGCCTTCAACAGGCATTTTCGCCGGAAAGCAGCGCCGAAACCGGCCGGGAAGCCGTCGATGCCGATCCTGCGGAGATGGCGCAGCCCGCGCGGGCGAGACCCGCTCCCATCGCGCATCTTTCGCTGGCGGAACTGACCCAGCGGCTGGAGCAGGGCCTTGCCCAGCGCAAGCGCATGGGCCGGCCCGTCTCCGTCCTGGCCGACATGCCGGTGGAAACTGCCGTTCCGGTGCGCGACGAGGTCGAACAGGGCGTGGACGAAGCCCTGCGCGCCGCTCTGGGGACTTTGCGCACCATGACTGGCCGCGCCCGGTAAATCGGCAGGCGAGGATGCGCTGAAGGGCAACCCCTCGCTCCAGATCCCTTGTTTTCCTCGATTTGCTGACCAGCGATCGGTTGCGATCGCCTGGCCATCGCCCTGATGACGCTCACCAATCTTCTATGGTGAGCGCCGACAATTCCATCCGCTCGCCATCCGGCGCCGGATGACGGCTGTCGATGCGGATGTCCGCGACGAAGTGGCCGGACAGCATCCACTCCGCCTCCTCGATTCCCTCGGCAAAGGCCGCACTCCGCTCTGCCGCGTCAGGCCCGGCCAGGGTCAGCGCGATGATGTGGCGCCGCCCCTGGAACAGCGCGCTGGCCCATGGACGGCTGGCGGCGCGCTCCACCAGGACCGTTCCTCCCGCCCGCTCGATCAGCTGCGTCATCAGACGGGGCAGGGGATCGCGCGCGCTCATGGTCGGCATGCCGTCCCGCACGCGATCGATGGCGCTTTTCCGGATGTCCATGCTTGTCATTGCCCCGCGCTCCTGCGATAGTTGTTCATGAAATGTTCCACACGTCTCCTCATTCTGTCCCCCGGCTCGCGACCCTTGCGCAGGTCGAAGACCAGCCGCGGATCGCGAACGCTCTCGCGGCCGAACCTGGTGGCCGGGACGCCGTTCTCCCGCAGGAACTTCTCGACGGCACGAAGCAGCATTCCCCTATTACTCCTTTGCTTTAGCGACTCGCCCGATGCGATCCGCAGGTTTATTCCTATCTCTTACCCTATTTCCTACTTGTCTAGGAAAAATCCTAGATGTAGAAGGAAAGCATGACAGGGCATCAGGAAGATCCGCGAATCGTGCTGGAACGGCTGATTGCCGAGCGGGGGGAGAGCTATTCCGACATCTCGCGCCTGCTGAACCGCAATCCCGCCTATATTCAGCAGTTCATCAAACGGGGCACGCCGCGAAAGCTGGATGAGGAGGACAGGCGCCTGTTGGCCCGCTATTTCGGCGTGGCGGATGAGATGCTGGGCGGATCGGCCCCGCTTGGAACATCGCCGGCCAAGCTTCGCTCCCTGCCTTCGGTGGTCAGCGTGCCGCGTCTGTCGCTGGGTGCTTCGGCCGGGCCGGGATCGCTGGACGAGGATGAGCGGGCGGCCGGCCTGATGGCCTTCGACGCCAACTGGCTCCGCCATCTGGGTGTCCGGCCGAAAAAAATATCCATCATCCGCGTCGACGGCGAATCCATGGCGCCGACGCTCAGCGACGGCGATGAGATCATGGTCAATCATGACGATGATGCAGGTCGATTGCGCGATGGCGTCTATGTGCTGCGGCTTGACGGGGTGCTGATGGTGAAGCGGGTGGCCCTGGGGCCCCGCCGGGGCTTTTTCTCCGTGCTCAGCGACAACCCCCATTATCCCGACTGGATCGACATCGATCCGGCGCTGGTGATGATCGTCGGTCGGGTGGTATGGACCGGCAGACGATTGGTTTAGGCGACTGGTTAGGAGGCAGGCTTTTGAACGACAATGGCGCGGTCATCCGCAAGGCCATGGAATGGCGCGGCGCCCGGCTGGGGCTGGCGACGGTTGTATCGACCTGGGGCTCCGCACCCCGGCCGCGCGGCAGCCATATGATAGTGCATGAGGATGGCCGGTTCGAAGGCAGCATCTCCGGCGGATGCGTCGAGGCCGACGTGCTCCAGCGCGCCGCGGAGGTGATTGCGGGCCGACCGGCGCATTTGGAGAGCTATGGCGTGGCGGATGGCGACGCCTGGGCGGTCGGCCTGCCCTGTGGCGGGGAAATCAGCGTGCTGGTCCAGCCGCTTGGCCCGGACGGCTTCGACCCCGCATTGCTGGATCGGATCGCGGCGGAGAGCGGGCAGGGCAGGGCGCTCACCTTGTCGACCGATCTGGCGACCGGCCTGACCCGCGAAGGAGTGGTAGAGGGGCAGTTTCACAACCGCTACGATCCCCCGCGCCGCATATTCATCGTGGGCGCGGTTCAGATCGCCCAGTCGCTCAGCGCGCTGGCGCAGGCGATCGGCGTCACGCCGGTGATCATCGATCCGCGGGGCCGCTTCCTGACGTCGGAGCGCTTCCCCGGAGTCGAACTGGACGACCGCTGGCCGGACGAAGCGGTCGCGGCCCGCTTTCCCGGCGAATCCACCGCAATCGTGACGCTCAGCCACGACATAAAGATTGACGACCCGGCTCTGGTCGCCGCCCTGCGGGCGCCCACCGGCTATATCGCTGCCCTCGGATCGCGCAAAAGCCATGCCGCGCGGTTGGAGCGGCTGGCCGCACTGGGTTTCGCTGCAGAAGAGCTGGCGCGGATAGACGGTCCCGCCGGCCTCGACATTGGCGCGATAGGCGCGGCCGAAATCGCCCTTTCCATCGCGGCCGGCATGGTCGCCGGCTTCAACGCCAGGCGCTGATCCGATCCTGCCCAATCGGATCGCCGCTCTGGATCCCTTGTTTTCCACGATTTCTGGGCCAGCGATCCGTCCTAGCAGCACTTCCCCCCGTTTTTGCCGCCATAGCGCGCCTCCTGCCGCTCCCGGAAAAAGGCGGTGCGGTTCATCGGCGTCCGATCGGGATGATGCGCGCGCATATGCCGCAAATAGGCGTCATAATCGGGCACCCCGACCATCATGCGCGCCATCTGACGCAGCCGGTGGAGGAAGAGGCTCATTCCGCCGGCACCAGTTGCGCCGGGATTTCCCGCGCTGTGGACCCCGCCACCTTCCGCGCCGCGAGACAGGTGCGAATGGTGAAGACCAGCACCGCCAGCACCACGAACAGGAAGATCGCGACCAGCGCCGCGTCGATCCGGTCGTTGAAGATGATCTGCCGCATCTCCGCCATCGACTTGGCCGGCGCCAGCACTTCGCCCCGGCCGGCCGCGCCGCTGAATCTGGCCGCATGCGCCAGGAAACCGACCTTCGCATCAGCGGAAAACAGCTTCAGTACACCGGCCGACAGGGTGCAGACCAGCAACCAGGCCGTCGGCACCAGCGTCACCCAGGCGTAGCGGTCCCGCTTCATCCGGAACAGCACCGCCGTCCCCAGCATCAGCGCGATGGCCGCCAGCATCTGGTTGGAAATGCCGAACACCGGCCAGAGCGTGTTCACCCCGCCCAGCGGATCGGTCACCCCCTGATGGAGGAAGAAGCCCCAGGCGGCGACGGTCAGCGCCGTCGCGACGATCCCCGGCACCATGCTCCTGCTGTCCTTGAAGCCCGGCACCACCAGCGCGATCAGGTCCTGCAGCATGAAGCGTCCGGCGCGCGTCCCCGCATCGACGGCGGTCAGGATGAACAGCGCCTCGAACAAGATCGCGAAATGATACCAGAAGGCCTTCATCGCCGGCCCGCCCACGACATGGGAGAAGATCTCCGCCATCGCCACCGCCAGCGTCGGCGCCCCGCCCGCGCGGGAGATGATGCTGTGCTCGCCCACATCCTTCGCGGTCTGCAGGATCAGTTCGGGCGAGATGGGGAAACCCATGGCCGTCACCGCCGCCGCGGCGCTCGCCGCATCCTTGCCGATGACCGCCGCCGGGCTGTTCATCGTGAAATAGATGCCCGGATCGAGGATCGACGCGCCCACCAGCGCCATGATGGCGACGAACGCCTCCATCAGCATCGCGCCATAACCGATCATCGGCGCATCGGCTTCGCTCGCGATCAGCTTGGGCGTGGTGCCGCTGGAGATGAGGGCGTGGAAGCCCGATACCGCCCCGCAGGCGATGGTGATGAACAGGAAGGGGAACAGACCGCCCGACCAGACCGGCCCGTTGCCGCTGACGAACGCGGTTACGGCATGCATTTTGAGGGGCGGCGCCATGATGACGATGCCGATCGCCAGCGCGGCTATCGCGCCGATCTTGAGGAAGGTCGACAGATAATCGCGCGGCGCCAGCAACAGCCACACCGGCAGCACCGAAGCCACCGCACCATAGCCGATCAATATCCAGCAAAGCTGCACCGGCGTGAAGGTGAAGACCGGACCCCAGACCGGCGAAGCGGCGATGCTCTGCCCATAGACGATGGCGGCCAGCAGCCCGACCAGCCCCATCAGCGACACTTCCCCGATGCGGCCGGGCCTGATCCAGCGCGTATAGGCGCCCATCGCCATCGCCAGCGGCACTGTCGCGGCGACGGTGAACATGCCCCAGGGGCTTTCCGCCAGCGCCTTCACCACGATCAGCGCCAGCACGGCCAGGATGATGACCATGATCATGAAGGCGCCGAACAGGGCGATGGTGCCCGCCACCTGGCCCATTTCCATGCGGATCAGCTCGCCCAGCGACTTCCCGTCGCGGCGCATGGAGATGAAGAGGACCATGAAGTCCTGCACCGCGCCCGCCAACACCACGCCCGCGATGATCCAGAGCGTGCCGGGGAGATAGCCCATCTGCGCCGCCAGCACGGGTCCCACCAGAGGCCCCGCGCCCGCGATGGCGGCGAAATGATGACCGAACAGCACCGTCCGGTCCGTCGCGACATAGTCCAGCCCATCGGCGCGACGGATCGCCGGCGTGGGCCGTGACGGGTCCAGCCGCATCACGTTCTGCGCGATATACAGCGCATAATAGCGGTAGGCGACGAGGAAACTGCAGGCGGCCGCCACCACGATCCACAAGGCGTTGACCGCTTCACCGCGTGATACCGCCACCACGGACAGCGACGCCGCGCCGACCATCGCCATCACTATCCAGGGTATGTGCCGGGTCATCGCTCTCTGATTGCCTGTTCGTTGGAAATCCGCACAGTAGGGCCACAGCCCTCAAAGACAATCATGTTGTCGGAGGTCGGCATCTTGTCGGGAGGCCAGCCTGCCGCTCCGCCCGCCTGCCGCGCGTGTGATGATCCGGCGGCGCGGACAGGCGCGGCTTCAGCGGATTCGCCTTCGGCATGAAAAGAACATATCATGAACATACGCCACCGAGTCGCATGGAGCAGATTGCATGGAAAGCCGCCCCACCCAGACCCTGTTCCGCCTGTTCTTCGCGCTGAAGCCGACAGCGCTGATCGCCCGCCAGACGGATCATTTCGCCGAAAGCATCGCTGGGGAAGCCCGGCGGGTCGCCGTGGATCATCAGCATGTGACGCTGGCGATCACCTGCGATCATGTCGATTATCCCTATGCCGTGATCAAGGCGCTGATGCGCGCCGGGACGGGCGTGATGGCGGAGCCGTTCGACCTGCGCCTGGACAGGCTCAGCATCGGCGGCCGGTCCGGCGCCTTGCGTCCATCCCGTCATGTCCCGTTGCTCGACGCGCTGCAGAAACAGATCGCGGCAGGGATGAAGGGGGCAGGGGTGATGCTGCGCCCCGGCTGGAGCTTCAGCCCGCACCAGACGCTCTTCTACCGCGACGGTCCACCGGAACAGCGTCGGGTGGAGGGCTTTGGCTGGCATGTCGACCGCTTCATGCTGATATGCAGCCATGTCGGGCGCACCCACCATGAAACCCTTGCCACCTGGACTTTGAAGGGGAGCGGACAGTACAGCCTTTTCTGACGAGCTGCAGCTTCAGCGCGGAAGCCCTTTGGATCAGTCGGAACCTGCGTCCTGGCCAATGATCCGTGGTGCCCGCACATAGCCGAAATCGCCCGTCCCCGACCAGGACCGCCCGTCGGGATAGCGCAGTTCGATGCCGGCAATGTCACGTTCGTCGGCCAGGCGCATATTGACGCCCATCATGCTGTTGCCGAACCGGGAAACCGCGCTGGCGGACAGGGTGAAATGGGTGGTCGATCCGCATCGCCCGCAAAACTGGATTTCCGCTGCCGGATCGTCCTTGTCCTCGCGGCAATAGCTGTGCGTGACACCCTCCACCTGCACCTCGTCAGGGTGAAGATAGGCCCAATGCGCACCGGACTTGCGGCACAGCGTGCAGTTGCAGGCGTTGATGAACTCCGGACGCTTCTCGATCGTCAGGCTGATCTGGCCGCAGAGGCAGGTGATCTTCACCATGGGCCCGTTCTTACCCCTGCGTCACGCTTTCCAGCACGGCCGCGCGCAATTCGGGCAAGCCCATGCCCTTTTCGCTCGACGTCGCGATGATGTCCGGATGCGCGGCTGGCCGTTTGCGGATCGCCTCGGACACGGCCTGCTTCACTTCCGCCAGATGGCTGGCCTTCACCTTGTCGGCCTTGGTCAGGACGATGCGATAGCTGACCGCCGCAGCGTCCAGCATGTCGAGGATATCGGTGTCGACATCCTTGATCCCGTGGCGGCTGTCGATCAGCACCAGCGTCCGTTTCAGCTTCGCGCGACCCCGCAGATAGTCGTTCACCAGGAAACGCCATTTGCGCACCATGTCCTTGGGCGCCTTGGCATAGCCATAGCCCGGCATGTCGACCAGCCGGAAGCGCAGCGGGTCGCCGACGTCGAAGAAGTTCAGCTCCTGCGTCCGCCCCGGCGTGTTGGACGTGCGCGCAAGACCGTTGCGGTTCGTCAGCGCGTTCAGCAGCGATGACTTGCCGACATTGGACCGGCCCGCAAATGCCACCTCATTCACCGCCATGTCGGGCAGGAATTTGAGGTCCGGCGCGGATTTGAGGAAGGCGATGGGGCCTGCAAAGACCTTGCGCGCTTCCTCGATCAACTCAGGCTGTTCCTGTTCGCTCAAATCGCCGGCCTTATTTCGCGGTCGCCGCGCTGAGTTGCGGGTGACGCTTGTAAAGCCACCATTGCTGCAACATCGACAGGCAGTTGTTGGTAATCCAGTAGACCAGCAGGCCCGCTGCGAAGGGCGCCATGATGAACATCATCATCCACGGCATGATCGCGAACACCTGCTGTTGCATCGGGTCCATCTGTGCCGGGTTCAGCTTGAACTGGAAATACATGCTGATGCCGAGCAGCAGCGCCAGCACACCGATGCCCAGGAAGGCCGGCGGGGTGAAGGGCAACAGACCGAACAGGTTGACGATATGCAGCGGGTCGGGCGCGGAAAGATCCTTGATCCACAGCACGAAGGGCTGGTGGCGCATTTCGATGGTGAGTTGCAACACCTTGTAGAGTGCGAAGAAGATCGGGATCTGGATGAAGATCGGCAGACAGCCGGCGAGCGGGTTCACCTTCTCGCGCTTGTAGAGCTCCATCATCTCCTGCTGCAGCTTGGGCTTGTCCTCCTTGTACTTCTCCTGCAGCGCCTTCATCTTCGGCTGCACCGCGCGCATCGCTGCCATGCTGGCGAACTGGCGCTGGGCGACAGGGAACATCAGGCCGCGCACCACGAATGTCAGGCAGATGATCGCCACGCCGAAATTGCCGATCACCGTGAACAGCCAGTGCAGCAGCGCGAAGATCGGCTGTTCGAACCAGTAGAACCAGCCCCAGTCGATCGCCCGGTCGAACAGCGGAATGCCCGCCCGTTCATAGGCCTGGAGCGTCTTCACTTCCTTGGCGCCGACGAACAGCCGGTTGGTCTGCGTCATTGCCTTGCCCGGCGCGACCATGACGGGCGCCAAGGCGGCGTCGGTCTGATATTGCGTGCCGTCGCCCTTGCGCATCTGGCCCGTGAAGGCGGCCTTCTGGTCCGGCACCAGCGCGGAAAGCCAATATTTGTCGGTAAAGCCGATCCAGCCGCCCGTCGACTGGAAGCTCTGCACCGCCGGACCCTTGGCCAGATCCTTGTAATTCACGTCATAATTGGCCGCGCCGTTGAAGACGCCCATCGGCCCGACATGGATCGTCCAGGTGTCGGGATCGGCCGAAGGATGCGCCCGGCTGACATAGCCATAGCTTTTGACCCCCACCGCCCCGGCGCCGCTGTTCGACACCTTCTGCTGCGCGGTGATCATGTAATTTTCGTCGATGGAGTAGCGGATTTCGAAGGTCTGCCCGACGCCGTTGCTCCACGTCAGCGTGACGGGGCTGGTCGGCGTCAGTTCCTTGGCCGTCGTGGTCCACACCGTACTGCCGTCCGGCGTCTTCACCCCTTCGCCCTGCCAGCCAAAGCCCGCAAAATAGGCATCCTTGGTGCCGCTGGGGCTGTAGAGGCGGATCGCGGGCGAATCCTTCGCGATCGTTTCCTTGTAGGTCGGCAGCACGATATCATCGATGCGCGCGCCTTTAAGGTTGATCGATCCGGTGATCTTGGGCGTGCGGATGGGCACGCGCGGACTGTCCTTCAGCACCAGGGCCAGATCACGGACCGCCGCGGCGCCCTCTGCTGCGGGGGCCGTGCCGGACGGGGTGAGCGGCGTGGTCTTGCCGCCCTCTATCCTGGTGGCCGGCGGATTGGCGGCAGGGAAGAAATGTTTGGCGACATAGGGCCAGCCGAACAGGATCGCCGCGGTCAGCAGCACCGCCAGGATGATATTCTTCTTGTCGTCCACGCTTGTCGGCTCCGCCGTGTCTCAAAAATTCACTGTCAGGGGACGGGATCGTATCCCGAACCGCCCCATGGGTGGCATCGCATTAGCCGCTTCGTGGCCAGCCAGCTACCCTTCACCGCACCATATTTGCCGATCGCCTGAATCGCATATTCGGAACAGGAGGGCGCATAGCGGCAGGAAGGCGGCAAGATGCGCGACGGACCCCATTGCCAGAAGCGCGCGACCAGGATGAGAAGGCCCCCGATCACGGCTTTTCCCGTCGATGTTCTTGCTTCGGTGCCCCGTCGCTTCCGGGAGCGGGCCGTGGAGTTTTCCGGCGGGAGGGACGATGCGCCTCACCCACCGGCCGCGACATCACCTTGCCCAGCGCCTTTTCCAGCTCCTGTCGAAGCAGGGCGAAGTCGCGCTCTATACCTTCGGCGCGCCCGATCAGCACATGATCCGCCCCGGCCATGCCAAGCGCTGGCAGCAGTTCGCGCGCCAGAACGCGAAAGCGGCGCTTCATCCGGTTGCGGATGACAGCGCCGCCAATCTTTTTCGTGACCGTGATGCCGTAACGCATCGCCGGATCGCCGTCGCCACGTTCGCGCACCAGCAGGACAAAGCCCGGCATGGGCGCACGCCGTCCGCGATTCGCCGCCAGAAAATCGGCGCGCTTGCCCATGACGGCAGGCGCGCGATCAAGCGGCGCGTCGTTCAGGCGCTCAGGCTCTTGCGGCCGCGGGCACGACGAGCGCGCAGCACGTTGCGGCCGCCGGGGGTCGCCATGCGAGCGCGGAAACCGTGACGGCGCTTCCGAACCAGATTGCTCGGCTGATAGGTGCGCTTCATCGTTCATTCCTCAAAAACTAAAAGAATCGGGCGTGACAAAAAAGGGCCGCTGGTGGGCGGCCGCATGTCAGGGGGCGTCCGATAGGCAAAAGGGACCGGCGAGTCAATGGCGGAGGAGAGAGGCAGCGCGCTTTTCGCTTTGCATGGAGCAGGAGAATCGGCTGACCCGGCGCATTCCCGAATCCAGCCGAAATCCAGCGACTATTTCTCCCGCGCAGTCGTCACCGCAGCCTTCAGCGCATCATAGCCCACGGCGCCGTTCAGCACCTGGCCCCCGATCACGAAGGTGGGCGTGCCGCTCGCCTGCAGCTTCTGCGCAAGTCCGATATTGGACTGGATCTCCGCATCATATCGGCCCCCCGTTATCGCCCCCTGCGCCGCCTTCGCGTCAATCCCGACCTTTGCCGCGGCCGCCATGATCGTCTCGCGCGTCACCTTGCCCGCGGCATAGAGCGCGCGATGGAAGGGCATATACTGGTTCTTCTCTGCCGCCAGCAGCGACACCTTCGCCGCGTCGATACTCTCGTCGGACAGGATCGGCAGTTCGCGATAGACGATCTTCACCCTCTTGTCCTCGCCCACCAGCCTGGCGAGATCGGGCAGCGACGCCCGGCAGTAACCGCAGGCATAGTCGAAAAACTCGACCACGGTCACATCGCCATCGGCGGCACCCTCCCACGCGCCGGCATAGGGGGTTTCGATCGTCTTGCGGCTGGCGTCGATCATGCCCGACATCCGCTTCGCCTGCAGCTTCTCGACCGCCTGCGGAATGATCTCTGGATGTTCCATGATATAGTCATGCACGATCTGTTCGATCGCGGCCTTGTCACCGGCATCGACGCGGCCCGTGCTCTGGGTGCCGAGCGCCGCGCCCGTCGCGGTGGCGGCGATGAAGGCGAAAACGCCAAGGGTCATCATGATGGTCCTGTTGGAAAGCGCCGCGCGAAAGCTGGGCCGGCTCTGGTCTGTCATCGTTTCTTTCGCTTCTGTTCGACGGCTGCGCGGGAAACCATGGCGATATCCTGCGCCCGCAGATAGTCAACCGTGCCCGGCTTCAATCCCTGCATCGCGGCGTCGGCGCTGCGCAGCGCCATCTGGTCATTGCCTATCATCGAATAGCGCTCCGCCGTAGCCAGCGCGGCGCGCGGCAAGTCGCCGCGATGTTCATAGACCACGCCCAACTGGTACCAGGCGAAGGGGTTTTCGCGATCGCGCGCAATCGCGTTGCGCAGCACCGTTTCCGCCTCCGCGAAATTGGCGTCATTCTCCGTAGCGATCAGCGCATGGCCCAGCAACGTGGCGATCAGCGGCTGGTTGGTCAGCCGCACCGCCTCGCGCAGGGGCGGGATGGCGTCGGCGGGCTTGCCGCTTTCCAGCAGCACCTGCCCTTTAAGCTCCAGGAAATAGGGATCATGCGGCGCGGCGGCCAGCAGGGCGTCGACCTCGCTGAGCGCCTTGTCCGGATAGGCGCTCTTGTGCCAGGCATAGGCGCGGGCATAATGGGCCGGGATCGACTGGTCGCTTTCGGGATATTTGAGCAGGGTCTGGTTGGGTTCCGAAACGAAGCCCACCAGCTTTGCCTTGATCCGTTCGAACCGGGCCTCCAGCTTCGGGTCCACCGGCTTGTCCCAGGCGGGATCGACCGTATAGACTTCCCGCAGCACATTGATGCGCTCGCCGGAAAGCGGGTGGGTGCGGCCATAGCTGTCGTCCTGCGGAATGGCGAGCCGATATTCCTGGTTCTGCAGCTTCTTGAAGAATTCCAGGCTGCCCTTGCCCGAAATCCCCGCCTTGCTGAGATAGCGCGCGCCCGCAAGGTCTGCGGAGCTCTCCTGCGCCCGCGAAAAGGCCAGGAACTTGCCCATCGCCGCCTGCTGCCCCAGGCCAAGGATACCCATGCCCGCTTCCGCGCCGCCCGCCGCGATCGCCGCCGCACCCAGGACCAGGCTCAGCAGGGTGATGCCGGTGGCCTCCTTCATCCCCTCGCCATAACGGATGACATGGCCGCCCTCGATATGGCCGAGTTCATGCGCGACCACGCCCTGCACCTGGTTCACATTGTCGGCGGCGGCGATCAGCCCGCTATGCACCCAGACATATTGGCCGCCCGCAACGAACGCGTTGATATTGGGATCGTTGATGACCAGCACCTGGACGTTGCGCGGCTCCATGCCCGCCGCCTTCACCAGCGGCGCGGACATGTCCGCCATGAAGGCCTCGGTCTCCGCGTCGCGCAGGATCTGCTGCGCCGCGGCCGGACGCGACAACAGGGCAATCGATGCGGCTGCAATGGCCGCGAAACGAAGCCAGCGCATGGTCATGCCATGACGGCTCGGCATTTTTGGGCGGGGCAGGGCAGGGAAAGGGGGCTCCATCGCTGAGGGTCAATGCCTTGAACGGGCTGAACGGGTGCTGAAAGCGATTATGTAGCCTATTAAGCGGCAGGTCCAATAGCGGCTTTGGGGTGGAGAATGGCCACAATCTCTCTCTCCCGGCACCGTTTAATCCTCAACCGAAAAGGAAAACGCCGCCGTCCGGCCGCCCTGGGGCGGCAAGACAGCGGCGTCTTTCATCCTGTGTCGGCTTATTGGCCGAAGGTGCGCTGCCACCAGCCGCGGCGCGGGCCGCCCTCGTCGCCCTCGCCCGTCGCGTCCGCTTCTCCGTCCATGGTGACCGTATCGCCGGTTTCGGGCGAAGCAGCCTCGGCGGGCGTGTCGGCCGAAGGCGCGGCCTCAGCGGCAGCGACTTCCTCGACCACCGGATCGGCCTTCTTCCGCCGCGTGCGCTTGGGCTTGGCCGGAGCCGCGTCGGCGGCCGGCGCTTCCGGCGCAGCTTCAGCGGCTGCGGCTTCCTCCGCTACCGGCTCAGCCTTCTTGCGACGGGTCCGCTTGGGCTTGGCCGGCGCCTCTTCAGCAACGGGTGCTTCCGGTGCCGCCTCGACGGGCGTTTCCGCAGCGGCTTCGACCGCCTCGGCGGCGGGGGCGGCGCTTTCCTTCGCCTTGCGGGCACGGGGGCGACGCCGGGTCTTGGGTGCCTCTTCCTCGGCAGCCGCCTCTGGCGCGGCTTCCGCCACAGGCTCCTGGGCGATTTCGGCTTCGACGGCTTCGACCGCTTCCTCGCCGGCAACAGAGCCTTCGCTCACGGCGTCCTCACCGGCCTCGCGACGACGGCGCCCACCCCGGCGACCGCGACGGCCGCGGCGACGGCCCTCGCCTTCCGCTTCGGCGGCGGCGTCAGCCGAAACAGTCTCGGCCTCCCCTTCGGTCTCGCCTTCCTCTTCGGCGTCGTCGGCCTCTTCACCGGTCTCGCCCTGGGTTTCGGATTCGGCGCGATTTTCGTCGCGCTGCCCACCGCGCCGACGACGGCGGCGACGGCGGCGTCGGCCGCCTTCACGGTCCTCGCCCCGCTCGGCGCGTTCCTCCTGCGCGGCTTCGACCTCTTCGATCTCTTCCTCGTCCAGTTCCTCGACGACGTCGAGATCGTCATCCTCCTCCACGATCGGCGTATAGTCGACCACCCGCTCCGGACGCGGCCCGCTGGCCTCGACCGACATGCGCGCGCCCTCGACCTCGCCATCGGGCAGGATGGCGATGCGCACGCCATAGCGCTGCTCGATCTCGTCCAGCTCGTGGCGCTTGTTGTTGAGGACGTAGAAGGCCGCTTCCTGGCTCGCGCGCAGCGTGATCAGGTTGCCGCGACCACGCGCCGCCTCCTCTTCCAGCATGCGCAGCGCGGAAAGGCCCGCCGACGAAGCGGTGCGGACCAGCCCCGTGCCCTCGCAATGCGGGCACTGGCGCGTGGAGGCTTCAAGGACGCCGGTGCGCAGCCGCTGGCGGCTCATTTCCATGAGGCCAAAGCCGGAAATACGGCCGACCTGGATGCGGGCGCGATCGTCCTTCAGCGCCTCCTTCATCGCCTTCTCGACCTTGCGGATGTTGGAGTTCATCTCCATGTCGATGAAGTCGATGACGACCAGACCCGCCATGTCGCGCAGGCGGAGCTGACGCGCGATCTCGCGGGCGGCTTCCAGATTGGTGGCGACCGCGGTCTGCTCGATGCCATGCTCGCGGGTCGAACGGCCGGAGTTGATGTCGATCGACACCAGTGCCTCGGTCGGGTTGATGACCAGATAGCCGCCGGACTTGAGCTGAACGACGGGATTGTACATCGCCGCGAGCTGATCCTCGACGCTGGCGCGCTGGAACAGCGACACGGCATCGGCATATTGCTTCACCCGGCGCGCATGGCTGGGCATCAGCAGTTTCATGAAGTCCTTGGCCGCCTTATAGCCATATTCGCCCTCGACGATGACCTCTTCGATATCCTTGTTGTAGATATCGCGGATCGCCCGCTTGATGAGGTCGCTGTCATTATGGATCAGCGCGGGCGCGTCGGACTTCAGCGTCTTTTCGCGGATTTCGTCCCACAGCCGGGCGAGATAGTCGAAGTCGCGCTTGATCTCCGGCTTGGTGCGCTGCAGGCCGGCGGTGCGAACGATGCAGCCCATGGTCGAGGGCAGCGCCATTTCCGCGATGATCGACTTCAACCGCTTGCGGTCGGCGGCGTTGGAAATCTTGCGCGAAATCCCGCCGCCATGCGACGTGTTCGGCATCAGCACGCAGTAACGGCCCGCCAGCGACAAATAGGTGGTCAGCGCCGCGCCCTTGTTGCCGCGCTCCTCCTTGACGACCTGCACCAGCAGCACCTGGCGGCGCTTGATGACGTCCTGGATCTTGTAGCGGCGGCGCAGCGCCATGCGCTTGCGGCGCAGTTCGTCGGCGGCTTCGTCGCCCTTGCCGCGGCGGCCACGGCCACCCTTGTCATTCTCGGGCGCTTCCTCACCATGCTCCTCATCGTCGTGATGATGGGTCGCCTCGACCACTTCCAGGCCCCCATCGGCGGCCGGATGATCGTCGTCATCGTCGAAATCGGCACGCAGCGCGGCCTCTTCCTCGGCATGCTCGCGCTCCTCGCGCAGCAGCGCTTCGCGGTCCTCGCGGGGGATCTGATAATAGTCGGGATGGATTTCACTGAAGGCCAGGAAGCCGTGGCGGTTGCCGCCATAATCGACGAACGCCGCCTGCAGCGACGGCTCTACGCGCGTGACCTTGGCGAGGTAGATATTGCCCTTGAGCTGCTTGTGCTCGGCCGATTCGAAATCGAACTCCTCGATCCGGTTACCTTTGACGACCGCGACCCGGGTTTCTTCCCGGTGGCGCGCATCGATCAGCATACGCATTGTCATTCATTGTTCTCCGGCGCTGGCGGCCGACGGCACTGGGCCGGGCTGCCGCGCGATAGTAAGGGGGCGGCGCGAGTTGCTGCATCGCCCGGTTTGGTTTGGAAAATTGCGTGTCTGCTGCCGGGGCAGGGCCGGACCATGTGCCGGACACCACCAACCACGCCGCATCGCCCGGGATCGGGTTCAGCGTCGATTGGAAATCATGCCTCATGCAGCGTCAACCTGTTCGTGCATCGATAGTGGCGTATCCGCCTGCCGATGCCATCGTGAATATCCAAAAAAGAACGGTCGCCCGATAAAGGCACGCCTTCTAAGGAATATGATTGGGTAGCAGTCAAAACCGCAGGGAGCAACGGCCCCTGGAAATATTGTTTCGCGCCAGCGGCACTTTGCTCCCAATACATCCTGCCGTTTATCGCCATCATGGTTAAGATTGGATTAAGCGGCCTGTTCGGCAATGCCCCGTCTCACAATGCCGCCCGCGTCGCGAACGGGAAGTGACGAGGTAAAAATTGCGCTGGACGGCGCCGGGCCGCGCGGTGCACAAGCGGCGCATGCTTCAAAGTCTTGCGCTCGCAAGCATGATCCTCTCGGCTGCGCCCGCTTCCGCTGATGGCCTTGATGGCGATCGGCCCGGCTTGCGCTTCGACGTGCCCGCGCACATGGCGCCTCGTCCGGCGAAGCGGCTCCACAGCATCACCGTTCCGATCCCTCCCGTGGCCCGTGGCGTCTCGCTTCCGCCGGTGGAGGGGCCGCGCGACGCGTCGCGTCCGCTGGTGGTGATTGATGCCGGTCATGGCGGCCATGATCCTGGCGCAGTCAACCGCGAGACTGGCGAGCGCGAGAAAGATGTGACGCTGGCCATCGCGCAGGCGATCCGCGATGAACTGGTGAAGTCGGGCAGGGTCCGCGTCGCGCTGACCCGCGACGACGACCGTTTCCTGGTGCTGCAGGAGCGCTACGGCATCGCGCGCCAGCTCAACGCGGACCTGTTCATTTCCATCCACGCCGATTCGGCCGATAACGACAAGGCGCGGGGCGCAACCGTCTATACCCTGTCCGAAACCGCCTCCGACCGGGAGGCATCGCGCCTCGCCGCACGCGAGAACAAGGCGGATGTGTTGAACGGCATCAACCTGGGCGGCCAGTCGGGCGATGTCTCGTCGATCCTCATCGACCTGACGCAGCGGGAATCGATGAACATGTCGGTGGCCTTCGCCCGGCTGCTCCAGCGCGAAGCGGCGCCCTATGTCCCGTTCCGCGGCAATGCGCACCGCTTTGCCTCGCTGATAGTGCTGAAGGCGCCCGATACGCCTTCGGTGCTGTTCGAAACCGGTTATCTCTCCAACAACGCCGATGCGGCTTTCCTGGCGTCGAGGGAAGGGCAGGCGAACATCGCCCGGGGCGTGGCACGCGCCATCGAAGTGCATTTTGCGCGCAAGCTGGCGGCGAGCAGGGACCGGGGCGGTTAGCCAGGCGCGCGGCGGACGCGACATATCCCGCCACCGGCATTCCACTCTGGCGCTTCCCCGATTTTGACCTTACAGCCCGACCATCATGGAAGAGGCACGCCCCCAACACGCCGCATCATCCTTTGCTCAGCGCCTGCGTCGTGGCCTGAGCGGTTTTCGGCAGCGCCTCCAGCCCCATTGGGACAGGCGCTGGTTCCGCTGGATCGCGATCGGCCTTGGCGGTCTCCTGCTCGCTTATGCGCTGTTCTGGCTCATCTTCGCGCGCGGCCTGCCCGATGCGGCGACGCTGCTGGAATATGAGCCGCCCCTGCCGACCATAGTGCGCGACACCAACGGCCAGCCGGTCCACAGCTATGCCCGCGAACGGCGCGTGCAGCTCCAGTACAGCGATTATCCTCCGCTCCTTATCCGCGCCTATCTGTCGGCGGAGGACAAGACCTTTTTCGAGCATCATGGCGTCGACATCCCCGGCTTCATCGGCGCGGTTTTCGACTATGCGACCAAGATCGGATCGGGGCAGCGCGCCCGCGGCGGCTCCACCATCACGCAGCAGGTGGCCAAGAACCTGCTGATCGGCGACGAATATTCGCCCACGCGCAAGGTGAAGGAAATGATCCTCGCCTATCGCATGGAGGGCGTGCTGTCGAAGCAGCAGATATTGGAACTCTACCTCAACCAGATATTCCTCGGCCGCAACGCCTATGGCGTGCAGGCTGCGGCCCGCGCCTATTTCAACAAGGATGTGGCCGACCTCAAGCTGCACGAAATGGCCTATCTGGCGATCCTGCCCAAGGGACCGGCCAATTACCGCCCGGAAAGTCCGACCGGCCACGAACGCGCGCTGGAGCGTCGCAACTGGGCGCTGGGAGAAATGTACAAAAATGGCTGGATCACGGGGGCGCAGCGGAACGAGGCGCAGGCGCAGCCGCTCGGCACCGTGGCCGCGCACGGCTCCAGCTTCGATGCGCGCGCCGGCGGCTATTATATGGAGGAGGTCCGCCGCCGCCTGATCCAGCTTTTCGGGGAGAAGGCGGAGGATGGCCCCAACAGCGTCTATGCCGGGGGCCTCTGGGTGCGCAGCCCCTATGACCCGAAGATCCAGGACCTGACGACGACGGCGCTGCGCAACGGCCTGCTGCGCTTCGACGCGGGCAAGGGCTGGTCCGGGCCGGTCGCCAAGATCGACATGGATCGCGGCTGGCAACGGGAACTGGCGGCGAGCTATATCGACGTCGACTATGCGGGATGGCGCGTCGCCGTGATCGTCAGCCGCGATTCCTCCTCGGCGCAGATCGGCTTTTCGGACGGTTCGACCGGCACGCTGCCTGCCGACGCCGCCCAACTGCCCTATCGCAAGACAGGCGGACCAGCCTTCGCAGCGATGGCGCCGGGCGACCTGATCGTGGTGGCGCGCAACGGATCGGGCTGGGCGCTGCGCAACGTGCCGGAAGTTTCCGGCGGCATGGTGGTGGAGGAAACCCATTCGGGCCGCGTCCGCGCCATGCAGGGGGGCTTCGACAACCGCCTCTCCTCCTATAACCGCGCCACCCAGGCCATGCGGCAGCCGGGATCGACCATCAAGCCCTTCGTCTATGCCGCCGCGCTGGACAACGGCATGACGCCGGCCTCGATCATCGTCGATGGCCCGCTGTGCGTCTATCAGGGCGCGGGCCTCGGCCAGAAATGCTTCCGCAACTTCTCCGGGGGCAGCGCCGGGCCGCAGACGATGCGCTGGGGCGTCGAACAGTCGCGCAACCTGATGACCGTGCGCGCCGCCAGCCAGACCGGCATGGACCGCGTCGTGCGTACGATAAAGGCGATGGGGATCGGCGATTACCAGCCCTATCTCTCCTTCGCCCTGGGCGCGGGCGAAACCACGGTGGAGCGCATGGTGAACGCCTATGCCATGCTGGCCAATCAGGGGCGGCAACTCAGCCCCAAGCTGATGGATTATGTGCAGGACCGTCGCGGCAAGGTGATCTGGCCATTGCGCTGGCGTGCCTGCGATGGCTGCAACATGGCCAATTGGGATGGCAAGCCCATGCCGCGCTTCGGTTTCGAGGGGCGCCAGGTGATGAACCCCATGACCGCCTATCAGGTCGTCCACATCACCGAAGGCGTGATCCAGCGCGGCACCGCTACCGTGCTGGCCGACCTCAAGCGCCCGCTGTTCGGCAAGACCGGCACGACCAACGGCCCGACCAATGTGTGGTTCGTCGGCGGATCGCCGGACATCGTGGCGGGCGTCTATATCGGCTATGACCAGCCACGCAGCCTGGGCGGCTGGGCGCAGGGCGGCCGCGTCGCTGCGCCGATCTGGAAGGCGGCGATGACGCCGGTCCTGGAAACCATGCCCAAGACGCCTTTCATCGCGCCGGCCGGCATCCGCATGGTCACGATCGACCGCCGTTCGGGCAAGCGCGTCTACGGCGTCTGGCCGACCGACGAGCCCAAGCCCGCCGTGATCTGGGAAGCGTTCAAGCCCGAATCCGAACCCCGCCGATCGATCCGCAAGGAAGAGGTCGCCGCCCAGGACAAGGCCGCCGCCCGCATCGAAGCGACGGTCCAGCATCGTCAGCGCACCGACAGCGACTTCCTGCAGGACCAGGGCGGGATTTACTGATAGCGGTCAGGATGGCGAGCAGACAGGGGTTCCCGGTGCCCCTTTCCCGACCCTGACTCGGAGCAATAGGGTGCCCGACGGCAACAGCGTCCCACAAAAAACATCCTATTTCTCCAGCGGGCTGCCATTCAGCCTGTCCTATTCCGCCTTCACCGCTCTATCCCGCACCCCTCTTTGAAACGTCCGATGAAAACCCCGCCCAGGCACACGCGCGCCCGGGCACGCGCGCGCATACACTGTGAACTTCGACGCAAAACGGCCATTTCCCGCCAATCCTTCCGTGCAGGTCGGCAAGGATTGAATCTTCCCAAATCGGCCGCCCTCGGATAGGGGCAGGCATTTGATGCGTTTGCCGGTCTAGAAGCCAAGCGCCCGACATTCTGGAGATGCCCCATGCGCGCCGAAGCGCAGCAATATATTGAACGCATTGACGCCGCGCTGGATCTGCTGCGCCGCTTCCTTGACTGGGATCGCGCCCTTCGTCGCCTCGATGAGCTGAACGCCCGGGTCGAGGATCCGACCCTGTGGGACAATCAGAAGCTCGCGCAGGAGGTGATGCGCGAACGCACCCGGCTCGAGGCCGCGATCGGCGCGACCCGTGCGATCGAGAGCGAGAAGAACGACACCGCCGAACTCATCGAAATGGCAGAGGCGGAGGGCGACGAGGATATGGTGAGCGAAGCCATCGCTTCGCTCAAGGCGCTGGCCGACCGTGCCGATGAGGACAAGATCAGGGCACTGCTCGCGGGGGAGGCCGACGCCAGCGACACCTATCTCGAAATCCACGCCGGCGCCGGCGGGACGGAAAGCCAGGACTGGGCGGAAATGCTCAGCCGCATGTACCGTCGCTGGGCGGAGCGCCGCGGCTACAAGGTCGAACTGGTCGACTATCAGGCCGGCGACCAGGCGGGCATCAAGTCCGCCACCTTCCTGTTCAAGGGCGAGAATGCCTATGGCTACGCCAAGACGGAGAGCGGCGTGCATCGCCTCGTCCGCATCAGCCCCTATGACAGTTCGGCGCGGCGCCACACCAGCTTCTCGTCGGTCTGGGTCTATCCGGTGATCGACGACAATATCGATATCGAGATCAACGAAAGCGACCTCAAGATCGACACCTACCGCGCCTCGGGCGCAGGCGGCCAGCACGTCAACACCACCGACTCCGCCGTTCGCATCACCCACGTTCCCTCTGGCATCATCGTTGCCTCCCAGAATGACCGCTCGCAGCACAAGAACCGCGCGACCGCGATGAACATGCTGAAGGCGCGCCTCTACGAGGCGGAACTGCGCCGGCGCGAGGAAGCCGCTTCGGGCGAATATCAGGCCAAGACCGAGATCGGCTGGGGCCACCAGATCCGTTCCTATGTGCTTCAACCCTATCAGCTCGTGAAGGATCTGCGCACGGGCGTCACATCGACCTCGCCCGACGACGTGCTCGACGGCGCTCTCGATCCCTTCATGGCGGCCGCCCTGTCGCAGAAGGTGACGGGCGAGAAGGTGGATGTGGAGGATGTCGACTGATGAAGGCCCCGGCGCTGGCGGGCTGCTTGCTCCTGCTGGCGGGCTGCGGCCCGTTTTCGTCGGACCGCAATGGCGACCGCGCGCCGGGCGCGCGCGCCTTTCCCCGCGCCGACCGTCCGGTCGCGCCGATCGTGTCCACCCGCTGGTCGAGCGAGGAAGCGCGCGACCGGGTGAACGAAGCGGAAGACATCATGAACCGCGCCGGCATCCATCCCGGCATGACAGTGGCGGATATCGGTGCAGGCGAGGGCTATTATACCGTGCGGCTCGCCAAGCGGGTGGGGGATGGCGGCCGCGTCCTGGCGGAGGATATCATGCCCGAAGTGATCGAGGCCCTGTCCCGCCGCATCACCCGTGAGAACTGGCGCAACGTCAGCGTCCGCCTGGGCGCGCCGGAAGATCCGAAACTGCCCGCAAACAGCTTCGACCGCATCCTCATGGTCCACATGTACCATGAAATCGCGGAACCCTACGCCTTTCTCTGGAATCTCAGTCCCGCGCTCAAGCCGGACGGCGAACTGATCGTGGTCGACGCCAACCGACCGACCGACCGGCACGGCACGCCGCCGCGCCTCCTGTCCTGCGAACTGGCGGCCATGGGTTTCCGTTTGGAGGAACTGGTGCCGAAACCCACGGCCGGCGGCTATTTTGCGCGGTTCAAGCGCGTTACCGCCCGGCCGGAACCCTCCTCCATCGTCCCTTGCGCCCTCCGACCCTGAACTCCATGGTGCCGCGAGGCTTTCCATGCGGATCATGGCTGATGGACGGATGGCGATTCTTCACGCGCTTGACGATCGGATGCCTTGGGGACAAGGCAGGGCATGATTGATCCCAATCGCACCGCAGGACAGCGGCGGCTTGATCCGCGCCACAAGATGTTCAGCCCCGTCGCCCTGCATCTCGGCGATACGCAGACGCGGGCGCATTTTCTCGACCTTTCCTCCTCGGGCGCGCTTGCGCATTGCGAAACGCCGCCGTCGGCCGGGGCCTATATCATGGTCGAGGCCGCGGGAGTGCAGGCGAGCGGCCGTGTCATGTGGGTCGTCGGCAAGCGTTTCGGCATCCGGTTCAGCCAGCCCCTGACCGAACCGGCCATGGCCGTGCTGATCGAAGGCGCCTGACCCCTTTTACGCCCTCAACCCTTTTGCCGCCATTTCCGGAACAGCGACGCGCCCAGCAGGCCGCCGCCGACAAGCGCCGCGATCGCCCCGCCCGCACTCGCCAGAGCCCAGGCTCCGGCCGCCAGCAGACCGGTCAGGAAATCAACGATGATCAGCGTCAAATGGATCATCACCGTAGGAAGACGTCAGTCCTGCCCAAGTTCCTTCGCTTCCTGATATTTGAGTTCCAGGAAGCGGTTCTGCACCGCCAGCTTGTCAAGGTCGCCGCTGGCCAGATTCTCGCTCATCCGCGCAATTTCGGCATCGATCACCCCCAATCCATCGATCAACTGCCGTTCGGGAATGCGGCCGTTGCGCTCTTCCCGCCGCAGCGGTTCGGGAATGGACTGGTAGCCGGTGACGAGTTCGGGCAGGTGATCGGTCAGCAATTTCCGGATTTCCTGGGCCGCCGGATCCTGTTCGCCCAGCCGTTCGAGTTGCGGCGCCAGGGTTTCCAGCTTGACGCCGATGCTGTCGACCAGGGTAACGGCCGGTGCGGGCAGGGCCTTGCGCTGGTTCTCCAGCCAGATTTCGGTTTGCAGGGGCAAAGCGGTGAGGGCGGTATCCGCCAACGCCTCGGCGCGCACTTTTTTCTCGCCGGGGGCAATGGCAATCAGCAGCACCGCCGCCATCATGACGCCCAGCGCGATCATCACCCCGGTCGTGCCGAGCGGGGTGATGAAGCCCGCCACCGCGCTGGCGACCAGAACAGCGACGATCGCCCAAAAGGCAAATTTGACCTTCCGCATCAGCGCGGCATTGCGGCGGTGCCGGGCGCGCGCCGACAGGCTCTGTCCGCGCTCGCTGTGGCGGCGGAGAACGGCCTCCGCGTCGGCCAGCACGCGGTCGGAATGACTCATTTCTTCAGGCCTCGATCGAACTCAGCAGCGGATTATCGGCGCGGGCCTGGTTTGCGGCCTGCGCCTGCCCCTCGGCACGCGCGATATAGCCCTTCGACTTCTCGACCTCGTTCGACAGCGTGGTCACCGTCGTCTTCATATTCTCCAGCGCCTTCAGCTTGAACGTGTCGATATTGTCCATCGTATCGTAGATATTCTGGAAGGCGCGCTGCAGCGTTTCGATCGGAATGGTGCTGGACGCCGCCTGCTCGTGAATCTGCGCTGTCTGGTTCTTCAGCATCTCGCCCGTCGAATCGATCATGTTCGCGGTCGTCGTGTTGAGTGCGGTGATCTGCTCCAGCACCAGGCGTTGCCCGACCAGCGCCTGCGCCACGGTAACGGCAGTACGCAGCGCCGCGACGGTCGTCGTGCTGGCGCGATCGACACCTTTCACCAGTTCGACATTGTTCTTCTTGACGAGGTCCAGCGCCAGATAACCCTGCACCGTCACCGCCATCTGCGTCAGCAAGTCCTGCGTGCGCTGGCGGATATAGAAAAGCGCGCTTTCGCGGATCGCCTTGGCCTTGGTGGGATCGATCGAATCCAGTTCCAGCGCCTTGGCCTCCAGCCGGGCGTCCAGCGCCTTGCTGATATGGATCATCTGTTCCAGGCGACCCATCGTCGCCCACATATTCTGCCGCTCGACATCGATCGCGGCATTATCCTTGATCAGCACGTCCTTGCCGCTGGCGAGCGATCCGAGGATTGAATTGATGTGGCTCTGCGCACTCTTGTAGCTGTCGAAATAATCGCGCATCCGGTTGCCGAAGGGGATCAGGCCGAACAGCTTTTTTGGTGCGGTCAAGCTGCCGCGCTTGCCGGGATCGAGATCTTCCACAGTACGGCGCAGCTCGGCCAGGTCCGCGCCGACCTTGCTGTCGCTGTCCATGGCGCGCACCGGCCGGTCCAGGAATCGGTTGGAATGCCCTGCAGCCTCGGCGATTTCCTTGCGCCCCATATTGGTGAGCTGGTCGACCCGCTGGCCGAATTCCGGCGAATTGGCGTCCTGCGCGACGAGATCGTCGATGAAGGCATCGACCTTCTCGTCGAGCTTTGACTTTTTGTCCTCGTCCAGCGGTACCAGGCCGGCCGCCTTTTCCGGCGCGACGGGCGGCACCGGATCGGGCGGGGTCAGGTTCAGCATGTCGCCGGAAGTCGTTGCGGCAGCGGTTGGCGCGATCGAAGCCATGTTATCTCCCAGAAGCGCGTGGCGGGTCCGCTGTCATATGTGCATAAAACAGTGGGGCCGCAAGTCTGCCACAGCGTTATAAGGGCGCCCTGGTTGCCATTGCAATCGTCTGAGGTCTGGTTAGGATAACTCGGACAAGATGAGCAGGGGGATCAGATGAAAGGCCGGGAAGAAGCATGGGTGGCGGCGGTTGTCGCTGACCCCCGCTATCATGCACTGGTGGCGGCGCGCGCGCGGCTTGGATGGCTGCTCTCCATCATCATCTTCACGGCCTTTGCAGGTTATCTGCTGCTGATCGCGTTCGACAAGGCGCTGCTTGGCGCGCCGATCGGGACGGGCGTCACCTCCATCGGCATTCCCGTCGGTCTTGGCCTCATCCTGTTGGCGATCGCGCTCACGGGCGTCTATGTCGCCCATGCCAATCGCCATCATGACGCGCGGATGGCTGCGATCCTTTCGGATCATGCTCCCGCGCAGGAGTATGATGCATGAAGGGGTTTGTTGCTGCCCTGGCGCTCCTGTTTCCCGTTCCTGCCTTCGCGGCGGCGCTGGAGGGGGAGGCGCAGCGCCAGCCGTTGAACCTGGTCGCCATCCTCATGTTCGTCGCCTTTGTGGGCCTGACGCTCTGGATCACCAAGGCAGCGGCGGCGCGGACCCGTACCGCGTCCGACTTCTACACGGCGGGCGGCGGGATCAGCGGTTTCCAGAACGGCCTCGCCATGGCGGGCGATTATATGTCGGCGGCCTCCTTCCTCGGCATTTCGGCGCAGATCTTCAACGACGGCTATGATGGGCTCATCTACTCCACCGGCTTTCTGGTCGGCTGGCCTATCCTGCTGTTCCTGATGGCGGAGAGGTTGCGCAATCTAGGGCGCTACACCTTTGCCGATGTCGCTTCCTACCGCTTCGCCCAGCCACCGGTGCGCAGTTTCGCGGCGGTCAGTACCTTGCTGGTCGTCAGCTTCTACCTGATCGCGCAGATGGTGGGGGCGGGGCAGCTCATCAAATTATTGTTCGGCTTGCCCTATGCCGTGGCGGTGGTGATCGTCGGCGCGCTGATGATGCTCTATGTCCTCTTCGGCGGCATGCGCGCGACGACCTGGGTGCAGATCATCAAGGCAGTGCTGCTGCTAGGTGGCGCCAGCTTCATGGCGCTGATGGTGCTGGCGCAGATGGGCTTCAGCCTTGAAGCGCTGTTTGCCCGCGCGGTGGAAGTGAAGACTGAGGCCGCGCTTTCCAGCGGGGCCGCCATGGCTGAAGCGGCGGAGCGGGGCCGGTCGATCATGGGTCCGGGCAATTTCATCAAGGATCCCGTTTCGGCCATTTCCTTCGGCCTTGCACTGATGCTGGGGACGGCAGGGCTGCCGCATATCCTGATGCGTTTCTTTACCGTTCCGGATGCGAAGGAAGCGCGCAAGTCGGTGCTCTGGGCGACCGGATGGATCGGCTATTTCTACATCCTGACCTTCATCATCGGTTTCGGCGCGATCGTGCTGGTGGGGACGGACGGCAATTATCTGGACGGAGAAGGCGCGCTCCGCGGCGGCGGCAATATGGCGGCGATCCATCTGGCGCATGCGATTGGCGGCAATGCCTTCCTGGGCTTCATTTCGGCGGTGGCGTTCGCGACCATCCTTGCCGTGGTGGCTGGGCTGACGCTTTCGGCGGCATCCGCGGTCAGCCATGATCTCTACGCTACGGTCTTCAAAAATGGTCGGGCGAGTTCGGCGGACGAACTGCGCGTGTCGCGGTTGACCACGCTGGCGCTGGGTGCGCTGGCAGTGCTGCTGGGACTGGTGTTCGAGAAGCAGAACGTGGCCTTCATGGTCAGCCTTGCCTTCGCGTTGGCGGCGTCGGGCAATTTTCCCGTGCTGATCCTCTCGCTGCTCTGGAGCGGCTGCACCACCCGTGGCGCGGCATGGGGCGGGACCATCGGCCTGCTGACGGCCTTTGTCCTGACCCTGCTGTCACCCGCGGTCTGGACGACCACCTTCGGTCTGGGACCCGCGCCTTTTCCCTATAGTTCGGCGGCGATCTTTTCCGTTCCGGCAGGTTTTCTCTCGATCTGGCTGATCTCTCTGCTTGACCGATCGCCGCGCGCTGCGGTGGACAGGGCGGGCTATACGGCGCAGCGGGTGCGGGCGGAAACCGGAATAGGGGCCTTCGCCGCCTCCGACCATTAAAGGCGGCGTCCGTCGTCGCGCAGAACTTGCCGCAGCGCGTCATTTCCTGTAGGGGCGCGCCCGATAGTCCTGAGCAGGCGCGGTGCCGGCCGGGAAACCTTAAATCCCGAAGGCAGTTGCATGTCCCTGCGTAATATCGCGATCATCGCGCACGTCGACCATGGCAAGACCACGCTCGTCGACCAGCTTTTCCGCCAGTCCGGCACCTTTCGCGACAACCAGCGCGTCGAGGAACGGGCAATGGATTCGAACGACCTGGAAAAGGAACGCGGCATCACCATCCTGGCGAAGCCTACCTCGGTCGAATGGAACGGCACCCGCATCAACATCGTCGACACGCCCGGCCACGCCGATTTCGGCGGTGAGGTGGAGCGCATCCTGTCCATGGTCGACGGCGTGATCCTGCTGGTCGATTCGTCGGAAGGCGCGATGCCGCAAACCAAGTTCGTGACTGGCAAGGCGCTGGCGCTGGGCCTGAAGCCCATCGTCGTCGTCAACAAGGTCGACCGTCCCGACGAGCGTATCCAGGAAGTGCTGGACGAGGTGTTCGACCTGTTCGTGACGCTGGATGCCACTGACGAGCAGCTCGACTTCCCGGTGCTCTACGCTTCGGGCCGCAACGGCTATGCCAATGAAGACCCGTCGTTGCGTTCGGGCACGCTGGAGCCGTTGTTCCAGAAGATCGTCGACCATGTGCCGCCGCCGGCGCTGGACGTGGACGCGCCGTTCAGCTTCCTGGTGACGTTGCTTGACCGCGACAATTTCCTGGGTCGTGTCCTCACGGGCCGCGTCAATTCGGGCACGCTGAAGGTCAATCAGGCGATCCATGCCATTGATGCGGACGGCAATGTGCTGGAAACCGGCCGTGCGTCGAAGATCCTGTCCTTCCGTGGCCTGGAACGCGTGCCGGTGGAAGAAGCCAGGGCGGGGGACATCATCTCGCTGGCCGGCCTGACGGTCGCGACCGTCGCCAACACCATCGCCGATCCGTCGGTCACCAGCGCGATCCGGGCCCAGCCGATCGACCCGCCGACCCTGTCGATGCGCTTTGCCGTCAATGATTCGCCCATGGCGGGCCGCGAAGGCAGCAAGGTGACCAGCCGCATGATCCGCGACCGCCTGATGCGCGAAGCCGAATCCAATGTCGCGATCAAGGTGACGGAATCGGCGGACAAGGACAGTTTCGAAGTCGCCGGTCGCGGTGAACTTCAGCTTGGCGTGCTGATCGAGACGATGCGCCGCGAAGGCTTCGAACTCGGCATTTCGCGTCCCCGCGTGCTGTTCGGCGAGGACGAGAACGGCAACCGGACCGAGCCCTATGAGACTGTCGTGATCGACGTGGACGATGAGTTCTCCAGCACGGTCGTCGACAAGATGAACCAGCGCAAGGCGGAAATGACCGACATGCGCCCGTCGGGCGGCGGCAAGACCCGCATCACCTTCTCCGCACCCTCGCGCGGCCTGATCGGCTATCACGGCGAATTCCTGTCCGACACGCGCGGCACCGGCATCATGAACCGGCTGTTCGAGAAATATGGCCCGCACAAGGGCAATATCGAAGGCCGCAAGAATGGCGTGCTGATCTCCAACGGCGTGGGTGAGGCGGTGGCCTATGCCCTTGGCCCGCTGGAAGAGCGCGGCGTCCTGATGGTCGGCGTGGGCGAAGCGCTCTACGAAGGCATGATCATCGGCCAGAACGCCAAGCCGGAAGACCTGGAAGTCAACCCGATGAAGTCGAAGGCGCTGACGAACTTTCGCGCTTCGGGCAAGGACGACAGCATCCGCCTGACCCCGCCATGGAAGATGACGCTGGAACAGGCCATCGCTTACATTGACGACGATGAAATGGTCGAGGTGACGCCCAAGAACATCCGTCTGCGCAAGCGCTATCTCGACCCGAACGAGCGCAAGCGCATGTCGCGGGCCAAAGCCGCCGCCTGATCTGGCGGAAGGACGAAAAAAAAGGGGCTGGCGTCGCGAGATGCCGGCCCTTTTTGCGTTTGGAAGGTCCGGAATGGGCCGTTTTCCGCCGAAGTTCACACCATATGCGCGCGCATGCGCGCCCGCGCGTAGCGTTCGGGGCAATGATTTCCACATGTCAAAGACGGAGCGGGAATAGGCAGGCCGGGGGGATGTAGGACAGGATAAAATGGTGCGGGATCGCGAAATAGGATGCTTTTTCGCCAGTCGTGGCACGGAGGATACAGTTGGTTGGGGGGACCTTGCCTCCGGCCATCGTCCCGCTGCCAGCAAGGCCCGCATATCGCCTCCACAACCGCCTGTTTCACCTTCGCAAAGCTGCTGGCTTCCGTGCTGCGCGCTCTTTATGGTCGCGCAATTCTTTCTTCCCGCGAAAGCTCTTCATGCACCTCCTCACAGGCCTAGCCGGTATCGCGCTGATCCTTGCCATTGCCGTCGCCCTTTCTTCCGACCGCCGCGCCATCCGGCTTCGCGTCGTCGGCGCGGCGTTCCTGTTGCAGGCGGGCATTGCCCTGCTGGTGCTCTACGTCCCCGCCGGACGCGCCGCCATCGCCGGCATATCGCGTGGCGTGGCGAACCTGCTCGGCTATGCGCAGGCGGGAACGGATTTCATCTTCGGCCCGCTCGCCAAGCCGGAGATTGGCGGGGCGAGCTTTGCCATTGCCGCCCTGCCGGTGATCATCTTCTTCGCCAGCCTGGTTTCGATCCTCTACCATCTGGGCATCATGCAGCAGATCGTGCGCTGGGTCGGCGGCGCGATCGAGAAGGTGACGGGCGTTTCGAAGGTCGAAAGTCTCTGCGCCGCCGCCAACATCTTCGTCGGGCAAAGCGAAAGCCCCCTCGTCATCCGCCCCTATCTGGCGGGACTGACGCCGCCGCAGCTTTTCGCGGTGATGACCAGCGGCATGGCGGGGGTCGCGGGAACCATATTGGCCGCCTATGCCGCCATGGGCATCAAGATCGATTATCTGCTGGCGGCGAGCTTCATGTCAGCGCCCGGCGGCCTGCTGATGGCGAAGATCATGATGCCGGACGAAGCGGACCGTGAGCCCGAACTTCCCCTGGGCGATCATCCCGACATCGTCCTTCCTGAAAACCGGATCGGCGGCACCGGCCCCGCTGTGCTGGCGCCGGAGGACATGTCGCGCGATCCGATACCGTCCGCCACCCATGACGAGGAAAAGCCCGCCAACCTGATCATGGCGGCCGCGCAGGGCGCGCAGACGGGCGTGAAGCTGGCCGTGGCGGTCGGCGCCATGCTGCTGGCCTTCGTCGCGCTGGTCGCACTGGCAAACGGCATATTGGGCGGCATCGGCGGCTGGCTCGGCTATCCCGGCCTCAGCTTCCAGCAGCTATTGGGCTATGTCTTTTCACCGGTCATGTATCTGCTCAACATTCCCTGGACGGAGGCGCAGGTGGCGGGTGGCCTGTTCGGCACCAAGGTCGTGCTCAACGAGTTCGTCGCCTATATCAACCTGGGGCAGGTGCAGGGTGCGCTGTCGCCCGCGACCGTCGCCATCGTCACATTCGCGCTTTGCGGCTTCGCCAATTTCAGCTCGATAGCGATCCAGATGGCCGTCACGGGCAATCTGGCGCCGAGCCAGCGCCCGGTGATCGCCCGGCTGGGGGTCAAGGCGCTGGTCGCGGGCAGCCTGGCCAATCTGATGAGCGCGGCGCTGGCCGGACTGATGCTCAGCCTGCGCTGATCGTTCCGATGCCGGTTGCTGTCCTGCGAAAGTCAGGCTTCTGCCAGGACGAGTGAAAACAGCCCCTCCTCATCGCTCCATTCGCGCACCGGTTCCCAGTCACCGGCGCGCAGCAGCAGCCTTTCGTCGCGTGGGCCATATTTATGGCTGCTTTCGGTATGGATCGTTTCGCCCTCCGTCATGCGGAAGCATTGGCCCGCGACGTGGAAGTGAAGCGGCCGCACCGCTTCCAGATGCATTTCAATCCGCGCCTTGTCGTCGTTCCAGACGGCGCGATGGACGAAGCCGTCCAATGGCAGGTCGCCGTCCAGTTCCCGATTGATGCGCCTGATCAGGTTGAGGTTGAATGCTGCCGTCACGCCGGCTGCGTCATCATAGGCGGCGACCAGCCGGCCGCGATCCTTGATCCGGTCCATGCCGATCAGCAGCATCGCTCCCTCGCCGAGAAGGCGCCGCATCGCCCGCAGCAGGTCGACCGCCGCATGGGGTTCCATATTGCCGATGGTCGATCCGGGGAAGAAGCCAAGGCGTGGCAGCCCGTCGATCGCGGTGGGCAAGGCCAGATCGGTGTTGAAGTCGCCCACCAGCGGCAAAACCGGCAAGCCCGGAAAGGCCGATGCCAATTGCGCGCTCGACGCATGGAGGAAGTCGCCGCTGATGTCGACCGGCACATAGGCGGCCGGATCGATGGCGCGCAGCAGATGGGGGGTTTTGCGTGCACTGCCCGCGCCGAATTCCACCACGGCCCGGCCGGGGCCGATCGCGGCGGCGAAATCCCGGCCATGCCGCTCCAGCAGGGCGGTTTCCGTGCGTGTCGGATAATATTCCGGCAGATCGGTGATCGCTTCGAACAGTTCCGAACCGCGCTGGTCGTAGAACCAGATGGGCGGCGTCGCCTTGGGCTCGCGGGACAGCCCCTCGATAATGTCCCGCCGGAAGGCCGGATCGGGGGCGGGCAGCGATGGCGGGGCATTTTCGGTCAGGAGCATCGCCTCACAGATCCTTTGCCAGCCGCAGTCCGGTGAACTGCCAGCGTTGATGGGGGTAGAAGAAATTGCGGTAGCTCGCGCGCAAATGACCCCGCGGGGTGGCGCAACTGCCGCCCTTCAGCACGAACTGGCCGGACATGAACTTGCCGTTATATTCGCCCACCGCACCCTCGGCGGCGCGGAAACCGGGGTGGGGGCGATAGGCGCTGCCCGTCCATTCCCAGACGTCGCCGAACATCTGCGTCAGGGCGGAAGCACCATTCGCGGCGCGGGGGCGGGGGCAGGCCGCATCGTCCAACTGATTGCCGCTGGTAGGCGCGATATTGAGTGCCGCACTTTCCCATTCCGCCTCCGTGGGCAGTCGGGCGCCCGCCCATCGGGCATAGGCGTCCGCCTCATAGAGGCTGATATGGCATACCGGGGCGGCGGGATTGACCGGCTTGCGCCCGTCCAGGCCAAAGCGCGTCCAACCTCGTCCGTCCCGTCGCCAGTAAAGCGGTGCGTCGATCCGTTCCGCCTCTACCCAGGCCCAGCCGTCCGACAGCCAATGGGCGGCGTCGGCATAGCCGCCATCCTCCATGAAGCTGATCCATTCGCCATTGGTTATCGGCCGGTGCGCCAGGGCATGGGGGTGGAGAATCGTCTTGTGGCGGGGGGTTTCGCAATCGAAGGCGAAATCGCTCTTTCCGTCATCGCCGATCTCGACCAGGCCCTGCCGACCCTCGATCCAGTGGAGCGGGCCGGGAACGGGCGCCGGCAGCGCATTGGGCGCATCGTACAGGGCCGGCTCCAGCGGGTTCAGCGACAACAGATGCTGCATGTCGGTGAGCATGAGTTCCTGATGCTGCTGTTCATGATGAAGGCCGAGCAGCACCAGAGCCTGCGCATCGGGCATCAGCATCGGCAGCGCGGTGGTCAGCGCCGCGTCGACATGGGCGCGATAGGCGCGGATTTCGTCCAGCGTCGGGCGGGTGAGCATGCCCCGCATCGGCCGGGCGTGGCGTGGACCCTCGGCCTCATAATAGCTGTTGAACAGATAGGCGTAATGCGGGTCGAAGGGCGTGTAGCCCGCCACATTGTCGCGCAGGACGAAGCTTTCGAAGAACCAGCTCACATGGGCCAGGTGCCATTTGGCGGGGGAAGCATCGGCCATGGACTGGACCGTGGCGTCCGCGTCCGACAGGGGCGCGGCGATCGCCTCGCTCAACGCCCGCACTTCGCGGTAGCGGGTCAGGAGGTCGATCTGGCCCGGTGCGGTCCGGCTTCTTGCCATGCATGCCCCTTCGATACGGTTGCGCCGCTCTCAACCAATAATCGCATGAGGGGGCCTGTAGGTTCCGACCGTCCCCGGCGCATCCATGGGAATTGCTGGACAAGGGCGCGTCGCTTGACCAAATGATGGCCAGTCATGACCAAGCGCATCCTTCTCATCGTGTCGGGCGGCATCGCGGCCTACAAATCGCTGGAGCTGGTGCGGCTGTTGCGCAAGCGAGGCATCGCCGTGCGGGCGGTGCTGACGGAGAGCGCCGGGAAATTCGTGACGCCGCTGTCGCTGGGCGTGCTGACCGAGGATCATGTCTATGGCGACATGTTCGACCTCAAGGAAGAGCGGGAGATCGGCCATATCCAGCTTTCGCGGCAGGCCGACCTGGTGGTGGTCGCGCCGGCGACGGCGAACATACTTGCCAAGATGGCCGGCGGCATTGCCGATGATCTGGCGACCACGTTGCTGCTGGCGACCGACAAGCCGGTGCTTGCCGTCCCAGCGATGAACGTGCGCATGTGGCATCATGCGGCGACGCAGCGGAACGTTGCCCAGCTCAAGGCCGACGGCGTGCATGTGATGGAACCGGACAGCGGCGAAATGGCCTGCGGCGAATTCGGCAAGGGCCGTCTGCCCGATCCCGAGGCGATCGCGGCGGAAGTGGCGCGGCTGCTCGCCCGGCCGCTTGCCGCCGATCCGCTGGCAGGGCAGCCGGATTTCGAGACGGCGGATGCGCCGCTTGCGGGACGGCATGTGCTGGTGACGGCGGGGCCGACGCATGAGCCGATCGACCCGGTCCGCTACATCGCCAACCGATCCTCCGGCAAGCAGGGCTTTGCCATAGCGGCCGCAGCGGCGCGGGCAGGCGCGCGGGTGACTTTGGTGGCGGGCCCCGTACATCTGCCGACGCCAGCGGGCGTAAGCCGCGTCGATGTGGAAACCGCGCGGGAGATGCTGGCGGCGGTGGAAGCCGCGTTGCCGGCCGATGCGGCGATCATGGTGGCGGCCGTCGCGGACTGGCGCACGGCCGATGCCGCGGATCAGAAGCTCAAAAAGGATAGCTCCGGCAAGCCGACACCCTTGGCCCTGGTGGAGAATCCCGACATCCTCGCCACGCTGGGCCGGCATGCGAAGCGTCCCAACCTGCTGGTCGGCTTTGCCGCCGAGACGCAGAAGATCGCCGAACATGCGCAGGCGAAGCTGGCGCGCAAGGGCGCCGACTGGATCGTCGCCAACGATGTGTCGGGCCCACCCGGCTCCAGCGTGATGGGTGGCGATTCCAACAGTGTGCACATTGTTTCGAAGGATGGCGTCGAGAGCTGGGACCATCTGCCCAAGGATGCCGTCGCCACCCGTTTGATAGAAAAGGTCGCCCATGTCCTCTCCTCTTCCGCCCATTGAAATCCGCCTGAAGCGCCTGCCCCATGGGGAGGGTCTGCCGGTGCCGGCCTATGCCACGGCGCATGCGGCGGGGCTGGATGTCGTGTCGGCGGAGGACGTCACCCTCGCGCCTGGCGGCCGGCATGCGGTGGCGACGGGTTTTGCCATGGCGATTCCGGAAGGTTATGAAGTGCAGGTGCGGCCGAGATCCGGTCTGGCGCTGAAACATGGCATCAGCCTGCCCAACACGCCGGGGACGATCGATGCGGATTATCGCGGCGAGTTGAAGGTCATATTGATCAATCTGGGCGAGGAACCCTTTGTGATCGCGCGGGGCGACCGGATCGCGCAACTGGTCGCCGCGCCGGTGCAGGTGGCACGCTTCGCCGAGGTCGAGGAACTGGACGAGACGGCGAGGGGCGCGGGCGGCTTCGGATCGACGGGGGTGCGTAACTGATGGCATCCCTCCCCCTCACCGACGATCAGCTTGAACGCTATGCCCGCCATATCGTGCTGAAGGAGATTGGCGGCGCGGGCCAGGCGCGGCTGTTGTCGGCGGATGTGGCGATCATCGGTGCGGGCGGGATCGGCAGCCCGGCGATCCTCTATCTCGCGGCGGCAGGGGTCGGGACCATCCGGGTAATAGACGATGATATCGTCGCCCTCTCCAATCTTCAGCGGCAGGTGCTGTTCGACACCGACGCGATCGGCGCGTCCAAGGCCGAAAGCGCGATGGCGGCCGTTGCGCGGCTCAATCCGGACGTGAAGCTGATCCCGATCAATGCCCGTATCGATGCGGACAATGCCGCGCTGATGCTGCGGGACGCGGATGTGGTGCTGGACGGTTGCGACAGTTTCGCGACCCGATTGGCGGTGGCTGATTGCACGCAAAAGATGAGGATTCCACTGGTTTCGGCGGCGGTCGGGCCATTTGAGGGACAGTTGGCGACCTATCGCGGCTGGGAAGCGGGCAAGCCCTGCTATCGCTGCCTTGTCGGATCGCCGGAGGATGCGCCGGAGCGGAATTGTTCCGAAACGGGCGTGATCGGGGCGTTGACGGGCGTGATGGGCAGCCTGGCGGCGCTGGAGGTGATCCGCGCGCTGGTTCCCTTTGGCGAAGATATGGCGGGGCGCCTGCTGCTCGCCGACCTGCTGTCGATGCGGTTCCGGACCGTGGCGGTGCCCAAGGACGCCGCCTGCCAGGGCTGCGCCGCGGAACTATGCGCGAACTGAGGATCGTCGTCGCGACGGCGGATGCCGAGCGGCTGCGCGGCGCATTGGTGATGGCGGCGACCCAGGCGGCGCTGGGCGGCGGCGCGGTCCTGTTCCTGCAACTGGATGCGGTAGGGCTGTTGCGTATGCCCCTGGCAGCGCCCCTTGACGAAGCGCATCGGTCGGCGGGCCTGCCCTCGCTGGCGATGCTGATCGAAGAGGCGGTGGAATTGGGCGTGACCCTGCTCGCCTGTCAGAGCGGACTTGTGCTTTGCGGCATGTCGGCGGACGATCTGCCCAAGGGTGTGGAGGTTGGCGGGCCGGTCGGGTTCCTGCAGCAGACGAGCGACGAGGCCCGGCTGATATTCGTGTGAGGTGGCTGGCCCGTTCATGGGGCCGGGAAACGGGCGGTCTGCTGACGACAATTGTCCTGGAGCATGTTTTCCGAGCCGTCAGGGCTGAATGTCGATTCGTCCTAGAAGGACTGGCCCCAGAATTTGGCGACCTTCGGATCGCTGGCGCAGGAGGTTCGCAGCGCCTGCCATTGCGCCTGATCCAGCGCCGGTCGGTAAGCTGTGCCCGGCTTGACGGCGGCGGCGAAGCGGCGGCGGCGTTCGGCGGAGAGCGGATGGGAGGAAAGCCAGCTCATCGCCCGCGCTTCCGTGCCTTCGTCCTTGCCGCCGATCCGATCGAAGAAGGCGGCAGTCGCGGCGGGCGAAATCCCGGCGGCGCGCATCTGGTCGATGGCGACCCCGTCCGCGGCAGACTCCGCGCCGCGGCCGTAGCTCAGCGACAATACGCCGTTCAGATAATTGCCCGCATTGCCCCCCGCGCCGCCCAGCACGACGCTGAGGCCAAGCTGGCGGATGAGGCCCGTCATCGTGTCGCGGTGGCGCACATGGCCCAGTTCATGGCCAAGCACGCCCGCGACTTCATCGGCGGACTTTGCCTGCTGGACCAGCCCGTCGAAGAGGATGATCCGTCCCCCCGGCAATGTCACCGCATTCACCATCGGAATATTGGCAAGTGCGATGTCGCGGGCCTCATGGCCCGGGTCGATCCGTGCCGCCAGTCCCCTGAGCGCGGCATCGCCCGCCGGCGTGTGGCAGAAACGGCCGCCGAAATCGCCCACCATGGCGTCGCCCATCCGGTTCTCCCAGGCGTGCGGGACGAGCGGGGCGATGGCGGCGGGTGCCTCGAGCGCGCCCCAGATGATGAGAGCGGCGGCGATGGTGAAGACGGCGGCCGCCGGCCACAGGCCGAAGCGGTCGATCCAGCGGCCATAGCGTTCGCCCTTCGGCAAATGGGTGGCGATGTCGGCTGGCGCTTCGCCGGAAAAGCCCATGCGCCAGCCGGGAACCGTCTTATGGCCATAGGCGGAACGATCACCCTGCAGGCCGATGACGGTGAGGTCGCTCCAGTCGGCGGGCAGGCCCGCCCAGCCGCTTTCCGGCTCCTCCAGCACAAAGCCCGTGCCGGCGGGTCGCAGCAGGACTTCGCGCCGGACCGCCGTCACGCCGTCATAATGCCAGAGCCGGAAGTCGGACATGCGGCTCAGAAAGCGCCCACGTCGAGCGCGTCCAGCAGGCCCTCGCCATGGCGGCTGGTCTTCGTCTGCGACTGGGTGAGTTCGTCGGTATAGATGGTGCCGGTCACGCCCATATGGGTGACGAAGAATTTCCAGTGCCGATATTGCAGGAAGATCGAACCGACGCCGAGCGTGCAGACCACCAGCGCAATGTCACCCAGGAACAGCAATATCCAGTCCCTGGTCCGGGCGTAGAAATGGAAGTCGAGGCCGGTGAGCGACAGCCCTTCCACCGCTTCACGGAAGAAGCTGGCGTAGAAGGCGAGCGCGATGAGGCCGAGCCCCAGATAAAAGACCAGCACGAGCGCGATGATGCCTATTATGACCCCGGCCATGCGGGAGCCCACATTGTCCTGCCCCGGAAAGCCCACCATGGCGACCATCACCCCTCCGCCCACGAACAGCAGGATCGGCAGGAGGTAGAAGAGCAGGAAACGCCTGAAGGTCGGGCCGTGATCGCCCGCGGCTTCGAAGGCATGCGGGCCGAAGCTCATCTTGTTCCAGCGCTCGTTCCACAGCGACATCATCGACCAGGGGATGAGCAGTCCGAGAGCCAGGCTGCCCACTGCGGACTTCCACATATAGGAAATGCCGTAGCCAAAGCCCTGATCGTCGCTGCCGCCCCGGATGCCGTGCCACCATGTCCGGCTGAGCCGGTAGCGCAGCGCGCGGAAGCGGGCGAGGCCGACCATGTAGAAGATCGTCACGAACGCCGCGAGCGTCAGTATCGCGGCTATCCCCTGATGCCCCTGGAGGATCAGCGCCTGCGCGCCGAATTGCAGGAAGAGGAAGGGCAGGCCGATCAGCACGACCACCATCAGGAAGCCCAGGAACAGTTCCTTGCCCGTGCCCGTCCATTCCAGCCGGTCGTCGATGAAGCGCGTATTCGCCCAGAGATAGCGCCGCGTGCGCGTCGTCGCCCAGAAGCGGTAAATGCCCAGCGTGACGATCGTCAGCAGCAGGTTGGTGAAGGCGATCGGCGCATAGTCGCGCCAGTTGCCCTCGAAAGCGAAGCCGTCGCCGCCTATGCGTTCCTGATCCATGATGCCCCCCCCTTTGGTCCCCGGTGGGAGAAGACTATGCCGGGGACCGTCGGTCAAGGGGTTTCATGGTTGTATGGAATGCTATCCCGCTGAAATCAGGCGGATCGGCATTTTACGGGTGATCAGAAGCTGGCGTAGCGTTCATTGCCGATGAAGCCGAGCTTCGTCACGCCTGACCGGCGGATGTCGGCCAGCACTTCATCCACCGTCACATAGCGGGCGCCGGCATCGGGCTGGAACTGCAGCTCCGGTTCGGCAGGCAGGCGCAGCGAGGCGGCAAGATATTGGCGGAGCGTCAGCCGGTCGACGGCCCCGCCGTTCCAGCGGATGGTGCCGTCGGCATCGATGCCGACCCCGTTCTTGACGGTGTCGACCGGTGGTGGGATCAATTCCCTGGGGGTCTGCGGCAGGTCGACGCCGACGCTGTGCGTCTGGATCGGGATCGTGATGATGAACATGATCAGCAGCACCAGCATCACGTCGATCAGCGGCGTGGTGTTCATGTCCGACATTGGCGTTTCCCCGTCGCCCGGCCGGGGTCTTGCGAAGCTCAAGGCCATATGCATCCCTCCTGTTGAAATAATGATATAACAACACATGCATGATGCACCGACTGCGATGCACTGACAAGAGGGCTTCTCTGGCAAGAGGGCTTCTATTGACAGGGCGGGCGGCCCATTTATGGGGAAGGCGCGGCCCTTTTCGGCTGCGCAACCTGCATTTCAACAGAAAGACCCCCCGTGTCCGCCATGCTCAAGATAACCCTGCCCGATGGTTCCGTGCGTGAAGTCGCGCCCGGCACTACCCCGGCGGACATTGCGGCGGCGATCGGGCCGGGCCTGGCCAAGGCTGCCATCGCCGCGCGCGTCGATGGCGAACTGCGCGACATCATGCGGCCGCTGGAGGCCGACGCGCAGCTGGCGCTGGTGACGGCGAAGGACGAGGCCGATGCGCTGGAACTGGCGCGGCACGACTTTGCCCATGTGCTGGCCGAAGCGGTGCAGGCGCTTTTTCCGGGGACGCAGATCACCTTCGGTCCGGCGACGGACGATGGTTTCTATTATGACTTCGCGCCCCCGGTCGTCGAAGGAAAGCAGCGGCCCTTCACGGAGGAAGACCTGCCCGCCATCGAGGCGAAGATGCGGGAGATCATTGCCGCCGACAAGCCGCTCAGGCGCGAAGTGTGGAAGCGCGAGGAACTGATCGCGCGCTGGCGGGCGGAGGGCGAGACGTTCAAGGCCGAATGGGCAGCCGAGTTGCCCGACGGCGAGGAACTGACCGTCTATTGGTCGGGCGGCGACTGGCTCGACATGTGCCGCGGACCGCATCTGGCCTCGACAGGCAAGCTCGATCCGGCGGCGTTCAAGCTGACCCGCGTGTCGGGCGCCTATTGGCGCGGCGACCAGAAAAATGCGATGCTTTCGCGCATCTATGGCACCGGCTGGCTCAATCGTAAGCAGCTCGACGCGCATCTGACGCGGCTGGAGGAAGCGGGCAAGCGCGACCATCGCAAGCTGGGTGCGGAGATGGATCTGTTCCACCTTCAGCAGGAAGCGCATGGCAGCGTCTTCTGGCACCCCAAGGGTTATATCATCTGGCGCGAACTGGAAGCCTATATGCGCCGTGCCATCGATGCGGCGGGCTATCGCGAGGTGAAGACGCCGCAGGTGATGGACGCGCGCCAGTGGGAGCAGTCGGGCCACTGGGGCAAATATCGCGAAAATATGTTCGTCATCCCCGACGAAGTGCCCAATGTCGCGGATGAAGGGCCGCTGGTGTCGGACGATGCCGACTGGATGGCGTTGAAGCCCATGAATTGCCCGGCGCATGTCCTGATCTTCCGCCAGGGGATCAAGAGCTATCGCGACCTGCCCTTGCGTTTCTACGAAAATGGCTGCTGCCATCGCAACGAGCCGCATGGGGCGCTGCATGGCCTGATGCGCGTGCGCCAGTTCACGCAGGACGACGCGCACATCTTCTGCCGCGAGGACCAGATCGTGGAGGAGGTGCGGGCCTTCTGCGCGCTGGCCGACCGCATCTACAAGGATTTCGGCTTCACCTACTCGATCAAGCTCGCCCTGCGTCCGGAAAAGCGCTTCGGAAGTGATGCGATGTGGGACCAGGCGGAAAATGAACTGCGCGACGCGGTGGCGGCGGCGGGTCTCAACACGCCCGAATTTGGCTGGGAGGAACTGCCGGGTGAAGGCGCCTTCTATGCGCCGAAGCTGGAATGGCACCTGACCGATGCGATCGGGCGGACGTGGCAGGTCGGCACGATCCAGTCGGACCGGGTGCTGCCGGAGCGGCTGGACGCATCCTATGTGGGTGAGGATGGCGAGCGGCATCGGCCGGTGATGCTCCATCGCGCGATCTTCGGCTCCTATGAACGGTTCATCGGCATCCTCATCGAACATTATGCCGGCCGTTTCCCGCTCTGGCTCGCGCCGGTGCAGGCGGTGGTGGCGACCATCGTGTCCGATGCGGACAGCTATGCGAGCCATGTGGTGGAGAAGCTGCGGGCGGCTGGCATCCGTGCCGAAACCGACGTCCGCAACGAAAAGATCAACTACAAGGTGCGCGAGCATAGCCTTGCGAAAGTGCCGAATCTGCTGGTCGTCGGCCGCCGGGAGGCGGACGAAGGGACGGTGGCGCTGCGCGAGCTGGGCAAGGAAGGGCAGAGCCTTCTTTCTCTCGATGATGTCATCGCCCGTCTTGCAAAGGAGGCACGGGCACCCGATATGCGGTGAGGCAGCAATGCCACATGGGACCGGCAAATCAGCGATTGCGGACTTGCCGGCCCTTTCGGCTTTGCGCTAGAGGCTGCTCCGATTGAGTCGGATCACTCTCTAGCTCGTCTTTTGCCGTATCCGCGATCGGTTGGTTGTTCCGGCTGATCGCAAAATGCGCGGGAGTCCGCCGGAGCCGTTTCGTAATTGCCATAGGAGAAGCCACTATACGTCCCCCGATGATGCGCCGTCCCATGGCGCCGCCGCCGAAGTCCGGTCCCCGTTACAACGAGTTCATCAACGTGCCCAAGGTGCGCGTGATCGATGACGAAGGCGAAAATCTGGGCGTGATGTATACGCAGGAAGCGATCGAGCGCGCCTATGAGCTGGGGCTGGACCTGGTCGAGGTGTCGCCCAACGCCGATCCGCCGGTGTGCAAGTTCCTGGACATCGGCAAGTACAAGTACGAGGCGCAGAAGAAGGCGAACCTTGCCCGCAAGACCCAGAGGACGCAGGAGATCAAGGAGATCAAGATGCGTCCGAACATCGACGATCATGACTATGATACGAAGATGAAGAAGGTCCATGACTTCATCGGCGAAGGCGACAAGGTGAAGATCACCTTGCGGTTCCGTGGCCGTGAATTGTCGCACCAGCAGCTGGGCATGCAACTCCTCCAGCGCGTGGCGGAGAATGTAGGCGAGATCGCGAAGGTCGAAGCCTATCCCCGCATGGAGGGGCGCCAGATGCTGATGGTGCTGGCGCCGAAATAAGCTTGCCGATTTTCGGTGGTCTTTGTCGGGCGGGGTCTGGAAGCAGGCTCCGCCTGAACTGTTTCCGATGCGGCTTCTGGATGACCCTTGAGGTGGTCTCGGCATGGATCATGCCGATTGAGGGCCGGGAATTACCGCAGGCTGACGGCGGGCCGCTCGGCGCGCTGGATCTGGCCGCGGCCCGAATTTTTCGCGCGATAGAGCGCCTCGTCGGCCTTGCCGATCGCCGTCATCACCGGGCCGCCCCGCCAGGCGCATAGCCCGACGGAGAAGGTGATCGGTTGTCCGTTCACCGTGCCCACGGGCTCCCGCCGCATCCGTTCCGCAATGCGGGCCAGCGACCAGCTTGCCTCCTCCTCTATGGCGTCCTGATAGAAGATCGCGAAAGCCTGTCCGGCCCAGCGGGCGATGATGTCGACGCGACGGGTCTGCGACGACAGGCGCGTGGCGAAATCGACGAGCACGCGATCGCCTTCCTCATGACCGAGCATCTCGTTGACCTGCGTGAAATGGTCGAGGTCGATGATCGCGATGCAGCCCTTGCGCCCGGCCAGCGGCAGCGCGTCGAGCTGCGCCAGGAAGCCGCGACGGTTGGGAATGCCGGTCAGCGCATCCTCATTGGCCGCGATGTTCAGTGCGTCGATCTGTTCGCGCGTCGTGGCGGCGGGGCCGCGCACGCGGTGGAAGAGCCTGGTGGAGATGTCGCTCATTTCCCGCAGCGTCGGTGCCCAACGCTTGCGTTCCGGCTGCTCCACCGGGTTCAGCGCGTTCACCTGCCCGTGGAGCGGGTCCAGCAGCGCGCCAATGCCGATCAGCGCTCCGGCAGCGCCCGCCATGGTCGCCAGCGTCAAGATGATGAACTCCGCCCAGGCGATCCGCCCCGTCGCCGTGCCCCACAGGATATAACCGAGCAGCGGCAGATGAGTGGTCGCAAGGCAGAGGGTCAGGAGGCGAAGCCGCAAGGGGCGGGGGAAGATGAAAGAGGTCGCGAGGTAGAATTGCATCCCTGGGCCCTGTCGTAGCGATCGGGCCAAAATTGGGGTGGCGCGTAAAGAGGCGGTGAAGCAACAGGGTTAACGCCTGGCGCAGGGACGAACCGTGCTGCCCATGAGTCGAATGGCGTCGATTGCCGGGAAATCGCTTCAGCGCGACGCGCCCGGCACCCATTTGACATCGCCCGCACCATTGCCGTTAAGGCGCCGTGCCATCACGAACAGCAGGTCGGACAAACGGTTGAGATAGGCCAATGCCTGCGGATTGATCGCGACCTCGACGGCTGCGGCGGTGGCCGAGCGTTCGGCGCGGCGGGCGACGGCGCGGGCCAGATGTACGGCGGCGGCAGCGGGCGAGCCGCCGGGCAGGACGAAGCTGTCCAGTGGGGCCAGATCGGCGTTCATCGCATCGATCTGCTGCTCCAGCCGATCGACCTGGGACGAGACGATCCGCAACGCCCAGGGTTCGTCCTCCCCCTCCGGCACGGGTGTGGCCAGGTCGGCGCCCAGGTCGAACAGGTCGTTCTGGATGGTCGTCAGCCAGCCCGCCTCCGGCCTGTCGCCGATCGCGATGACGGCGAGGCCGATGGCGCTGTTCGCCTCATCGACGTCGCCTACCGCCTGCATGCGCGGCGCATGTTTGGGCAGGCGGGATCCATCCACCAGCCCGGTCGTGCCCGCGTCCCCGGTGCGAGTGTAGATCCTGTTCAGCTTCACCATGACGGGCGGGCGCTCAGCCGTGGCCCTTCATCAGCAGCAACAGCGCCACGATGATCACCGCCACTGCCTGAAACAGGATGCGGTTCATCATCATCCTGTTCTGCTTGAGGCTGGATGGACTGGGTCCGCCTTCCGGCGAGTTCAACTGTTCCTTGGTCGCCTGCAGAAAGGCGATGATTCCCCGGATCAGGGCGAACAGGGTGGCGCCCATGGCCAGGATGAGGGCGATGACGAGCAGCGTGTTCATGAGATCGAATCTAGGCGCTGCCCAGGGAAATGCCAATCGGAAAGCGCGCATGGCGCAGATCGTCGGCCAGGCGCTGCGGGTCCATGCCCTCCGCGCGCAGATCGGCCAGGCCGATCGATCCGGCGCGCTTGGCCAGCCGCCTGCCGTCCGGTCCGACCAGCAGGGGATGGTGGGCATAGAGGGGGGAGGGCAGGTCGAGCAGCGCCTGGATCAGGCGGTGGATGTCGGTCGCGGGGCGCAGATCCTCGCCGCGCAATATATGGGTCACGCCCATCGCCGCATCGTCCAGCGTGCAGGAAAGATGATAGCTGGCGGGCGCATCCTTGCGCGCCAGCACGACGTCGCCCGCGGCAAGCGGTCCGGCAGGGACGGCCGTTGCCGCATCGTCATTCGGCGGGAAGGGCAGGGCATGCCATTGCAGCGGGCCCGCCCGCGCGACCGCCTGCGCCATGTCGATCCGCCATGCATGGGGATGGCCGGCCGCGATCCGGCTTGCCCGATGCGCATCGTTCAGCCCGCGACATGTGCCGGGATAGACCGGCCCCTCCGGCCCGTGCGGCGCCGTCGCGCTGGCGGCGATGTCGGCGCGGGTGCAGAAGCAGGGATAGAGCAGGCCCATGGCCTTCAGTCGTTCCAGCGCCGATTGATAATGGTCGAGCCGCGCCGACTGGAACACGATGTCCCCGTCCCAGGCGATGCCCAGCCAGCGCAGATCCTCGACGATGCCGGCGACATGCTCCGGCCGGCTGCGGGTGCCGTCTATATCCTCGATCCGCAGGCGGAAGGACCCGGCCCGCGCCCGCGCCAGGTCCATGGCCAGCAGCGCCGACCAGCCATGGCCGACATGCAACCTACCCGTGGGGCTTGGCGCAAAGCGAGTCACCATATGCTGTGGTCGTGCCGATTGAGTCATACAGGCCCTTGACGGGATGGGGTCGATGATGCTGTCATGCTGTCGTCACCTTTCTGATCGATCAGGGCGGTGGCGAAAGGGGGTTGAAGGGTAATATATGTACCATCCCGACCTGATACGACATCCGGAAAACTGTCCGGCTTTGGTCCTGAATGCGGACTACACGCCTTTAAGCTATTATCCGTTGAGCCTGTGGCCCTGGCAAACCGCCATCAAGGCGGTTTTTTTGGATCGGGTGGACATCGTCGCCAGCTATGAGCGGCAGGTGCACAGCCCCAGCGTCCAGATGCAGATACCTTCCGTGATCGCGCTGAAGCAATATGTGAAGCCGTCGGAACATCCCGCCTTCACCCGGTTCAACCTGTTCCTGCGCGACAAGTTCGCCTGCCAATATTGCGGCTCCCCGAACGACCTGACCTTCGACCATGTCATTCCGCGGCGCGCGGGCGGGCGGACGACCTGGGAAAATGTCGCCACGGCCTGTTCGCCCTGCAATCTGAAGAAGGGCGGGCGGACGCCGAAGGAGGCGCATATGCAATTGCATGTGACGCCGATCCGTCCGACGAGCTGGCAATTGCAGGAACATGGCAGGGCCTTCCCGCCCAACTATCTGCACGAAAGCTGGCACGACTGGCTCTATTGGGACGTGGAACTGCTGGCGTAAAATCCCTCGCCGGAGGGGATGCCGTCAATCCAGGCCCGGCAGCCAATCCAGGTCCATATCCTTGTGCCGGTTGGTATAATGGCCGATTTCCTCCAGCCGCGCCATGTCGCGCAGGGTGATCCGTCCATTGGCCCGGCTGATCAGCCCTTCCTGTTCCATCTGCCGGATCATCCGGTTCACGTGGACGGAGGTGAGGCCGATCGCGTCCCCGATCTCCTCCTGCGTCAGCTTGAGGTCGAAGCTGTCAGTGATGCCATCGTCGGTCACCCGCAGGCGGTCGAATATGTCGAGCAGGAAGGATGCCACCCGCGCCTTGGCAGAGGTGCGTCCCAGGGAGGCGAGCCGGTCCGTCAGCGCGACCCGTTCCGCATTGGAAAGCAGGAACAGCAGCGCTGCGACGCGGGGATATTCCTCCAGCAGACGGCGCAGCGCGTGCTTGTCGAACGGGCAGATGATCGCATCGGACAGCGCAACCAGCGATTCCGGCGCCCGGCTGTAGATCGTGCTGGCCGATCCGATGAAATCGCCGGGGAAGTAGACGCGCAGGATCTGACGGCTTCCGTCGGGCAGGATCACGAAGCTCATCACCCGTCCTTCGCGCAGGACGAAGAGTTCGGTCACCATTTCGTTGACGCGTTGTATCATCGCGCCGCGCTTTACCTTGCGGGGATTCTCCTCCAGCCTTGTAAGTGCCTTTTTTTCTGCATCGGACAGGGCCACATGCTTCGCCAACCTGTCCGCGAAACAACTTGTTGCCACCAAAACACCTTTTTGCTTGCATTGTCGTTACGATGGCAAAACGCCCCACGCGTCTTTTGGCTGCATTTGCGCAAACTGCACTAAACTCGATCAATAATGGGCGGACGAACGCACAAATGTTTCAATTGTGCGCGGAAATATGTCCGGGAATGGACAGCCGCGCCGACCGCCTTGCGGAAACCGTAATTAACGTTAAGAACCCAGCCGATGGACCGCATTCACATCCGCGGCGGCAAAGCGCTGAACGGCCGCCTTCCCATTTCCGGCGCGAAGAACGCCGCGCTCACGCTGCTGCCCTGTGCGCTGCTGACCGACGAGCCGGTGACGCTGCGCAACCTGCCGCGGCTGGCGGATGTCGACAGCTTCGGCCATCTGTTGAACCAGCTTGGCGTGTCGACGATGATCGAGGGCGCCCGTCCCGAGGATTTCGGCCGCGTCATGACGCTGCGGGCCGGCCGCGTGACCTCGACCGAAGCGCCCTATGACATCGTGCGCAAGATGCGTGCATCGATCCTGGTGCTCGGCCCGCTGCTCGCGCGCGCGGGCGAGGCGCGGGTGTCCTTGCCCGGCGGCTGCGCCATCGGCAACCGCCCGATCGACCTGCACCTGAAGGCGCTGGAGGCGTTCGGCGCGATCATCGAGATCAACGCCGGCTATGTGCGCGCGAGTCTGCCCGACGGCGGCCTGCCGGGGGGCATCTACACCTTCCCGGTCGTGTCGGTCGGCGCGACGGAGAATGCGCTGATGGCTGCCGTGCTGGCCAAGGGTAGCTGCATCCTGGAAAATGCGGCGCGAGAACCGGAGATCGTTGATCTCTGCAACCTGCTGAACGCCATGGGCGCCGACATAGAGGGCGTGGGGACCGACAAGCTTATCATCCACGGCCGCGAACGGCTGCACGGCGCGACATACAGCGTCATGCCCGACCGGATCGAGGCGGGGAGCTATGCCTGCGCCGCGGCGATCACCGGCGGCTCGCTGGAACTGGCCGGGGCATGCGCCGATGACATGCACGCCATATTGGCCGCGCTGCGCGAGGCGGGTGTCCATGTCGAGGAGCTGAAGGATGGGATCAGGGTGTCGGCTGACGGCCGGCTGCGCCCACTGACCATTTCGACCGCGCCCTTCCCCGCATTTCCGACCGACATGCAGGCGCAGTTCATGGCGATGCTGACGCGCGCGGACGGCGCATCGGTGCTGACCGAGACGATCTTCGAGAACCGCTACATGCATGTTCCCGAACTGGCGCGCATGGGGGCCGACATCGGCGTCAACGGCCGCACCGCGGTCGTGCGCGGGGTCGACCGGCTGGTCGGCGCGCCGGTCATGGCGACGGACCTGCGCGCCTCGATGAGCCTGATCCTTGCCGGCCTTGCCGCCGAAGGGGAAACCCAGGTCCACCGCGTCTATCACCTGGACCGTGGCTATGAGCGGCTGGAGGAAAAGCTCTCTGCCGTTGGCGCGGACATCGAACGCGTCAGCGATGGTTGACGGGCGCGGGCTCGAGACCGATCGCGCGGCGCTGCTGGCGCGCTACGATCTCGATACCGGGGGCTTCGCCACGCTCGACCAGATTACCGCATTCGCCGCCGCGCTGTGTGATGCGCCCATCGCGCTTGTGAGCATCGTCGAGGATGATCGCCAGCGTTTTCTTGCCCGCACCGGGCTGGACGCGGAGGAAACGCCCCGCGACGTGTCCTTCTGCGCCCATGCCATGCAGGGTGAGGGGATATTCGTCGTCCCCGATGCCACGCAGAATCCCGGTTTTCGTGACAATGCCCTGGTCACGGGGCCGCCGTTCATCCGTTTCTATGCCGGTGCGCCGCTGATCGACAGCGAGGATGCGTCGCTGGGCGCGCTTTGCGTCATCGATGACAAGCCGCGGGACGACCTGACCGTCCTTCAGCGTCAGGGACTGTCTCTCCTGGCCCGGCAGGTCATGGTCGAGCTGGAGGGGCGCCGCCGCGACCGCGACGTGATCGCCCGGCAGCAACGGGATGCGCAGGCGGTGGCGGAAAGCGACCGTATGTTCCGCACGCTTGCCGACACCATGCCGCAGATGGTCTGGTCGACGCTGCCGGACGGTTATCACGACTATTACAATGCACGATGGTACGAGTTTACCGGCGTGCCGACGGGTTCGACCGATGGCGAGGGATGGAACGGCATGTTCCATCCTGACGATCAGGAACGCGCCTGGGGCCGCTGGCGCCGTTCGCTGGAGACCGGCGAACCCTATGAGATCGAATATCGGTTGCGCCATCACAGCGGCGATTATCGCTGGACGCTGGGGCGCGCGCTGCCGATCCGGGATGAGGATGGGGCGATCGTTCGCTGGATCGGAACCTGTACCGACATCAACGACCAGATCGCGATGGTGGAAGAACGGGAGATCATTGCCCATGAGCTCTCGCACCGGATCAAGAATATCTTTTCGGTGATTTCCGGGCTGATCGGCCTGTCGGCGCGCCAGCATCCGGAAATCCGCGCCGCGGCGGACGACCTGCGCGACCGCATCATGGCATTGGGCCGCGCCCATGATTTCGTCCGGCCCCATGGCCCGAATTCCCAGCCGGATCAGGGTGACGGCCGGCTGTGGGGCATATTGGAGCAGATCTTCACGCCTTATCGCGACGCGCTGGGACCGCGTATCCGCTGTATCGGCGACGATCCTGAAATCGACGACCGTTCCGCTACGCCGCTGGCGTTGCTGTTCCACGAACTGGCGACCAACGCCGCGAAATATGGCGCGCTTTCCGCACCCGGCGGGCAGGTGATGATCGAGGTGAAGGGTGAGGACGACCATATCCGCATCGATTGGCGCGAGGAGGGCGGACCGCCGCCCGCACCGGCCACCAGCGAGGGTTTTGGCAGCCGGCTGATGCAGTTGAGCGTGGAACGGCAACTGGGCGGGCGCATGACCCGGCAATGGCGGCCGGAAGGCTTGAGCCTCAGCCTCTGGATTCCAGCCCGGTCAATGAGCCGGGCAGCGGCAGGAAAGGGGTGAAGCCGGCGATTTCGGCGGCTTCCAGCTCAGGACTTTCGGCGGCGGCGAGGTGCAGCGTTTCGGCGATGCTGTGGGCGCGGAAAGGCTTGGTGATGACGCCGAGCGCAGCGGCTGAGGCGGTCCCGATCTGCGCCGGATTGGCCGTCACATAGATGACCCGGATGCCAAATTGGCTGGCCAGTTCTACGCCGATGCCCGGTCCCGTGGGGCCGTCGCGCAGGTTGAGATCGACCAGCGCGATGTCGCAATGGCGGGCAGCGTCCAATGCAGCCTGACGATCGGCCGCGATGGCGCCGACGGTAAAGCCCGCATCCTCCACGATGTGCTCGATTTCCAGGGCGACGAATATTTCGTCTTCTACGATCAGAACCTTTTTGCTCATCCCACAGTCCACGCAACCGGAGGCGTTAAATGCGCAGATCCGTCACAGGTTCCCGTGGGAGCGCAAAATTTTTCAGGCCTTGTCTGCCTCCACGCTGGTCCAGAGCGTCTCGAAGGCGGTGCCGCGCATCAGCAGGACCGAGGCGGGATAACCCGCGCCGCCAGCCTTTTGCGCGGTGGCGGTCGCATTTTCCACCGCCGCTTCCTGCGTCACGAAAGGGCCATAATAGCGATTGTCGAGATTGATCTTCCAGACGCCCTCATGTTCGAGGACGATGTAGCGGGCATGGGGCAGGGGCATCACATTATTCCCAAATTCGAGGTCTGAGGGTCGACGCATACCGGCGGGCAAAGCTCCAGGCCAAGGCCCGCACGGCGGCCCGTCCGCAGCAGGACAGGGGGCTGGCCTCCAGGTTCGGCCTGAACTGTGCTCCATCTCGACATGGTCTACAAAACCTCCGTATTATAATGGTGCCATGCCATGATGGCGGCCGCGCCGCGATGGGGGCGCCAGCGTTCGGCGACGTCGCGGGTCAGCTTCTCGCTGGGCCGCTGAGCGAGGCCCAATATCCGTCCGATCTCGATCTGCACCGCGAGGTCGCCCGCCGGCCAGACATCCGGCCGCCCTTCGGCGAACAGCAGGTAGATTTCGGCCGACCACCGCCCGATCCCCTTGACCTGCACCAGTTGCGCGATCGCTTCCTCATCATCCTGGGGCAGATTGTGCAGGTCGATTTCGCCGCTGACCACCAGTTCCGCCAGGCTTCGGGCATAGCCCTGCTTCTGCCGCGACAGGCCGCAGGCGCGCAACGTATCGAAATCACGGGCGAGAAGGGTGTCCGGCGCGCAGCCTGTGCCCAGTTCGGCTTCCAGCCGCCGCCAGACCGCCCCGGCCGCGGCAACGCTCACCTGCTGGCCGACGATGGTGCGCAGCAAGGTTTCATAACCTGGCTCGCGGACGCGGGGCGGCGGATAACCGACCCGGCCGATGGCCGCGGCGAAACCGGGTTCCATCGCAGCTATGATATCCAGGCTGTTCCGCAACGCTTCTGCCGTATTCACCATGATTTGTCGCCTGGCCCTTGATTTCCTGCTGCTCGTCCGACATGAGCGGCGGGAAAAAATTAGAGGGACTTGGGTACATGGCGAAACTGATCGTGGTCAACCGCGCGGGCGAAGAACAGACGGTGGAGGCGGACAGCGGCCTTTCCGTGATGGAGATCATCCGCGACAACGGATTTGACGAACTGTTGGCCCTCTGCGGTGGCTGCTGTTCCTGCGCGACGTGCCATGTCTTCGTCGACCCTGCCTTCACCGACAGCCTGCCTGCGATCAGCGAGGACGAGAACGACCTGCTCGACAGCTCCGATCATCGCAACGAGACGAGCCGCCTGTCCTGCCAGTTGCAGTTCAACGATTCGCTCGACGGTCTGCGCGTGACGATTGCGCCGGAAGATTGAATCCGGTCGCTGGTGACCAATCCCGAACATTCCCGTCCCGCATGCGGAAGGGCCGGGATTGGCGCGAGCGCGCGATGATCCGCGTCAGCCGATGAGACCTGTGCTGCGTTGAATCTGACGCAGCATGGCTTTACGGCCTGAACTTCAGGGTGGCCGCCGGTGCTTCGCTGGTCAGGGGCGTCACCTTCCAGACGATTCGTTTCCCTTGCGGCGTGTCCTGCGCGCCGTCTTCCTGGTTCTGGCTGACGATCTCTGCATTGGTGGTGAGGGTGAAGGTGCCGTCCAGCGCCTTGGCGGCATCGTCATTGCCCCCGCCCATCGGACCCTGGCTCTTGTCATAGCCATTGGAATAGCCCGGCGCTTTCACCCGCGCCCGGTCTTCCCCGCGCAACTCCACGACGACGAAGGGCAGCACGATCTGCGCATCGCTGTTGAAGGGGAACAGGAAGGCGTGGGTCAGCCGGCCGCTGATCGCATAGTCGATCTCGAACCGGTGATTGCCCATGTAGCGGGCCGACCGGAATCCCTTTTCCTTCAGCAGCGCTGCGGCGATCGCCTGCATCTGCTGCTCGTCATTCTTGTCGTCCTTGACGTCGAAGCGCTCTTCCGTCTTGCCCTGCGTCTTGGACTGGAGCGCCGTATGCAGGCTGCTCTGCTGGTCCTTCGGCGGTGCGCCGTCGATCGGATCGTCATTGCCGGGCATCGAACCCAGGCCCTTGCCCATGTCCGATGCCAGGATCTCGCCCTTGTAGGTGAAGCTGAAGCTCCGGTCCGCCCGGATATCCAGCGTGGAGTCGAACTTGCCCGGCGTCACCAGGCAGGCCGAGAGCAGCAGACTGGCCGCCAGCACAACGGCCGAGCGCAGAAAAATCATCACGATCGAAACCCCTGTCGTCCGTGGCCCCGGGCCGCTACCGGCTGGCAGCGGCATAAAGGGCGATCGCCGCGGCATTGGAGACGTTCAGGCTCTCCATGCGCGGGCTGATCGGCAGCTTAGCCAAAATGTCGCAATGCGCCATGCTGTTGTGGCGCAGCCCTTCACCCTCGGCCCCCAGCACCAGCGCGACGCGGGACGTGCCGATCGCCTCGCCCAGTGTCTGTTCCGCCGTGCCGTCCAGCCCGATGCGCCAAAAGCCCGCTTCCGCGATTTCATCGAGGGCGCGGGCAAGGTTCACGACCCGCACCCAGGGCACGATTTCCAGCGCGCCGGATGCCGAGCGCGCCAGCACGCCCGATTCGGGCGGAGCATGGCGGTCCTGCGTGACGATGCAGAGCGCGTCGAACGCGGCGGCGGAGCGCAGGATCGCGCCGACATTGTGCGGGTCGGTCACCTGGTCCAGCACCAGCACGGGACGATGATCGTCCCGCCCGGCCTCCAGCGCGTCGCCCAGCCAGACATCGTCCAGCGGCTCTACCTCCGCCACGATCCCCTGATGCGGCGCGTCGGACGGCACCATGCGGCCCAGATCCGCCCCGTCGGCATAGACGATGGGCAGGACCGGCGGCAGGTCGAGCGCGTTCAGCGCCTCCCGCGTGCCCCAGATCTTGCGCACCACCCTGTCCGGATTGGCGAGCGCGGCGATGACGGCATGCCGTCCATAGAAGCGGGGAAAGGTCCCTTTGGCCTTTCCGGTGCGATTTCCTCTTTTCATGGAAGCGCTCTTTTCACATTGGACCATTGACAGGCAAGTCTCCTTTCGCCATTGGAGCGCCCTCCAGCCGATCGGGGCTTCTCCGAATATGGTTAGGCGACTGGACAGGTGGCCGAGTGGTTAAAGGCAGCAGACTGTAAATCTGCCCGGGTTTCCCGTACGCTGGTTCGAATCCAGCCCTGTCCACCATCGCCCCGCCATCTTGCGTCCCCGGCTGAACTGATCGGCCCTGAGGCTCGGTCCATCCCTCCGCCGGTTGCTTTCTTTCATGCGTTGACGGGATAGGTGCGGTTCATCCGGAATCAGTTACGCTCCCCCTTGATGACCCCGATCCCTCCCGTAGCCCGCCGGGCCGTCCTGACCGCCGCCCTTGCCGGCTTCCTGACGCTTCCGCTGCCCCGTCGCGCGCTTGCCGCGACGGAGGTCGAGCGTGTGGACGATCTGATCGCGCGCATGACCATCGAGGAGAAGGCGGGACAGATGACCTGTCTGGCCGACAGTTTCCGTCCCTATAACCCGCCCAATCCGCAGACCGGCATCCAGAATGAAAGGCAGCTTGCCGAGGAGATCCGCAAGGGGCGTGTGGGATGCCTGTTCAACGGCATAGGCGTGGCGGGCGCGCGCCGCGCGCAGGAGATCGCCGTCAGGCAGAGCCGCCTTGGCATTCCCCTGCTGTTCGCGGGCGACGTGATCCATGGGCTCAAGACGATCTTCCCGGTGACGCTCGCCGAAACGGCCAGTTTTGATCCTTCGCTGGCGGAGCACACGGCGCGCGCAATGGCGGTCGAGGCCACGGCGGCCGGTCTGCACCTGACCTTTGCGCCCATGGTCGACGTCGCCCGCGACCAGCGCTGGGGGCGTGTGGTCGAGGGCGCCGGGGAGGATGTCTATCTGGGCGGGCTGTTCGCCGCCGCCCGCGTGCGCGGCTTCCAGGGGCGTGACCTGCGCCGCGACGACAGCCTGCTTGCCTGCCCCAAGCATTTCGCCGCCTATGGCGCGGTCGCCGGGGGCCTGGAATATGGCAGCGTCGACATCAGTGACGAGACGCTGCGCGAAACCCATCTTCCGCCCTTTGGCGCGGCCTTCGCGGCGGGCGCGCTCACCACCATGGCGGCGTTCAGCGAGATCAACGGCGTGCCGGCGACGGCCGACCGTGACCTGCTGACCGACATGCTGCGCGGGGAGATGAAGTTTCGCGGCTTCGTCTTTTCCGACTATACGGCGGATGAGGAACTGATCGCCCATGGCTATGCCGAGGATGAGCGCGATGCCACCCGCCTCGCCATCCTGGCCGGGGTGGACATGTCTATGCAGAGCGGCCTTTATATCCGCCATATCCCCGATCTGGTGAAAAGCGGCGCCGTGCCGATGGAGACGGTGGACGTCGCGGTCCGGCGCATCCTTTATGTGAAGACGGCCATCGGGCTGTTCGACAATCCCTGGCGTTCCCTGAACGAGGAAGCGGAAAGGAGTCGTATCTTCACGCCCGGCCATCGTGCCCTGGCGCGCGAAGCAGCCGCGCGTTCGGTCGTGCTGCTGCAGAATAACGGCGTCCTGCCGCTCGATCCGGCCAAGGCGCAGACCATCGCGCTCATCGGTCCCTTCGGCGAGGACAGGGAGAATGTCTACGGCCCCTGGGCCTTTTACGGCGACAAGGGAAAGGGCGTCGACATCGCCACCGGCCTGCGCGCCGCCATGCCCGATCCCGGCCGATTGCTGATCGCCCCGGGCAGCGGCATATTGACGCCCATTGACGGCGGGGTGGCGAAGGCGGTGGAGACCGCCAGGGCCGCCGATGTCGTCATCCTCGCCATAGGGGAATCGCAGGACATGTCGGGCGAGGCGCAATCCCGCACCGCCATCGAGATTCCGGTCGTGCAGCAGGCGCTGGCCGATGCGGTGGCCGGTACGGGAAAGCCGGTCATCGTCCTCCTTCGCCACGGCCGGGCGCTGGCGCTGCATGACGGCGTCGCCAATGCGCAGGCGATCCTTGCGACCTGGTTCCTGGGGTCGGAGTCCGGCCATGCCATAGCGGACATCCTGTTCGGCAAGGAGAATCCCTCTGCCAAGCTGCCGGTCAGCTTTCCCTGGGAATCGGGGCAGGAGCCCTTTTTCTACGACCGCAAGTCGACCGGGCGCCCGGTGATCGACAATCGCACCGAATATCGATCGCGCTATGCCACGACCGACAACAGCGCGCGCTATCCCTTCGGGCACGGGCTTGGCTATAGCGAGTTCGTGCTGGAGGACCTCAAGCTTTCGGACATGGCGCTGCGCTGGGACCGGGCGATTGAGGTGACCGCCCGCCTCACCAACAAGGGGGGGCGCAAGGGCAGCGAGGTGGTGCAGCTCTACATTCGCGACCGCGTCGCCAGCCGCACCCGCCCGATCCGCGAACTGAAACGCATCGCGCGCGTGACGCTGGACCCCGGCGAGAGCAGGACGGTTCGATTCTCCCTGTCCCGCGTCGACCTGCAATTTGTCGGCGCGGGCAACCGGATCATTGCGGAGCCGGGCGCTTTCGACCTGTGGGTCGGGCAGTCGTCGATCAATGGCCTGCACGCCCAGTTCACGCTCTATGCCGCATAGCGCGCAGAGGAAAATCCTCCCCACGGATACCGTGGGGAGGATTTCACGTCGTCGTCCATATGCGCCCAGGGCGCGTTTCAGAAACGTCGATTAGCGGCAATCATTCTGTTCGATGGCGCGCCCGGCCAGCGCTCCGGCGCCCGCACCCAGGATCAGCCCGGTGGTGCTCGGCCGGTCCCAGCGCCCGCCGCGGCCGATCTCCCGGCCAAGAAGCCCGCCCAGCACGCCGCCGATCACCGTGCCGGTCGTTCCCGACGAGCAGCGGGCATAGCGCGGCCTGGCATGGTAGACGCGGGGGCCGCTGTCATAACCCTCGCGATAATAGCTGTCGCGATAATGGACGGGGGCACGGTCATATTCGCGATAGTCGCGGTCATAGCCGCCGCGATAGCCGTCATCCTCCCGATAGGTTTCGCTGCGATAATAGCTGCCGTCGTCGCCGTCATAGCGCTCGCTATAATGATAATTGCTCTGCGCCATCGCCGGTGAAGCGGCAATGCCGGCCAAGGCGGCACCGGCCATCGATAGTGACAGGATCATGGTCTTCAGCATGGCAACCTCGCAAAAATTCCCGTGGCGGGATCTGACAAGGACGCTTTTGCACCCGTGCGGCTTGCGCCATGCTGAATATGGCTGTCGACAATCGTTCAGAAACATTGCCGGAAACATCACCTCGCCGCCTTCTCCTTTCGGCCGGCCGTTTTCCGACCGCTGACAATCGCGATCGGCTCTGCTAGGGGGCCGGCCATGCTGAATCTCAGGGACATCACCGTGCGCCTCGGTGGACGCACCATCCTCGATCGCGCCAGTGCCGCGCTGCCGCCGCGCAGCCGCGTCGGGTTGATCGGCCGCAACGGCGCGGGCAAGTCGACGCTTATGAAGGTGATGATCGGCCAGCTCGACCCGGACGGGGGGGCATGCGAGATGCCCCGCGACACGCGCCTTGGCTATATCGCGCAGGAGGCCCCCTCCGGCACGGCCACCCCCTTCGACACGGTGCTGGCCGCCGACAGTGAGCGCGCCGCGCTGATGGCGGAGGCGGAACATACCGAAGATCCCGACCGCCTGGGCCATATCTATGAGCGGCTGAACGCCATCGACGCCTATACCGCGCCAGCGCGCGCCGCCCGCATCCTTGTCGGCCTTGGCTTTGACGAGGAGATGCAGGGGCGTCCGCTCGACAGCTATTCGGGTGGCTGGAAGATGCGCGTGGCGCTTGCCTCGCTGCTCTTCTCCAACCCCGAACTGCTCCTGCTCGACGAGCCGTCGAACCATCTCGACCTGGAAGCGACACTGTGGCTGGAGAATTTCCTCAAAGGCTATCGCGGCACCGTGGTCGTGATCAGCCATGAGCGCGACCTGCTCAACAATGTGGTCGACTATATCCTCCATCTGGAAGGGGGAAAGATCACCCTCTATCCCGGCGGCTACGACGCATTCGAGCGCCAGCGCGCCGAACGCCTGGCCCAGCAGGAGGCTGCCCGCGCCAAGCAGCAGGCCGAGCGCGAGAAATTGCAGGACTATGTCGCCCGCAACTCCGCCCGCGCGTCGACCGCGAAACAGGCGCAGTCCCGCGCCAAGGCGCTGGCGAAGATGCAGCCCATCGCCGCCGCGATCGAAGACCCGACGCTGCATTTCGGTTTCCCCAACCCGCCCGAACTGCGCCCGCCGCTCATCACCATGGACATGGCGGCGGTGGGCTATGACGACACGCCGGTGCTGCGCCGGGTCAATCTGCGCATCGATCCCGACGACCGGCTGGCGCTGCTGGGACGGAACGGCAATGGCAAGACCACGCTCGCCCGGTTGATCGCCGCGCAACTGAAGCCGATGGAAGGCGCGATGAACGCCTCTGCCAAGATGCAGGTCGGCTATTTCACCCAATATCAGGTGGAGGAACTGGACGTCACCGACACGCCGCTTGAACATATGAGCCGGGTGATGAAGGGGGCCACGCCTGCCGCCGTACGTGCGCAGCTCGGCCGCTTCGGCTTTTCCGGCGAGCGCGCGACGCAGAAGGTCGGCTCCATGTCGGGCGGGGAGAGGGCGCGGCTGGCGCTGGCGCTCATCACCCGTGACGCGCCGCATCTGCTGATTCTCGATGAACCGACCAACCACCTCGACGTCGACAGTCGCGAGGCGCTGGTGCAGGCGCTGAACGACTATTCGGGCGCGGTGGTGATCGTATCGCACGACCGCCACATGATCGAGTTGGTGGCGGATCGCCTCGTGCTGGTCGACAATGGCACGGCCCAGCCGTTCGACGGCAGCCTGGAGGATTATACCGACATCATCCTGCGCAAGGCGGATGGGAATGGGAGCGGCGGAGACGCGCCCAAGGTGGACCGCAAGGCGGAAAAGCGCAACGCCGCAGAATGGCGCGAAAGGCAGAAGACGGCGAAGAACGCCGTTGCCAAAGCGGAAAAGGAAATGGCGACGCTGGCGGCCGAGCGCAGCCGCATCGACAAGGCGCTGTTCGACCCCAAGTCCGCCACCGGCGTCGAGGCGAAGATGACCATGACGCAACTGATGGTGAAGCGTTCCGAGGTCGAGAAGAAGCTGGAAGCCGCGGAAGAAGTCTGGATGGAAGCCAGCGCGGCGCTGGAGGAATTGTAGACGCCCGGTTCCGGTCGTGCTCCTGCGCAGGAACGCGTCGTGCTTCAGCCGCCCGGCGCTTCTTCCGTCAGCGGCCCTTCCAGCCCGTCGGCGCCGGTCCGCATCTTCGTCACGATATTCCACGTCGCGATGAACAGGGCCGCGATCACCGGCCCGATGACGATGCCGTTGAACCCGAACAGGTCGATCCCGCCTAGCGTGGTGATCAGCACCACATAATCGGGAATCCGCGTATCCCGGCCGACCAGGATCGGGCGCAGGATATTGTCGACCATGCCGATCACGAACATGCCGCAAAAGACGAGGATCAATCCCTTCACCACCGCTCCGGTCACGAAGAGATAAATGGCGACCGGCACCCAGATCAGCCCGGTTCCCACCGCGGGAATCAGCGAGAACGCACCCATCAATACGCCCCACAGCAGCGCGCCCGGCAGGCCCAGCGCCCAGAAGATGATTCCGCCGATCAGTCCCTGTACGATGGCGACGACGATGCTGCCCTTGATCGTGGCGCGGGTGACGAGGACGAACTGCGCCATCAGCGCGCGGCGATAGGCGATCCGCATCGGCGCTGCCCTGTCCACCATTGCCGACAGCCGTGGTCCATCGCGCAGGAGGAAGAAGGTGAGGTACAGCATCACGCCCAGCGCCATCAGGAAGCTGAAAGCGCTTTGCCCGATCTGCAGCGCCTGCGTGGCGACCGTGCGGAAGCTTGACGAGATGCCGGCGCTCAGCATCTCGCGCGCGGCGGCGAAATTGGTGATGCCCAGCCGGTTGAGAAAGACCGCGGCCCAACGGGGCAGGCTGGCCTGGAACTGCGCGAACATCCGCGCGAAGTTGATCTCTCCGCTTTGCACCTTGGCGTAGAAGAGGGTCGCTTCCTGCACCAGCGCCATGGTCAGGATGATGGCGGGCACGATCACGAGCGCGATGATCAGAAGCAGCGTCAGCGCCGCCGCGCTGTTCCGGTGCCGCGGCATCATGCCGATCAGGCCCTGGTTGACCGGCGCGAACAGGATGGCGGCGATCACGCCCCACAATATGGCCGCGAAAAAGGGTTCGATCACCAGCGCGAAGGCGATCGAGACAATGAGGACGAAGCCGAGGAAGACCCCATCCTCTATTCGCGTGGCTGGTGGCTCTTTGCTGTCCATCATGCTGCTTTGGCAGAAGTCCCGATGCAAATCTATCCGCGGATCATTCCGCCTTCGCACTGAAGGCGAAGCTGACCGACACCTTGGGGTCCAGACCGCTGCTGCTGGCGCCATTGCCGACGTCGAAGGCGGCGCGGGCTATGGTGGCCGATCCCGCAACCTTCCGCGCCTTTCCGGTGCCGGAGAGGGTGAAGCGGATGCTCTGCGGCTTGCTCACGCCCTTGAGGTTCAGGGTGCCAGAGGCGCGATAGCTGTTGGCGCCGGTCTTCTGTGCGCCCCGTGCGGTGAAGATGGCCTTGGGATGCGCCGCCACGCCGAAGAATTCGTCCCCCGCCAGCATGCCGTCCTGATAGTTGTCGCCGACGCTGGCGCTCGCCAGGTCGATTTCCACGCGAATGTCGGCGCCGTCCGGATGATCCGGGTCCATCACGATCTTCGCCGTCCATTTGGAAAAGCCGCCGCTGATCGTCGCACCGCTGTTGCCGACGGAAAAGCCGATGGTCCCGCCCGGCTGCACCGTCCAGGACGGCGGCGGCCCAACGGGTTCTTCAACCGCTGCGGCATTGTCGGCTTCGGCCGGTGCCGCGGCGTTGGCGGTGTTGTCGGCGACCTGCGCTGCACTGGCGGGCGCCTCTTCCTCCACTGCCCCCACTGCCTCCGGCTTGGCCGGGGAGGCCGCCGCCTTTGGAGCGGGCTCCGGCAGAATGGCGCGTCCCAGGACGAACCCCAATGCGATCAGCGCGGGCAAGGCAAAGAGCAACAGCGGCGAACGCGCCGGCATCATCCGCCAGAGCAACCCGTCGCGCATCAGCACATGATGCCGCAGCGCGCCCGCGACATGCAGCGCGAACAGCGCGATGCCGAGCCAGGCGATCAACCCGTGGCCGCCCTCCGCCAGTTCATGCGTGCTCATGGGCAGGGGCAAATGGGGCAGGGGGACGATGCCGAAGATCAGGGTCGGCACCTTGACCTTCGCGGTCGACACCAGCGCCCAGCCGGTCAGCGGCGCGCCCAGCATGAACAGATAGAGGCCCGCATGCACCGCCTTGGCCAGAGCGCCCTGCCAGCCGCCCTCGACCGGGGCAGGACGCGGTTTCCAATAGCGTATGGCGATGCGGGCGAAGGTCAGCAGCAGGATCGAGATGCCGATCGACTTGTGCCATTGAAACAGTGCAAAGCCGCGGGCGCCAAGATCTTCCAGTGCCCATCCGACGGCGATCTGGAACGCCAGCAGGGCGGCGATTGCCCAATGCAGGAAAATGGCCAGCCGACTATAGCGTTGCATCAAGACTCCCATGCGCGACAAATCAGCCGGAAGCTATGCGGCGCCCGCGGCGAAGTCCATCGCCGTGACCGGAAACAATCCGTTACCGTCATGGGCCGATGATCCCCGCGCCTGTGTCATAAAGGTCGCAGTCCGATCAATTTCGACCCGGCGATTGCATCCCCGTCATCAGGGACTAAGACCAGAAAAAAACATAGGACAAGCAGGACATGGCCAAACCCGAATCCTGGCGGCTCCGCCCGGAAGCTTATCGTTTCGTCACCAGCATCGATACCCGCTTCCAGGACATCGATACCATGGGTCACATCAACAATGTGGCCATATCGGGCATTTTCGAAACGGCCCGCATTAGGTTCCACCATCATCTGGGCCGTCATCCGCAGGAACAGGGGGTGCGCTGGCTGGTCGCGAACGTGAACCTCAATTTCGTCGAGGAAGCCCATTTCCCCTATCCGTTCGAAGTGCACTGCGCGATCGGCCATATCGGTCGCACCAGCTGGACGATCAGTTCCGCCGGTTTTCAAAAAGGGGTGTGCGTCGCCACCGCCGACACCACCGTCGTCACCCATGGGTCGGAGGGACGTCGCACCATCGATGAAACCCTGCGCGAGGCCATGGAACGCAACTTCATCATCCGCCAGGATTGAAGGCCCTGCCCTTAGAGCGGGTTTCGATCTGATTGAATCAGATCGCCGCTCCGGTTTCCTTGTTTTCCGCGATTTCTTAACCAGCGATCGGTTCCGATCGCTTGGAAATCGCTCTAGCGGAAACCGTCCATGCGGCGGCTCCACTGGAAGGTGATGACCGCCGCCTTGGCCGGCTGGATCATCGCCAGTGCAAGCAGGATCGCCAAGCCGGGCCATAGCCCAGCCTGCACGCCCAGTGGAATGTCCAGAACCGCGTTCACCTCTATCATCAGCGGCACGAGCAGGTGGCCCAGCAGCAAGATGACGATATAGGCGGGGAAATCGTCCGCCCGCGAGGTGTCCCATGCCTGCCCGCAATGGCGGCAGGCGCCGCTGGGCTTCAGAAAGCGCGCGAACATCCGGCCTTCGCCGCAGGCGGGGCAACGTCCCCTCAGCGCCAGCGCCAGCGCCGGCCGCAGCGGCCGTGCCGCATCGTCATGGGGTGGTCCTTCGGGCATCGCATTCCCCTATGACCAAAGCGCGCGCCACGCAACATGTCGGCGCCCGGTTAAAGCTTCCGCCCCGCGCAAAGCCTGTTAAGAAGCGCCATGCGCCTTCCGGGACCGACCGAAACCTTTGTCCTGTTCGACGACGCCCGCCCGCGGGCTCCCGCCCCTGCGCGCCTCTATCGCGATCCGGTGTCGGTGATCGTCGCCCATCAATTGGCGGAGGTGCAGCCGGCGCTCGACCGGCTGGCCGAAGCGGCGGAGGCCGGGCTGCACGCGGCCGGGTTCATCGCCTATGAAGCCGGGCTCGCTCTGGAGGAGCGCCTCCGTCCGCTGGCGGAGCGGCATCGGCAGGACCAGCCGAAGACGCCGCTGATCTGGTTCGGCCTGTTCGAAGGGGTGCGCCTGATCGACCCGGCCGCCATGCCGGGCCTGTTGCCGGACCCGGCGGGCGCCAGGGTCGATCATGTCCGGCCGCTGATCGACGAGGCGGCCTATCGCGCGGCCTTTGCCCAGGTTTGTGACTATATCCGCGCCGGCGACATCTATCAGGTCAATCTGACCTTTCCCTGCGCGGCGCATTTCAAGGGCGATCCCATGGCGCTCTATGCCGCCATCCGTCCGCGCCAGCAGGCGGGCTATGGCGGCGTGCTCAGCACCGGGGAGCATAGCATCCTCTCCTTTTCCCCCGAGCTTTTCTTCACCCATGTCCGCGGTCAGTTGACGGCGCGGCCGATGAAGGGCACCGCCCCCCGCGATCCCGACCTCGCCAGCGATGCCGAACTCGTCCAATGGCTGGAGCGGGACGCCAAGCAGCGCGCCGAAAATCTGATGATCGTCGACCTGCTGCGCAATGATCTGTCCCGCGTTTCCAGCGCCGGCACGGTGACCGTGCCCGACCTGTTCAAGGTGGAGACCTATCCGACCGTCCACCAGATGGTGTCCACGGTCCGTGCCCGTCTGCTGCCCGGCCTGACGCCCGTCGATGTGTTGCGCGTCCTGTTCCCTTGCGGATCGATCACCGGCGCGCCCAAGGTCCGGGCGATGGAGATCATCGATGCGGTGGAGGCCGTCCCGCGCGGCGTCTATACCGGCTCCATGGGTTGGATCGATCCGGCGGGCGATGCCGCGTTCAATGTTGCCATCCGCACCATTTGCGTCGAAGAAGGCAGCAAGGAGGGTCGTCTGGGCCTGGGATCGGGCATTGTCGCGGATTCGGACGTCGCGTCCGAATGGGCGGAATGCCTGGCCAAGGGGCGCTTCCTCGCACCAGCCTGATTCATCGGCGCGATCAGTGATCGGCATAAGGGGTTTGCAGTTTTTCCATGGCATTGGCTGACGGACGGTTCGACCTGCTCGAAACCATGGCCTTCGATCCGGTCGAGGGCATCAGATTGCTGGAACTGCATCTGGAGCGGTTGAAGACCAGCGCGGAAGCGCTCGATTTCGCCTTCGATCGTCATGATGTGCGTAACGAGCTTCAGGCCGCCACCTTCCGCCTGCGGGAGCGCAGCCGCCTTCGCCTGCTGGTGTCGCGCCGGGGCGCCATCGCCATCGAAGTGCGCGAACATCGCACCTGGCCCCAGGCGATCATGCAGGTGGCGCTGGTCCCGCGCAATGCGCCCGCCGCCGACGCGCGGCTGGCGCACAAGACGACGGACCGATCGATCTACCGCGATGCCCTGCGGCGCGGGGGAAGCTATGAGGTGGTGATGACGGATGAGGCGGGCTTCGTGACGGAGGGGTGCTTCTCCTCCGTTTTCGTCGAGCGCGGCGACAAGCTGCTGACGCCGCCCCTGTCCCGCGGCCTGCTTCCCGGCGTGCTGCGCCGCAGCCTGCTCGACATGGGCGAGGCGGTGGAAGCCGACCTGCGTCCCCGCGACCTTGAAAATGGCTTCTTCATCGGCAATGCGGCGCGCGGCATGGTGGCGGCCTCCCTGGCGCGATGACGTGATGACCCGGCCGGGATGGATGCGCTGCAATCATCCGAACCGGCACCGTCCAACCTCATAATCTGCCGTTAGGGCCAGAGGAGGCCAACTGGCGGTTGCCCCTTCTTTCGTTGCGCACTAAGGAGCCTGCCGTCCGTATTATTGCGGGCCTTGGGGATTCTTCAGAAAGATTGTCACAATGAGCCAGACTTCCGCAGCCCTCGGTCGCATCCAGCCCTCCGCCACCCTGGCGATGAGCGCGCGCGTGAATGCCCTGAAAGCCGAAGGCGTGGACGTGATTGGCCTTTCCGCCGGCGAACCGGACTTCGACACGCCGGATTTCGTGAAGGAGGCCGGGATCGAGGCGATCCGCAAGAACCTGACCCGCTACACCGACGTCGATGGCACCGCCGACGTCAAGGAAGCCGTCGCCTTCAAGTTCAAGCGTGACAATGGCCTCATCTACAAGCGCAGCCAGATCAGCGTCAATTCGGGCGGCAAGCATACGCTGTTCAACGCGCTGGTCGCGACCGTGGATGTGGGCGACGAGGTCATCATTCCCGCGCCCTACTGGGTCAGCTATCCCGACATCGTGAACTTCGCCGGCGGCACGCCGGTGTTCATCGAGGCGCCGGCGCGCCAGGGGTACAAGATCACGCCCGCGCAGCTGGAAGCCGCGATCACGCCGAAGACCAAATGGGTCATGCTGAACTCGCCGTCCAACCCGTCGGGCGCGGCCTATTCGGCCGAAGAGCTGAAAGCGCTGGGCGAGGTGCTGCTGCGCCATCCGCATGTGCTGGTGATGACCGATGACATGTATGAACATGTCTGGTACGCGCCCACGCCCTTCGCCACCGTAGCGCAGGTGTGCCCCGAACTTTATGACCGTACCCTGACGGTCAACGGCTGTTCCAAGGCCTTCTCCATGACGGGCTGGCGCATCGGCTTTGCCGGCGGTCCGGAATGGATCATCAAGGCGATGGGCAAGCTCCAGTCGCAGTCGACGAGCAATCCCTGCTCGATCAGCCAGGCCGCGGCCGTGGCCGCGCTGACGGGCGACCAGGACTTTCTGGAGGAACGCAACGCCGCCTTCAAGAAGCGCCGCGACATGGTCGTCGCCATGCTGAACGATGCGCCGGGTCTTGATTGTCCGACGCCCGAAGGCGCCTTCTACGTCTATCCCGATGCCAGCGGCGTGATCGGCAAGACCACGCCCAAGGGGCAGGTCATAGACAGCGACGAAACGTTGATCGGCTATTTCCTCGATGAAGCGAAGGTCGCCGCCGTCCATGGCGCCGCTTTCGGCCTCTCTCCGGCTTTCCGCATCAGCTATGCCACGTCGGAAGAGGTGCTGCAAAAGGCCTGCACGCGTATCCAGGAAGCCTGCGCCGCCCTGAAATAAGGCACCGCATGCTCCAGGGAACAGGGGGGAGGGCGCCCTTTTGCCCTCTCTCCGTCCCATCAGCCTCATTTCGGAAACGGAAAATTTCCCTCGTGCCGTCTTGCAGATGGAGAGCGGGAGTCTATATCCCGTTGCGAACCGAAACTGGCTTCCCCCGTTACCCATCGCGTCCTGTGGCGCGTTGGTCGAAACTGCCTGGCGCAGCTTTGATCGGGGGCTAAGCCGCGCGACATTCATTGCCGTCCACGGGACGGCCAAGACGACCGAAAGGAAGAACGCCATGTTGGCCTTCTTGAAATCCGACCTGTTCCTGCGCTTTCTGGGCGGGTTCGCGATCGGTGCGATCGGCGTCTTCGTGCTCCAGCCGAACAGCGCGCCGCCATTGACCGGCACTGCCATGGCAGCGTCCGCCTCGTCCGTCGATCATGCGGCGCGCTGACGGCCTGGCCCTCGCTGTTCTGGCGGCGATTGCCGTCGCTTCCCCCCTGCACGCCGAACGTCCGGTCCTTGCGCCGGTGCCGGCGGTCGATGCCGTTCCGGGCAGCAAGCTCGAAACCGCTGTCTTCGCGGGTGGCTGCTATTGGGGCGTGGAGGGCGTCTTTTCCCATGTGAAGGGGGTTCATCTGGCCGTGTCCGGCTTCGCGGGCGGGCCGCGAGGCCGAAAGGTCGATTATGAGCAGGTGAGCCAGGGTGATACCGGCTTTGCCGAGTCCGTCCGCGTCACCTATGATCCCCGGCAGGTCAGCTACGGCACGTTGCTGCGCATTTTCTTCTCGGTCATAGCGGACCCGACCACGCTCAACTATCAGGGGCCTGACCACGGCACCCAATATCGCAGCGCGCTCTTCCCGCTCAATGCGGAGCAGGAGAAGGCGGCCAAGGCCTATCTGGTTCAGCTTGGCCAGTCCGGGCTCTGGGGCGATCCCATTGTCACCCGCATCGAACGCTTTTCCGGTTTTCAGGATGCGGACGCCTATCATCAGGATTTCCTGACCAAAAACCCCCGTCATCCCTATATCCAGCGATGGGACATGCCCAAGCTGACGGCGCTCAAGGCGCTGTTTCCCACATTCTACAGCGACCGCCCCTCTGCCTGAAAGGGAGACCCAAGCGCGAAGTCCATGGCCGCAAGCTGATCTCGACGCTGCATGAAGATGGCCGTCTGATCGTCGAACTGATCGAAGAAACGCTCCGGCCGCCCAAGGGAGACGAAGTGCTGGTCCGGGTGGAAGCCGCGCCGATCAATCCCTCCGACCTGGGCCTGCTTCTCGCGTCCGCCGATGTCGAGAATGCCGACTATGCCGAGGGACGGATCGTCGCCCGCATGCCGGAGCCGGCTCGTCGCGCGCTGGCGGGACGCGTCGGCCAGCCCATGACCATCGGCAATGAAGCCGCGGGCACCGTCATCGCCGCGGGCGAGGCGCCGGAAGCGCAGGCGCTGATGGGCAAGCGGGTCGCAATGATCGGCGGCGGCATGTATGCGGAATATCGCCTGCTGGGCGCCGCAGGCTGCATGGCCTTGCCCGACGACGTCACTGCTGAGCAGGGTGCGTCGGCCTTCGTCAATCCGATGACGGCGCTGGGCTTTGTCGAAACCATGAGGCGGGAAGGGCACAAGGCGATCGTCCACACCGCCGCTGCCTCCAATCTGGGCCAGATGCTGGTGCGCATCTGTCAGGAGGATGGCATCCCGCTGGTCAACATCGTCCGCAACGATGCGCAGGTGGCGATATTGAGAGACCTGGGCGCAGACTATGTGCTGGACAGTTCGAAGGACGATTTCAACGCACGGCTTCAAGATGCCGTCACCGCCACCGGCGCCACCATTGTCTTCGACGCGATCGGCGGCGGCGATCTTGTCAGCCGGATTCTCCATGCCATGGAACAGGCGGCGAGCAAGGCGGCGCCCTATAGCCGCTATGGCTCCGACATTCTGAAGCAGGCCTATATCTATGGCGCTCTGGACCTGTCACCGACCATTTTGACGCGCAGCTTCGGCTTTGGCTGGAATGTCGGCGGCTGGCTGCTCTTCCCCTTCCTGCAGAAGATCGGTGGCGAATCGGCCGAACGTCTCCGCCGCCGGGTGCGCGATGGACTGACGACCACCTTCGCCAGCCAGTACAAGGCCCGCATCTCGCTTGACCAGGCGCTGAGCCGGGACACGGTGCTGCGCTACAACGCCCGCCGGACGGGGGAGAAATATCTGATCGTCCCGAACGGCTGAACCGAGGAAGCGGGCGTTTTGCTGCCTCCTTCGGTCCCGGATCGGGAGGCGCGATCTTATAAAAAGGTCGTCACTGCCGCCATGGCGCCTGCGCCGGCCAGGCCGGCCAGCAGCGCCACCAGCATGTAGCGCCAGCCGCTGCCCACGCGGATCAGCCGTACCTCGGTCAGCGGCGGCGGCGGCGGCGCGCCGCCCTTTTCCGGAAAGGCTTCCTCGATCCGCTTCACCAGTCCGGGCAGACGCTGCAGGATCCGGACATTCTCGATCAGCGCGTCGGCAGCCTTCGCCTCCGGCCCCAGTTCGGCCCGCAGCCATTCCTTCACATAGGGACCGCTTGTTTCCCACAGGTTGATGTCGGGGTCGAGCGCGGTCGCGACGCCCTCCACCATCACCATCGTCTTCTGGAGCAGCAGCAGGTGCGGCTGGGTCTGCATGTCGAAATCGCGGGTGATGGCGAACAGTCCGTCCAGCATGCCGCCGACCGACAATTCCCGCACCGGCTTGCCGCGCATCGGCTCGCCCACAGCCCTGAGGGCCGTGGCGAACTCCTCGACATTGTGATGGCCGGGCACATATTGCGCCTCGAAATGGATTTCCGCCACGCGGCGGTAATTGCCGGTGATGAGGCCGTAGAGAATCTCCGCCAGCCACATCCGCGCCCGCCGGTCGATCCGGCCCATGATGCCGAAGTCGATCGCGACGATGTCGCCATTGGCGGTGACGAACAGATTTCCCTGATGCATGTCGGCATGGAAGAAACCTTCAGCGATTGCCTGGCGCAGGAAGGCGTTGACCAGCCGCGCCGCAATCTCCTTCACATCATGACCGGCGGCGACGAGCGCGTCCCGGTCGGAGATCTTGACCCCGTCGATCCACTCCATCGTCATGACCTTGCCGGTCGTGCGGTCCCAATCGATGGCGGGCACGCGATAACCGGGCATGGCCTCCATTGCTTCGCCCAGTTCCGACGCCGACGCGGCCTCGCGCCGCAGGTCCAGTTCGCGCGCCGTCCAGCGCTTCATGTTCGCGATGACGAGCCGGGGCCGCAGGCGCGCGATCTCGCCGCCCAGCATCTCGACATGGGCGGCGGCCCATTCATAGGTCTGGATGTCGCGGTTGAACTGGTCGATGACGCCGGGACGGATCACCTTCACCGCGACATCGCGCCCGTCCGTCGTCACGGCGCGGTGCACCTGCGCGATGGAGGCGGCGCCGACCGGCACCTCGTCGAAACGGCTGTAGAGCGTTTCCAGGGGCCGCCCGAAGCTCTGCTCCATCTGCGTCCGGATGGTGTTGAACGGTACCGGGGGCAGGGCGTCCTGAAGGCGCAGCAGGTCGTTCGCCGCATCCTCCCCCACCAGGTCGGGCCGCGTCGCCAGCGTCTGTCCCAGCTTGATCGCCGCCGGGCCGATCGACTGGAACGCGTCGGCATAGCGTGGTTGCCGGGGCACGCGCGCGCCCAGCCGCGCCACCCGCACCAGCCGCCGCACCGGCGTCGGCGTCAGCGGATCGCGCTCGATTCCCGTCAGCGCGCCATGCCGCGCCAAGGTGCGGCCCCATTTCAGCAGCCGCCAGATATGCGTGAGGTGGGACGGCATCGCTATTTACGCCCTTCCCCGGCGGGAGAAGGACCGGACAGGCGCCCCATCAGATTTTCCATCCGCTATGGATCGCCACCAATCCGCCCAATATCGGCTCCACCTTCGTCTGAACGAAGCCGGCCTCGCGGATCATCCGCTCGAATTCCGGCATGGGCGGGAAGCGGCGGATCGATTCGATCAGATAGCGATAGCTGTCCTCATCGTCGGCCAGCAGCTTGCCAAGCCGGGGCACCAGACGGTGCGAATAAACGTCATAGACATCGGAAAAACCGGGCCATGTCGTGGTGGAAAATTCCAGGCAGAAGAATCGCCCGCCGAACTTCAGCACCCGGTGCGCCTCGCGCAGTGCGCTGTCGATACGGGTCACGTTGCGGATGCCGAAGGCGATGGTATAGGCGTCGAACGTCCGATCCGCGAAGGTCAGCTCCTCGGCATTCTGTTCGGACCAGATCAGCCCCTCCAGTTCCTTTTTCTTCGCCCGGTCAATGCCCACGGCCAGCATTTCCGGATTGATGTCGGATATGGTCACCTGCGCGCCATGGCGATGCATGCGGAAGGCGATGTCCCCGGTGCCGCCGGCCATGTCCAATATCCGCTCGTCCCGGCGCGGCTTCACCCGGTTGACGAACTGATCCTTCCACAGCCGATGCGCGCCCGCCGACATGGCGTCGTTCATCAGGTCATATTTGGACGCCACATTGGAGAAGACGGCGCGGACCATCCCCTGTTTTTCGGCGGCTTCGACATCGCGATAGCCAAAGGAAGCGGTTTCACTCATGGCGCACGCTCTAGAGCATTTTTCCGGGGAGAGGAAACATCTGAGATCGGGTAAAATGTCCATGGCGCGCCGCATGCGGCAACTGGCCTGTTGCCGGGCCGACCGGCGCATTACATAGAGGGCCATGCCCGAGCTTCCCGAAGTCGAAACCACCGTGGCGGGCCTGCGCTCGGTCCTTCAAGGCGCGCTGCTCGCGCGGGTGGAGGCGCGGCGCGCCGACCTGCGCTTTCCGATCCCGGTCGATCTGCGTCAGCGGTTGACCGGCGCCACCGTCACCGGCCTGTCCCGTCGCGCCAAATATGGGCTGATCGACACCGATCGCGGCGATACGCTGATCTTCCACCTCGGCATGTCGGGCCGCTGGCGAATCGATCCGGCGGAGATCGGGGCGCATGATCATCTGCTGATCGAAACCGGGGGCGGGCGGTTGCTCTCGCTCAACGACCCGCGCCGCTTCGGCTCGCTCGACCTGGTTCGCAGCGACGCCCGGGAAAGCTTCAACCCCTTTACCCGCATGGGTCCGGAACCGCTGGGACCGCAATTCACGGCAGATGTGCTGGCTGGCGCGCTCAAGGGGAAGGCGACGTCGATCAAGGCTGCGCTGCTCGACCAGCGCGTCGTCGCGGGCCTGGGCAACATCTATGTGTGCGAGGCGCTCAACATGGCGGGCATCGCCCCGACGCGCGAAGCGGGCCGGATCAGCCGCGCGCGCCTCGTCCTGCTGGTCGACGCGATTCGCGATGTGCTGGCCGCCGCGATCGCTGCGGGGGGCTCCACCCTGCGCGACTATGCGCGGCCCGATGGGGAACTGGGCTATTTTTCCAAGCAATGGCGGGTCTATGGGCGGGAAGGGGAATCCTGCGTCTGCGGCACGCCCATCAGGCGTCGTGTGGATGGGGGCAGATCGACCTTTTTCTGCCCGAAATGCCAGAAATAGCGGGACGCTGAGCGGTTGACGCACCCCGCGTTCCCCTGTAAGGGGCGCACCTTCACGAGAGCTGGTTGGCGATTCCGACGGGCTCCTCCACGAGATTTGACGAGAACCGAGGACAATAAATGGCCAATACGCCGCAAGCCAAGAAGCGCATCCGCCGCAACGCCCGCCGCGCCGAGATCAACGGCGCCCGCATCAGCCGGATTCGCACCCTGGTGAAGAAGGTCGAAACCGCCCTCGCCGCCGGCGACAAGGCTGCCGCGACCACGGCGCTCCAGTCGGTCCAGCCGGAACTCGCGCGCGGCGTTGCGCGTGGCGTGCTGCACAAGAACACCGCGGCCCGCAAGTTCGGCCGCCTGACGAAGCGCGTCAGCGCGCTCGGCTGAAGCCGACACCCTTTACAGCTCGTCAAGCATAACAGGCCCGCTCCGCATTTCGATGCGGGGCGGGCTTTTCATGTTTCGTTCACGAAAGCGTCATTTCGGAGGAAGCCAGGATTTCCGGCGATTCCCCGTCGATTCGAGACGAGCGGCGTCATATGGCCTTTATCAATATACTGAAATATAACGATAATTTTTCAACTTGGCTTTTTCCGCGGGTTTGCCGAGTCAACGCCTTTATTTCACATTTTTGACGGGCAGCGGCCTTGATCAGGCGAAGCAGCCCTGTCTATTTTGGATCTCCGGCCGCCACTCGAATCGAATTCCGGCGGTCATCAGAAGGTTGGTTGATGCATGAGATCCAGGAAAGCGGGGCTTTCCCGGAACGGGTTTCTGTGTCGTATCGCTCCTGCCTATGGGGGCGCAGTTGATGGGGGTCGACTGTTTATGAAGGATATTGCGGCAGTGATTGGAAGTTTGAGCGGTCTCGACACGCAGCAGAATGCGCGCCTGGAGAACGCCTGGGCGACCATCCGTGCCGGCCTGCGCCGCGACATTGGTGCGCGCATGTTCGACCAATGGCTGAAGGCGGCGCAACTGGGCGATTATTGCCCGGAATCCCAGACGCTGGACCTGCTGTTCGCGTCGGACTTCAGCGCCAATTTCGTGTCGGGCCAGTTCGGCGACCGTTTGCGCATGGCATGGCGTTGCGCTGGCGCCGGCGTGCGCGAGGTGCGCCTGCGACGCGCACCCAATGCCGTTGGTCCCCGCGTTCTGGAACTGCCGCAGGCGGATGCCGACGCGATCGCGGAAGACGGATCGGCCTATGATCAGGCGCCCGCATCGAATTTCCAGCCGCGCCACCGTTTCGACCAGTTCGTGACCGGCGAGACCAACCATCTCGCCTTTTCGGCGGCGCAGGCCATGGCGGCCAAAAGCCGGCCGCGTTTCAGCCCGCTTTTCATCCATGGCGGGACCGGACAGGGCAAGACCCATCTGCTGCACGCCATTGCCCAGGCCTTTTCGGCGCATTCGCCCTCGGCGCCCGTTCTCTACATGTCGGCCGAGCGGTTCATGATGGAATTCGTCAACGCCATGCGGGCGAACGAAACCATGATGTTCAAGGCGCGGCTGCGGGCGGCGCAACTGCTGTTGATCGACGACGTCCAGTTCATCGCCGGCAAGGGTTCGACGCAGGAAGAGTTTCTGCACACGATCAACGACCTGATCGATTCGGGCGCCCGGATCGTCGTCACCGCTGACCGCGCGCCGCAGATGCTGGACGCGATCGATGCGCGCATCCTGTCGCGCCTGGCCGGCGGACTGGTCGCCGATATACGCCCCGCCAGCCTTGATCTGCGGCTCGCGATCCTGGAGGCTAAGCGGGCGATTGCGGGCGATCCGCCAGTGCCGGACGCGGTGGTCGATTTCCTCGCGCGTTCGATCCGTTCCAATGTGCGCGAGCTGGAAGGCGCGTTCAACAAGCTGATCGCCTATGGCCAACTGACCGGGCGGTCCATCGACCTGGAGTTCGCGCAGGCGATGCTGGCGGACGCGGTGCGCGCCAATGCCCGCCGTATCACCGTCGATGAGATCCAGAAGGCCTGCGCCGCGCATTACCGGATCGACCCGGCGGAAATGCGCTCCAAGCGCCGCGCGCGGGCGGTGGCCCGGCCGCGCCAGGTGGCGATGTATCTGGCCAAGAAGATGACGCCGCGTTCCCTGCCTGAAATCGGCCGCATCTTCGGCGGTCGCGATCATAGCACGGTGATCCATGCCGTGCGCACGATCGAGGAACTGCGCCAGAGCAATCCGGATATCGACGCCGATATTCGCGCCTTGCAGCGCCAGTTGGAAGGCTGACAGGCGAGGAGCTTTGGATTAGGCTTTCGCCATGATCCGACAATTCGCCCTCCTCCTTGCCGCCTTCTTCTGCCTAGCCCCCGCCCTGGCCCAGGACGCGCCTGCGGCGCCGCCGGCCGATGTGCGGGTGGCGCTCGATACCAGCGCCGGCCGCATACTGATCGCGGTGCATGTCGCAAGAGCGCCGGTGACGGCGGCCAATTTCCTGCATTATGTCGACCAGAAGCGGCTGGACGGCACCAGCTTCTACCGAAGCGTCGGCTCGGCCGATTATGGCTTCGTGCAAGGCGGGGCGCAAAATGATCCCAGGCGCCTGTTGCCGCCGATCAAGCATGAGCCCACCAGCCAGACGGGCCTCACCCATGACGATGGCGCTCTCTCCATGGCCCGCTACGCCGCTGGCAGCGCGACGGGGGATTTCTTCATCGTTCTGGGCAAGATGCCGGGGATGGACGCCCATCCGGAAGCGGCGGGCGACAATCAGGGCTTCGCCGTATTCGCCCATGTGGTCGAAGGAATGGATGTGGTGAAGGCGATCCTCGCTGCCCCCAAGTCGCCGACAGCGGGCGAGGGCGTGATGAAAGGGCAGATGCTGGAGCAGCCGGTGAAGATCCTGACGGCGCGGCGCATTCCCTGATGCTTGCAAGCCCATAAGCCTGAGGGTTCGGACGGAGCGCCACTTTCAGTCTTCCTCCGGCGCAAAGCTTGATGGCCTCCTTGGAAGGGACAATCATGGATCGCTCGAGGCCAGACCGCCCAAGCCCAAAAAAGAAAGCCCGGCGATCCTCGACCGCCGGGCAAAGGGCATGGCTGGGAGCCGCCCGAAGTGATTTTCGATCAGAATGGCAAACCGCTCATCCCTTCTTTTCGGGCGGCAGCGTGATCTTCACATTCTCGCCATTCTGGCCGGGGAAGCCCGTGAACATCGCGTCGATCAGGTTCGGCACCAGATAGGTCAGCTTGTTCGACAGCGACTGGGCCTGCGCCTTGCCCTCGAACAGGCGGCGATTGTCGGCGGCGCGGTCGATCTTCATGCTGAGGTCGCCGGTATAGACGGTGTAGCTGGACACGTCATTATAGCCGCCCGGGCCGAACAGCCACGGATCATAAAAGCCATAGCCCCAGGGACGGCCCCAGCGGCCCCTCCAGCCCCAGCCGCCGTAGAAGAACGGGTCGGGGTTGCCAAAGCCGGTCGAGCGCACCTTTTCGCGCCCATTGTCGACGCCATAGGCCACCCGCACGATCAGGTCGGCCCGCGCCGGGTCGCCGGCGGCGACATAGCCGGTCTGGGTCAACCGCTGACCGACGAGGTCGGCATAATGCGAAAATTCGAGGCCGCCTGCCAGGCGCGGATCGTCGGCGACGATCGTGAAGCTCTGGCCGGCAGGTGCCGGAAGCTGCTGAAAGCGGGCGACGTCAGCCTTGAACGATGTCGCGCAGCCGGACAGCGCCACAAGCGCCAGGGCGGGCGCCGCGAGGAGGCCGATCTTTTTGAAACGGGTCATTTTTCTTGCGTCCTGTATCAGGCACTACGCCTGCCAAACATCTTGCGTCCTGCCATAGCAAAACGCAACTGAACATCGTTTGAACGCACGTAACGGGCGAACGGGCGCAAACCATGTCCTGCCATCCCTACGACGGCGCGGCATGGATTATTCCGTCACGAACCGGAAGGGGCCGCCATTTTGACGGCCCCTGTGGCATCAGCGCATCAGCCCCATCGCGTCATAGGCCGCCCGCAATGTAGGGTCGGCAGCCGCCGCGGCTCTGGCCGCACCCTTTTCAAGGATGGCGTCCAGCGCGGCGTCATCGGTCCGCAGTTCCAGGAACCGGGTGCGAATGGGACGGAGCGTTTCCACCAGCAGTTCGCCCAGGGCCGGCTTGAACGCGCCAAAGCCCCTGCCAGCGAATTCGGCGCAGACCGCGTCCACATTCGTTCCTGACAGGGTCGCATAGATGCCGAGCAGATTGTTCGCTTCGGGACGCCCGGCCAGCCCGCCGGCATTGTCCGGCAGCGGTTCGGGATCGGTCTTGGCCTTCCTAACCTTCTGCATGATCGCATCATCATCGTCGGTCAGGTTGATGCGGCTCATGTCGGAGGGATCGGACTTCGACATCTTCGCGGTGCCGTCGCGCAGCGACATGATGCGCGCTGATTCTCTGGGGATGATCGGATCGGGCAGGGTGAAAAGCTCCACGCCGAAATCGGTGTTGAACTTCGTGGCGATGTCGCGCGCCAGTTCCAGATGCTGCTTCTGGTCCTCGCCCACCGGCACATGGGTGGCGTTGTAGACGAGTATGTCCGCCGCCTGGAGCACCGGATAGACGAACAGGCCGATCGAGGCGCCCTCGCGGTCCTTGCCCACCTTGTCCTTGAACTGGGTCATGCGGTTGAGCCAGCCGATCCGCGCCGTGCCGTTCAGCAGCCAGCACAGTTCCGCATGGGCGGGCACCCGCGCCTGGTTGAAGAGCACGGAGCGGTCGGGGTCGATCCCGGCGGCGACCAGCGCGGCGGCCATGTCGCGGACGTTGCGGATGCGCTGTTCGCGCCCCTCATGCACAGTGATCGAATGCATGTCGGCCAGGAAGAAGAAGCACTGGCTGCCCGCATCCATCTCGTCCTGCATCCGCACCCAGTTGCGGATCGCGCCCAGATAATTGCCCAGGTGCAGATTGCCGGTCGGCTGGATGCCGGAAAGGACGCGCATTCTTCTATCCGTTCTCTGTCTTGGTTGCACTTTTGCGCCGCATCAGCGCCTTCAGGTCCGAGAGCCGATAGGCGCCCGTCAGGAAGCAGGCCACCCCGTACAGCGCGATTCCCACGCCGACAAGCACCGCCAGCGCCACATAGCGCTGGACCATCATCCCGCCGAGCCATGGATCGAGCAGTCCCTCGCCCGCATAGAGCGCCCCGCCCATGGCCACCGCCGCTATCGCGAGGCGGGGCAGGCGCCGCCGCAACTGACCGTCGGCGGCGAAATGGCCGCGCTTCACAAGTGTAGAATAGAGCATGGCGACATTGACGGTGGAGGAGAGCGCCGTCGCCAGCGGCGGCCCGACATGACCCAGAAGTGGGATCAGGAGGATATTGCCGACGATGTTGATGAGGATCGACAGCATCGCATAGCGGACCGGCGTCTTCGTGTCGCCGCGGGCATAATAGCCGGGCGTCAGGACCTTCACGAGAACATAGGAGGGCAGCCCGAGGGAGAAGGCGGACAGGGCCCAGCCGCAGCGCTGCGCATCCAGCGCGGTGAAGCGGCCATATTGGAAGAGCCCCCGCACGATCGGTTCCGCCACGGTGATGAAGGCGACGGTCGCGGGCAGGGTCAGGAACAGCGCGAGTTCGATGCCGCGATTCTGCGTGTCCATCGCCACCTGCTCCTGCCCCGTCGACAGCAGGCGGGATATGGTCGGCAGCAATATGGTGCCCAGGCCGATGCCGATCAGTCCCAGTGGCAACTGGTTCAGCCGGTCGGCATAATAGATGTAGGTGATCGAGCCCGAGGCGAGCAGCCAGCCCGACAGCGCCGTGGAGATCAGCAGGTTGATCTGGGACGCTCCCGCCCCCGCCGCCGCCGGCACGATCAACCGGAGCAATTCCTTTACGTCGGCGTCTAGACGCGGCCGTTTCAGCCGCATCGACACGCCCGCCCGGCGGCAGGCCAGGATCAGCCACAGCAATTGCAGCGCTCCGCCCACGGTGACGGAGATTGCCTGCACCCTGGCGGTTTCATATTCGTCGGCGCCGTGGAACAGCCACAGGCCCGCGATCATGGCGAGGTTGAGCAGGATCGGCGCGGCGGCATTGACCCAGAATTTGTCGAGCGAATTCAGGATGCCGCCCAGCAGCGAGGCCAGGCTGATCAGCGCGAGATAGGGCAGGGTGATCCGCGACAGCATGACCGCGAAGGCGAATTGTTCCGGCGTCGGATTCTGGCGGGAAAAGCCGCCGGAGAGCGCCCAGGTGATCGGCCATGCCGCCGCGATCAGCAGGGCGGTGAAGGCGACCAGCACCGGCAGCAGCACGGCCAGCGCGCGCTCCGCGAACAGATAGCCGTCCGCAACGCCGCCCGGCCCAGCCGCCTTGCGGTTGAACATCGGGATGAAGGCCGCGGAAAAGGCACCCTCGGCAAAGAGGGCGCGGAACATGTTGGGCAGGCGGAAGGCCACGCCGTTGAAGGCGTCCGACGCGAATCCGGCGCCGACATAGCGCGCCGCCAGGGAATCGCGGACCAGGGCGAGCACCCGGCTGGCGAGCGTCAGACCGCCGACCGAACCGAGTGCCTTGGCGAGTTTCATACGACCAACCTTGGGTAGGGCTGGGTGAAACCCCGTGCCGAGCGGAGCGAAGCGGCTTCGGAAGGCTCAGCCATTCCCTTCGACACGCTCGGGGCGAACGGGGTGGGAGCCATGGCTGCGCTCAGGCGTGGCCGGCCGGTTCGCCTGTGGTCTGGGCCATGGCTTGCGCCTGCTGGACATAGAGGCCGCCGAAATCAATGGGTTCGAGCAGCAGCGGCGGGAAGCCGCCATCGCGGATGGCGTCAGCCAGCACGCGGCGGGCGAAGGGGAAGAGGAGGCGCGGCGCTTCGGCCAGCATGAAGGGCTGCATCTGGTCCTCTGGCACATTGCGCATGCCGAAGATCGCGGCGTAGACCAACTCCACGGCGAAGGCAGTGCCCTGCGGCGCGATGGCCTTGACTTCGATCTTCAGGGAAATCTCGACGACTTCCTCGCCCACCTTGTCGGCGCCGATGTTGAACTGCACGTCGATCTGCGGCTGGTCCTGCCACTGGTAGACGGCGGGAGCATTCGGATTTTCGAAGGACATGTCCTTCACATATTGGCTGATCAGCGCGATCTGCGGGCCGTTGTCGGCGCCATTGCCGGTTGTCTGAATGGTATCGGCTTCCTCGGCCATCTCTTTTCCCTGGTTTTAAGGTTTGCCTGGCAGGCAGAATGCCCGCGCATGTCGATCCGCGCGCTTAGCAGGGGCGGCAGGAGGGAGCAATGCGGCACTTGAAAAGCGGCCATTTGAATATGCAGGGAAACATGCCTATGTTGGTCGCGTTACAGTTTCAGATTCAACCCAAAGGGTGCTTTACCCCGTGTATGTGATCGTCATCCTCGCCATGATCGCCGGTTTCCTGGCGCTGCGGCTATATTCCGTGCTGGGCAAGCGCACCGGGCATGAGCAGGAGCCTGCCCTTCGTCCGGCGGAGGAACGTGCCAAGGTAACGATCGTGCAGCCTCGCCCCGTTCCGGAAATGGCGGGCGATTCGGTCCGTCTGTCCGATGGGCTGATCGCCCCCGGCGGCGAAGTGGGCGTGCGCGCGTTGATCGCGGCGGACCGCAGCTTCGACGTTCCGCAGTTCGTGGAAGGTGCGAAGGCGGCCTACAAGATGGTCCTTGAAGCCTTTTGGCGCGGCGACCGCCAGGAACTGGAGTGGCTTTGCGACGCCGACGTGCTCGCCTCCTTCGAGGAAGCGATCGCGGCGCGGGAGGCGGAAGGCCATGTCCTCGACAACCGCCTGGTGCGCATAGAAAAGGTTCAGATCATCGAAGCGGGCGTCACCGGCCGGATGGCTGAGATATCGCTGCGTTTCGAGGCGGACATCGCCGCTGTCACACGTGACCGGGACGGCAATGTCGTTGCCGGTTCGCTGACCGACGCGGTCGGCACGAACGACATCTGGACATTTACCCGCGACCTGCGCAGCACCGATCCCAACTGGAAGCTCAGCGAGACCGACGAGGCGGCATGAGCCTGCGGCAGTCGGGAGGCACGCTGGCCGCGGCGTTGCTGCTCTCTGCCTGCGCGGGCGGTGTGATACCTCCTGGAGCGGGTGGCCCGGCGCCGACGCGGCCCCCTCGCGAGGGTGGTGAGACAGCGACCCGTCCCATTCCCGCTACCCCCCGTCCGCCCGTGCCGGTTGCGCCGCCTGTGACGGCACCAGTCGACACCGCCAACGCCCTCGGCGCAGGGATCACGCCCGGCCCGTCCATCATCGACCTCATTCCGTCGGGGGAGCGTTCGCGCAAGGCTTTGCAGGCTTTCCGCTTGTCCTGCCCTTCGCTGATGCGGCGCAGCGACCAGAGCGGACTGACGCGCGGCGCGGACTGGAACAGTGCCTGCGCCGCCGCTGCAAGTTGGCCGGAGGTATCGGCCAGCGAATTTTTCGTCCGCTATTTCGAAGCGGTGCAGGTGGGCGACGGAAAGGCATTCGTTACCGGCTATTATGAGCCGGAAATCGCAGGGTCGCGGACGCAGCAGCCCGGTTACGATGTGCCGATCTATCGCCGTCCGTCCAATCTGATCGACGTCAATCTTGGCCTGTTCAGCGACAGCCTGAAGGGCAAGACCATTCGCGGCAAGGTGGACGGCAGCAATCTGGTGCCGTTCGACGAACGATCGCAGATCGTGGGCGGGTCGCTGGCGGGCAAGGGCCTGGAACTCGCCTGGGCGGCCGATCCGGTGGAATTCTTCTTCCTGCAGGTGCAGGGCAGCGGACGCCTGTTGCTGCCCGGCGGCGGCGTCATGCGGATCGGCTATGACGGCCAGAATGGCCGCGACTATACCGGCATCGGCAAGCTGATGAAGGATCGCGGCCTCATCCAGGCCGGATCGATGCAGGACATCATGCAATATCTGCGCGCCCATCCCGATGAGGGCGCCGCGATCATGAACGAGAACAAGAGCTTCGTCTTCTTCCGCGAACTGACCGGGCCCGGCCCGCTGGGGGCGATGGGCGTCGCCGTCACGCCAGAGGCCACGGTGGCGGCCGATCCCAGCTATGTCCCGCTGGGCGCGCCGCTGCTGCTTTCGCTCGACCGGGCCGAACCCAATGGCATATGGATCGCCCAGGACACCGGCGGGGCGATCAAGGGCGCCAACCGCTTCGACAGCTTCTGGGGCGCGGGCAGCAACGCGCGCAGCATAGCGGGCGGCATGTCGGCGCGGGGCAGCGCGCTCATCCTGCTGCCGATAGGATCGGCGGCGCGGCTGGCCCAGCAGCGCTGACCGCATGCGGCCATGCCCCGACGGAGTCTCTCTTCCGATGAACAGGCGCTCTGGACGGCACTGACCCGCTCGGTCAGGCCGCTGCGGCCGGGTGCGCGGCCGCTCTCCCTCCCCACGCTTCCCGTCCCCGAACAGGACAGGACAGGGTTAACGGCTCCCTCCGTTCAGAGGGTGGCGCCGGCGCCGGGCCGTACCCCGGCGGCCATTTTGGATTCGGGCTGGGAGCGCAGAATCCGTAACGGAAACCTGGCACCGGACATGACCATCGACCTGCACGGGCACACACTGTCGGCGGCCCATGCAAGGCTTAACCAGGCACTGGCCGCGGCCTGGGCGCGGGACGTCCGCATCATGCTGGTCGTTACCGGCAAACCGCCAAAAAGCCCGTCGATGGGCGGTGGATCGCGGCGCGGCGCCATTCGGGGCGAGATCGGCCACTGGCTGGAAACCAGCAGCTATGCCGACCGTATCGCCAGCGTGCGGATCGCACATCAGCGCCATGGCGGCGAAGGCGCACTCTATGTCATAATGCGACGCAAAAAATAAGCATTTCCGAGGGATCCACTGACCTTTTCTTAACCACTGCCCTTCATATCCCGCTGATCCAGTCCGCGACGGGCTGGCAGGGCAGGGAGGCACATGCAGGGCGTGACATTGACGAGCCGCGCCACTGCCTTCGCCTGCGCCGCGGGGGCGCTGGTGTTCATCCTGTCGCTGGTCCTGGGCCAGGGGCAGGCGACCGACATTGGCGGCATTGGCCGCTCCCTCATCATCGCGATCCTGTGCGGTACGCTGAGCTGGGCTTCCGCGCGCCGGACCGTGGCGACGACCGCGAGCGCGATCGATGGTGCGACGGAGCGCCTGCTGGCCGCGGCGCATGGCGACCTGCAATCGGACGTGCCGCGCGAGATCGGCCTGGAGCTGCCTGACCTGTCGGTGGCGATGGAAAGCCTGTTCAGCCAGGTCCGCACCAACCTGGACCATGTGCAGGCGCTGGCCCTGTTCGATCAGGTGACTGGCCTTGCCAACCGCGCCAGCTTTTGCCGGCAGGTCGAACGCCTGCTGGCCGAGCGCAGCGAAGAAGGGCTGGCGGCACTGTTCTTCATCGATCTGGACGGGTTCAAGGGGGTCAACGACACGCTGGGCCATGCGGCGGGCGACCAGTTGCTGGCGCGTGTCGCGGGGCGCCTGCGCGAAGTCGCCATGGCGCAGGCGAGCGCGGGTGCGGGCGATTGCCTGATAGGCCGCCTGGCAGGCGACGAATTCACGCTGTTCGTGCCCAGCCTGGCCGACCTGGACAGTGCCGGGCGCATCGCCCGCGCCATCCAGTTCGCGCTGCGGGAACGCTTTGACCTCGGCAGCCAGCATGTCGACCTTGGCGCCTCGATCGGCGTCGCCTGCTATCCCGAGCATGGCGACACCCTGTCGGCGCTGCTGCGATCGGCCGACATCGCCATGTATCATGCCAAGCGTCAGGGCCGTAACCGAGCGGAGATGTTCACCGCCGAACTGGCGCTTGAAGCGGCCGACCGCGCCGAACTGGAACGCGACCTTTTGCTGGGGTTGCAGCGGGAGGAGTTCCTCCTCGAATTCCAGCCGCAGATCGAGATCGGCAGTGGTCGGGCAATCGGGGCCGAAGCGCTGGTCCGCTGGGCGCATCCGGAACGCGATCTGGTGATGCCCGGCTCTTTCGTGCCCGTGGCGGAGGAAAGCGGCGCCATTGTGGCGCTGGGCGACTGGGTCATGGGACGAGTGTGCGAGACGGCGGCGCGTTGGGCGCGGGCCGGGGTGAGGCAGCGGATCGCCATCAACATCTCTTCCCGCGAGTTGAGCCAGGCCGATTTCTTCATGCGCCTGCGCCATGCCATCGACGCGCATCAGGCGCCGGCGGTCATGCTGGAGCTGGAGATCACCGAATCGCTTGCGATGGAGATGAAGGCGCGGACGCTGGACCAGATCGGCGCCCTGCGGCGGGAGGGCGTGCGCATCGCCATCGACGATTTCGGAACCGGCTATTCCAACCTGTCGCGCTTGCGGGAGTTGCCCGTGGACCGGGTGAAGATCGACCGCTCGCTGGTCCGCGACATCGCCGTTTCGGCCGAAGCGCGCACGATCTGCAGTGCGGTCGTCGGGCTGATCCAGGGATTGGGCATGGAGGTGGTTGTCGAGGGCGTGGAGACCGAGGCGCAGATGGAAATGCTGCGCGTGATCGGCTGCACGCTGTTCCAGGGCTACCATCTGGCGCGGCCGATGAGGGAGGAGGATTATCTCGCCCGTTTCGCCATAGCTTCACCGGTGGCCAGGGCAATTTCAAGCTGACCCTCAGGTCATGACTGGGCGGGCGTCCCGGTCGCCAGCGCGCGCATGGTGACCAGCCGGTAAATCTCCGTCAGGTCGCGCAGATCCGCCAGAGCCACCGCTTCGTCCAGCTTGTGCATGGTTGCGTTGTTGAGGCCGAATTCGACCACGGGGCACAGGCGCGAGAGGAAGCGGGCGTCGGACGTGCCGCCGGTAGTCGACAGTTCCGCCACCACCCCGGTCACGTCGCGGATCGCGCCAGCAACCATATCGGACAGCATGCCGGGTTCGGTCAGGAAGGGTTCGCCGCTGATCTTCGCGTCCACCCTGCCGCCTTCGGCCGCGGCGATGGCGGTGATGCGGTCGACCAGTTCCGCGCCGCCATGTTCGTTGTTGAAGCGGATGGAGATGCGGGCCTGCGCGGCGGCGGGGATGACATTGGTGGTCGGGTTGCCGACATTCAGGTCGGTGATCTCTATATTGCTCGCCTGGAACCAGTCATTGCCCTCGTCCAGCACCAGAGCGTCGATGGCGGACAGGATGCGGATCAGGCGGGGGATCGGATTGTCGGCCAGATGCGGATAGGCGACATGGCCCTGCACGCCGTCGACATGGATCCACATGTTGACTGATCCGCGCCGGCCGATCTTGATGACGTCGCCCAGTCGCCGGGAGGAGGTGGGCTCGCCCACCAGGCACAGGTCGGGGCGCAGCCCATGGGCGGCCATCCGGTCCATCAGGGCCAGAGTGCCATGGACAGCCGCGCCTTCCTCATCGCCCGTGATGATCAGGCTGATCGTGCCGGGCAGGTCTTCGGGCAGGTCATGCAGGGCGGCGACATAGGCGGCGATCGCACCCTTCATGTCGACGGCGCCGCGCCCGTAAAGCAGGTCGCCCCGTATCTCTGGCGTGAACGGATCGCTCGCCCAGCCATTGCCCGGCGGAACCACGTCCAGATGCCCGGCAAAGGCAAAATGCCTGCCCGGCCCGGTTGTCCGCCACGCCAGCAGATTTTCTACCGGTCCGTCCGGCGCCTCTCCGGCCAGGAAGCGGTCGATGGTGAAGCCCAGGGGTTTCAGCATCGCCTCCAGCACCGCGAACACATCCCCCGTGGCGGGCGTCACGGACGGACAGGCGATCAGTTGTTCGGCTATGTCGATGGATCTGGCATCGGCGCTGGTCTTGCTCATGGGGTTGCGTTAGAGCATTTTGAAGCTGTCTGGAACAGACAGCGGCTCGCAAAATGCGTTAGAGACCAGCGCGCATTTTGAAGCTGTCTGGAACAGACAGTGGCTCGCAAAATGCGTTGAAGGCCGACGCGCATTTGAAGCTGTCTGGAATGGGTGCGAGGCGCGCATGCATAGGATGCAAGCGGCGCTGCCGGCAGGAGGATATGTCATGCCCAAGGTTGACCTGGCGGCCGTCGAAGAGACCAATCGAACGGGCTATCCGCCGGTTTATGCCGGTGCGGTCGCCGGGCGGTGGGTGCGCAAGCTGGGCCCCGTGACCGGCCTGTCCGATTTCGGCATCAGCCATGTGGTTCTGAAGCCCGGTGCGGCATCATCCCAGCGGCACTGGCATGAGGATGAGGACGAGTTCGTCGTCATGCTGAGCGGGCAAGCGGTGCTGGTCGAGGAGGGAAGCCGCACGCCGCTGCACGTCGGCGATATGGCATCGTTCCCGAAGGGCGAGCCCAATGGTCATCAGCTGGTGAACGAAAGCAGCGAGGATTGCGTGTTCCTTGCCGTTGGGCGCGTTCCACTGGGGGATGCGCATTATCCCGACATCGACATGCAGTGGGCCGGGGGCACCTATAGGCGCAAGAATGGAAGCGTCTTTTGAGGCTGGACCGCCGGGGTTTGATGGCCGTGCTGGGCGCCGCGATGGCAGCGCCCGGCGCCTTGGCCGCATCCGCCGCGGACCCGGTGAAGCCGCCCCGGCTTCGTCCGGGAGACAGTGTCGGCCTGATCGAACCGGCAGGTTTTACCGACGACGCCTTCGACCTCGACCTGGTCAAGGAAACGATCGTCGCCATGGGGCTGGTGCCCAGGCCCGCCAGGCATCTGGTCGATCGTTACGGCTATCTGGCCGGGACGGATGCGGAGCGGGCCGCCGACGTCAATGCGATGTTCGCCGATCAGCAGGTGCGGGCGGTGTTCGCCACGCGCGGCGGATGGGGCTGCGCCCGCATCCTGCCTTATCTCGACTTCGCGACGATCCGGGCCAATCCCAAGCTGCTGGTCGGATTTTCCGACATCACGGCGCTGCATCTGGCGTTCGCGGCGCGGGCCGGTTTCGTCACGATCCACGGGCCCAATGCCGCGAGCAGTTGGCCGCGCTTTTCCTGGGATGCCTTTCGCGCCGTCGCCTTCGACGGGGCGACGCCGTTGATGGCCAGTCCAGAGGGGCATGAAGACAGGCTGGTGCAGCGCAGCGGGCGCATATTGACGTTCCGCGGAGGGAAGGCGAGCGGGCGGCTGCTGGGCGGGAACCTGACTGTGCTGTCGACGATGATGGGAACGCCGTGGCTGCCTGATTTCGACGGAGCGATCCTGTTCATCGAGGATGTGAGCGAGCAGCCCTATCGGATCGACCGGATGCTCACCCAACTGGCGCTCGCCGGCGTGCTGGGCAAGGTGGCGGGCGTCGTGTTCGGGCAATGCACCGATTGCGGCCCGAGCGGCGCTTCCTATGGCGGATTTACCCTGGCGGAGGTGTTGCAGCAGCATCTGGCGCCCCTTGGTGTTCCGGCCTTCCAGGGTGCGCTGTTCGGCCATGTCGCCAGCCAGTTCAGTCTGCCGGTGGGCTGCCGTGCGGAGATCGATGCCGATGCGGGTACGATCCGGCTGCTGGAGCCGGCAGTCCGATAATAGAAGCACCATCAGGGCCGGACATAGGCGCCACGGCCGTCCGGAGGAACGAGCGACCTGTCCTTGATCTTCAGGACAAGCGTCTCGAAGCCTGGTTCGGGTACATCCTTCGTCTTTTCGGAGGTGAGGATGACGGATCCGTCCTTTTCGGCCCATCGACCCTCCGCGAACAGATCAAGCGCGCCATAGGCCAGATACCATTGGAAACGGCCGTCCGGGCGGAGCATCAGTTCCGAGCCGGTCTCCATCACGCCGTTAAGATAATAATGGCCAGCCCACCGGGACTCTTGCGCCCAGGCCGGTCCGGCAAGGAAGACCGCGAGGGGCAGGAGGGCAGTCAGGACGCGCATCCGGCGATGATATAGCAGGATGAAGCGGCCTGAAAGACTACCAGGCGCGGGGACTGTGCCCGACGCGACGGGAGACCTGCTGCTCTATCTCGTTGAGCTGGGCCTGGCTGAGGACGCCTGAAACCAGCAGCTTGCGCATCAGCTCGTCCACCAATGCTGCTAGAAAGTGGAGCTCCGCCCGTTCGGACAGAGTGTCGTTGCTGTCGACCTGCATGGCTTGCTCTCCGCGCAAAAGCCTAATTTTAAAGGAGAAGGCGACAGGGGACAGGGCGTCGGGATGCAGCATGTCCCTCGTTGAAGGCGGTCTGGCGTTTATGGTTAAGAAGGCGATCGGCCGATCCTGTCATTCCCTTCCCCTGCGAACGGCAGCAGCGCCTCATAGGTCGTCAGCGGCGGCTTGCCTTCCACGCGAATCCCGCGCCGCATGAGGAAGGCGTGCCGCACGATTTCCGCCTGCTGTTCCAGGCCATAGCGGTGAAAGGGCCTGCCCGGCACAATCTCATAGTCATAGCGGCAAAAGGGGTGGCGCATCAGCGGCAGATACCATCTGCCGCCCTGTTGCGCCTGCCAGACATGGGTCATTTCATGGATGAAATGACCCTGTATGTGCAGCGGACTATCGCAGAAATCGGCGCAGAACAGGCCGCTTTCCGGATGGAACCAGAGGTTGCCGTCGGGCGCCATGGTGACTTGCCGCGGCTGAAACGGCCACCATTTGCGGTTGTGCACGCGGACGCGCCGATAATCGATGGCGGCGGCGAAAACCGACAGGGCGAGGGCGGCTTCCGCCTCGGTCAGCGGGCGCCCGGTCAATGCGCGTCATGCTCCTTGCCCTGGGGAGCGGGGGTGGGCGCGGCGCCGCCGGGCTTCTGGATGATGGCGTCGACCAGCAGGCGGTCGCCATTGGCGAGCAGGAAGGTGAGCGTCATCTTGCCGCGGCTGATGGCCGTGTCGTTGATGCCCCAGAGCATCAGATGCTTGCCGCCCGGCGCGAAGGCGACCTTGGATTTTGCCGGGATGGGAACGCTGTCGAGCGGCTTCATCGTCATTTTTCCGCCTTCGCTCATGCTCTCATGCATCTCGACCTTCAGCGCATAGTCCGTGAGCACGCCGCGCAGCGCTGTATCCGCATCACCGCCATGGGCGACGAAATAGCCGGAGGATGGCGTGTCCTTGTTGGGGCTGAGCCGCACCCAGGCCTGGTCGACATAGGTGGGCGCGGGGTCGCCGCAGGCGGCGAGGGCCAGAGGGGCGGCAAGGGCGATCAGGGGGTAAAATGCGCGCATGGGCAATGGCTTTCTTGATGTCCCGTTTCCGGTCGTTTCCCAGAGGTAATCGTCACAGCTTCTTGTGCCAAGCAAAAGCGCGCCTATATCCCTTGCGCAAACGCCCTTGCCTTGGCGCTTTCGTGAGGTATGGGGCCGTCAACCGCTGAATATGATTTGGGGTTCAAAGAGGACACAATGGCAAAAGTAATCGGTATCGACCTGGGCACCACCAACAGCTGCGTTGCTGTGATGGATGGCGGCAAGCCCAAGGTTATCGAAAATGCGGAAGGTGCGCGCACGACGCCCTCCATCGTCGCCTTCACCAAGGATGGCGAACGACTGATCGGCCAGCCCGCAAAGCGTCAGGCCGTCACCAATCCCGACAATACGGTCTTTGCGGTGAAGCGCCTGATCGGCCGCCGTTTCGACGATCCGATGACCAAGAAGGACATGGAGCTGGTGCCATACAGCATCGCCAAGGGTCCCAATGGCGACGCCTGGGTCAATGCCGGCGGCAAGGATTATTCGCCCTCGCAGATTTCCGCCTTCACCCTGCAGAAGATGAAGGAAACCGCCGAGAGCTATCTGGGCGAAACGGTCACGCAGGCGGTCATCACCGTTCCCGCCTATTTCAACGACGCCCAGCGTCAGGCGACCAAGGACGCCGGCCAGATCGCGGGCCTGGAAGTTCTCCGCATCATCAACGAGCCGACCGCGGCCGCGCTCGCCTATGGGCTGGAGAAGCAGGACGGCAAGACCATCGCGGTCTATGACCTTGGCGGCGGCACCTTCGACATCTCGATCCTGGAGATCGGCGACGGCGTGTTCGAGGTGAAGTCAACCAATGGTGACACTTTCCTGGGCGGCGAGGATTTCGACGCCAAGCTGGTGGAATATCTGGCGGAGGACTTCAAGAAGGCTGAGGGCATCGACCTCACCAAGGACAAGCTGGCTTTGCAGCGCCTGAAGGAAGCGGCGGAAAAGGCGAAGATCGAGCTGTCTTCTGCGCAGTCGACCGAAGTCAACCTGCCCTTCATCACCGCTGACCAGAATGGTCCCAAGCACCTCGTCAAGAACATCACCCGCGCCGATCTGGAACGGCTGGTGGCCGACCTCATCAAGCGGACGATGGAGCCTTGCAAGAAGGCGCTGGCCGATGCCGGCGTATCCGCGAGCGAGATCAGCGAAGTGGTGCTGGTCGGCGGCATGACCCGCATGCCCAAGGTGCGCGAGGCCGTGAAGGACTTCTTCGGCAAGGAACCGCACACCGGCGTGAACCCCGACGAAGTCGTCGCCATGGGCGCGGCGATCCAGGCGGGCGTGTTGCAGGGCGACGTCAAGGACGTGCTGTTGCTGGACGTGACCCCGCTGTCGCTGGGCATCGAAACGCTGGGTGGCGTGTTCACCCGCATGATCGACCGCAACACCACTATCCCGGCCAAGAAGTCGCAGGTCTATTCGACCGCCGATGACAATCAGCAGGCGGTGACGATCCGCGTGTTCCAGGGCGAGCGCGAAATGGCGGCGGACAACAAGCTGCTCGGCCAGTTCGACCTGGTCGGCATTCCCCCTGCACCGCGCGGCGTGCCGCAGATCGAGGTGACGTTCGACATCGACGCCAACGGTCTGGTCAATGTCCATGCCAAGGACAAGGGCACGGGCAAGGAACAGCAGATCCGCATCCAGGCTTCGGGTGGCCTTTCGGACGCCGACATCGACCAGATGGTCAAGGATGCCGAGCGTTTTGCCGAGGAAGACAAGAAGAAGCGCGAATCGGCCGAGGCGAAGAACAATGCCGAGAGCCTGATCCACACCACCGAGCAGCAGCTTTCCGAGCATGGCGACAAGGTGGATGCCGGCCTGAAGTCGGAAATCGAGACCGCGATCGCCGCGACCAAATCGGCGGTCGAGGGCGGCGACGCTGAAGCAATGAAGGCGAAGGCGCAGGAACTGGCGCAGGTCGCGATGAAGCTGGGCCAGGCCATTTACGAGAAGGAGCAGGCGGCTGCGGCTGCTCCGGGCGCGGACGCGCCGAAGGCGGATGACGATGTCGTCGACGCTGAATTCTCCGAAGTGGACGATAACAAGGCGTAAGCTGATGGACGCTCGCCGTCATTCCCGCGCCAGCGGGAATTCATCTCCCAAACATCGCCCCGAGCGTATAGGTTGGAAGATGGACTCCCGTTTTTGCGGGGGTGACGGTGACATGCCGTCGGGGGCGATATGACGACCGAAGTTGATTATTACGAACTGCTCGAGGTCGAGCGCACGGCCGACTCGGCCACGATCAAGAGCGCCTATCGCAAGCTCGCGATGAAATATCACCCGGACAAGACCGGGGGCTGCACCGACAGCGAGGCGAAGTTCAAGGCTGTTTCCGAAGCCTATGAATGTTTGAAGGATCCGCAGAAGCGCGCCGCCTATGACCGCTTTGGCCATGCCGCGTTCCAGAATGGCGGCGGCGGTTTCGGTGGCGGGCGCGGCGGCGGCGGCGGCTTTTCCGACCTGGGCGATATTTTCGAGACGATTTTCGGCCAGGCCGCCGGCGGCTTTGGTGGCGGGCGGCAGGCCCAGCGGCGCGGGGCGGACCTGCGCTATGACATGGAAATCACGCTGGACGATGCCTATCACGGCAAGAAGACCGAGATCGAGATCGAGGTTTCCGCCGCGTGCGAAAGCTGCGAAGGTTCCGGCGCGCAGCCGGGCACCGGCGTCAAGAGTTGCGGCACCTGCCATGGTCATGGCCAGGTGCGGGCGCAACAGGGCTTCTTCGTGGTCGAGCGGACCTGCCCGTCCTGCCATGGCGCGGGGCAGGTCATCGAAAGTCCCTGCCGGAGTTGCCGGGGAGAGGGGCGGGTGGACCGGCCCAAGACGCTGTCGGTAAACATTCCGGCGGGCGTCGATGAAGGCACCCGCATCCGCCTGTCAGGCGAAGGCGAGGCCGGAGCGCGGGGCGCGCCGTCCGGCGATCTCTACATCTTCCTGCATGTGAAGCGGCATGCGATCTTCGAACGGGACGGGACGACGCTGTTCGCCCGCGCGCCGGTCAGCTTCACCACGGCCTCGCTGGGAGGCGTGATCGAAGTGCCGGGCCTTGACGGCCAGCGGCATGAGATCAAGATCCCCAGCGGCATCCAGTCGGGCAAGCAGATCCGCCAGCGCGGCGCGGGCATGCCGGTGTTGAACGGGCGTGGGCAGGGCGATCTGGTGATCCAGGTCGATGTCGAAACGCCGACCAAGCTGACGGCGAAGCAGCGTGAATTGCTGGAGGCGTTCCGCGAGACGGAAACGGGCGAGGAATGCCCGCAGTCGACAGGCTTCTTCAGCAAGCTCAAGGAATTGTGGGGGGACTGAGTTCTTCCCCGTCCTTCAGGGAGGCGGGTCGCTGCAAGGGCGGCAGCATGCGCGCTTGATTCAGGCGCGTTTCCGCCCCTCACGCCGCGCCCAGGCGTAAAAGGGAAATCCCGCCGCCATCAACAGGAAGCTGGCGCCGCTCGGCACCGGTCCCGCGCCCCATAATGTCCAGAGCGCATAGGCAAGGCCCAGCAACGCCGCCGGCACCACGAGCCGGAACCTGAGCGCCGCCAGCGCGCACCCGACATAGAGCCAGAGCGTGGCCGAAGTCGACAGCAGCGCCATCGCCGTGAACAGCGCGACCAGCCCCTGCAAACTGTTGGCGATCAGCATCAGCGTCCCGACCGCGCAGGACAGCAGCAGCGCGTGGACCGGCGTGCCCGAACCGTTCGTTCCTGCAAGCCATCGCGGCAATTCGCCGCCTCGCGCCATGGCCAGCGGCACTTCGCCCTGCAACAATGTCCAGCCATTGAGTGCGCCCAGGCAACTGATCGTGGCGAAGACAGCGATGAATCCCGCTGGCCCCGCTGACCAGTAATGCGCGACATAGGCTGCAAAGGGAGAGCCGGACCGGCTTTCGGCCGCAGGCAGGGTGAGGGCGATGCCGGAGCAGACCAGCAGGTAGATGAGCCCGGTGATCGCTGTGCCGAGCATCGTGGCCCGTGGAATGGTCCTGGCGGGGTCGCGTACCTTGTCGGCCGCGACACTCGCGGATTCGAAGCCCAGCAGCGCCCAGAGCGTGAGCGCAGCCGAGGCGGTGATGCCGGCGCTGGTGAAGCCTTGCGCCGGGAATGGCGCTATCTCCGCCCGCCCATCGCCCAGCGTGACTGCGAGCAGGACCAGCACGACTGCGATCGGGATCAGCTTGATCGCGGTGGTGGCGAGTTGGGTGGCACCTGCCGCCCGCGCGCCGATCAGATTGATGCCGGTCGTCGCCCAGAGGAAGCCGATGGAGGTAAGCGCCCCCATGCCGGGCCGGTTCAGCGCCGGCAGGATGCTGCTGAGATTGGCGGCTGCGGCAACGGCTATGGTGACATTGGTGAAGATCACCGAAATCCAGTAAATCCACCCGATCGCAAATCCGGCGGGGGGGCCGTAGGCACGGGTGATGAACTGAGCCGTGCCGCCGACATCGGGCATCAGCACGGTGAGCCGCGCGACGACATAGGCGAGAAGCAGCGATCCGGCGATGGTGAATATCCACCCCGCCACGGCATCCCAGCCGAACGGTGCGAGTGCAGCCGGGAGCAGGAACACGCCCGATCCGATCATATTGCCCATCACCAGCGCAATACAGGCGGGAAGACCGAGCGTTCGGTTCGCCGTAGGAGGCCCGTTCACGAAGCGGCTCGCTGCATCATCCGCCTGTTGATGGGCTTATGCAGTGTCGCGCGCAATGGGATAACGCAGCAGATCGCCTTCAGGAGCTTGCCCTCTTCTCCTGAAATCGATCTGCACAGCGGCCCGAACCTTGCCTGGCGTAAAGATCAGGCAGCCAGGAACATTTCCGGATCAAGCGCCATCAGGCTGTCGGCGCCACCCTCGATCTTCCGGCGGAGCGCGCCGGCGTCCGGCATGATGCGTTCCGCGAAGAAACGGGCGGTCACCAGCTTGGCCTCCATGAACTTGGCGTCGCCTTCGCCAGCCGCCAGCAGGGCCGTCGCGGCCCTGGCCATGCGCAGCCACATAAGGCCCGTCGCGACGATGCCCACGATGTGCATGTAATGCACCGCGCCAGCCCCGGCATTGTCCGGGTTCTTCATCGCGTTCTGCATCAACCACATGGTCGCCGCGCCAAGCTGTCCGCTCGCCTTCTCCAGAGCTTCGGCAATGGGGGCGAGCTTTTCATCGCCCTTGGCCTGCGCCACTTCGTCCGCGACGATCTTGAGGAAGGCCTGAAGCGCGCGACCGCCGTTCATGGGCAGTTTGCGCCCGACAAGGTCCATCGCCTGCACGCCGTTGGTGCCCTCGTAGATCTGGGCGATGCGGGCGTCGCGGACATATTGTTCGACGCCATTTTCCCAGATGTAGCCATGGCCGCCGAATACCTGCTGCGCCACGACGGTGACGTCGAAGCCCTTGTCCGTGCCATAGCCCTTGATCACCGGGGTCAGCAGTTGCACCAGGTCGTCGGCGGCCTGGCGCTCCTCCTCCGTGGCGGCCTGATGCGACAGGTCGACCTGAAGCGCGCCCCACAGCATCAGGGCGCGCAACCCTTCGGTCAGCGCCTTGCCTTCCATCAGCATGCGGCGGACATCGGGGTGGACGAACAGCGTGTCGGCCTTTTCCTGCATGTCCTTGGGCCCGGTCAGGGCGCGGCCCTGGCGGCGGTCATGGGCGTAGGCGGCAGCGTTCTGATAGGCGATCTCCGCCTGGCCCAGGCCCTGCAGGCCGACGCCCAGCCGCGCGGCGTTCATCATGATGAACATGGCGGCGAGACCCTTGTTCTCCTCCCCCACCAGCCATCCGGTCGCACCGTCATAGTTCATGACGCAGGTGGCGTTGCCGTGAATGCCCATCTTGTGTTCCAGCGACCCGCAGGAGACGGCATTGCGATCGCCCAGGGTTCCATCCTCGTTCACCAGGAACTTGGGCACGACGAACAGCGATATGCCCTTGCTGCTGTCGGGCGCGCCCGGGGTCTTCGCCAGGACGAGGTGGATGATGTTTTCCGCCAGGTCGTGCTCGCCCGCGGAAATGAAGATCTTGGTGCCGCTGATGGCGTAGCTGCCGTCGGCATTGGGAACGGCCTTGGTCTTGATGAGGCCGAGGTCGGTGCCCGCATGCGGTTCGGTCAGGTTCATCGTGCCGGTCCACTGGCCCGACACCATGTTGGGGACATATTTCTGCTTCAGTTCATCGCTGCCCTTGGCGAGCAAGGCGGCCACGGCGCCGCTGGTCAGGCCATGGTACATTTCGAAACTGTGGTTGGCGGACAATATATATTCGCTCACCGCCGTCGCCACGACATGGGGCAACCCCTGGCCGCCATATTCGACCGGCGCATTCAGCGTGGTCCAGCCGCCGCCCACATAGGCTTCAAAGGCTGCCTTGAAGCCGGTCGGGGTGCTGACGCTGCCGTCCGGGTGGCGGGTGCAGCCCTCCTTGTCGCCCACTGCGTTCAGCGGGAAAAGAACTTCGGCGGCGATCTTGCCGCCTTCGGTCAGGATCGCATCGACCAGATCGCCAGTCGCATTTTCGAAGCCGGGCAGGTTGGTGTAGCGGTCCAGCCCCACAATGTGGTCGAGCACGAAGCGGGTGTCGCGAATGGGGGCGGCGTAGCTGGGCATGGATCTTCTCCGGACGATTCTGTTCTGGTGAGCGGATTATTTGTGAAGGACGGATACGAACTGGGACAGTTCCGCTATCGCAGCGTCGATGTCGTCTTTTTGCCTGGTCAGCAGGGCGATGCGCGCCTCGCACTTGGCGATGGTGACGCGGCGCTGTTCCTCATGTTCCTCATCCGCATCATAAAGGTCGATCATCTCGCGAATGTCGGACAGGCTGAAGCCGACCCGCTTGCCGCGCAGAATCCAGGCCAGGCGGGCACGGTCGCGTCGCGAATAGATGCGGGCAAGGCCGTGTCGTTCCGGCGCGATCAGCCCTTCATCCTCGTAGAAACGCAGGGCACGGGCGGTGACGCCGAATTCATCCGACAGGTCCGAGATGGTGTAGCTTTGCCGATCGCTGTGATCGGGAAGCTCGATACCGGCGATAGTGGTGCGTTTGTCCATGGCGGCTGGTGTAGCGTTGCTTTACGTTTACGTCAAGGTGAGAGCGATATCCGGGTGATCAAAACCGATCGTCCCTGCCTGGGCGCTTGGCTCTTTTGTCCTAGTGACAGGGCCAGCCGCTGCCGCTAGGGGCTTGTGCCGTGATGGGGGCAGTCAGACGATCGGAAGGGGCAAGGCGCCTGTTGGCGGCGCTGGCTCTGCTCGTGCTGGCGATTCAGCTTGTGGCGCCGTCCGGTTTCATGCCGATGCGGACCGAAAGCGGCGTGGTGGTGACGCTTTGCACCGGGCAGGGCGCGGTCAATGTCGTGGTCGAACGGGCCAGATTCGACCGGAACGACACGTCGGGCAAGCATCGTCCGGATGACGGCGCACCGGGCCAGCAGCATTGCCCCTTCGCCGCATCGGTGCAGCCGCTGGTCCCGCCGCTGGTCCTCGCCGATCTGCCGCTGCCTGCCTGGCAATTGGGTTTCGGGGCGATCGCCTTTGCGCTCAAGACCGGGCTTATCGCCCGGCTGGCTGCGCCTCCACCGCCGTCCTCGGGGCCGCCCGCCTATTGAAAATCCGTCATTTTCCGGGATTTTCAACAAGGGTTTCTTCATGTCAGTCTTTTCCGTTTCGCGCGGCGTTTCGCTGTGCGCGCTCGCCTGTTCCCTGTCCGCTCCTGCCTTGGCCGAAGAGGCCGAGCAGAGCCGGATCATCGTCACCGCCAGCCCCGTCGTCGCGGAAGCCGCGGCGAAGGTCGTCCGCACGCCCGGCGGCGTGGACGTCGTCCCGGCGGAAGATTTCGAGGACAAGCTCGCCGTCTCCCTGCGCGACGCGCTGAGCTTCTCGCCCGGCGTCTATACCCAGCCGCGCTTCGGGCAGGAGGTGCGCATTTCCATTCGGGGGTCCGGCCTGTCCCGTGGCTATCATATGCGGGGCCTGACGCTGTTGCAGGACGGCATTCCGATCAACATGGCCGATGACAATGGCGATTTCCAGGAATTCGACCCGCAGGTCTTCCAGCATCTGGAGGTCTATCGCGGCGGCAATGCGCTGCGTCTGGGAGGATCGACGCTGGGCGGCGCCATCAATGCCGTGACGCCGACCGGGCGCACGGCGCCGGGGGCGGAAGTCCGGCTGGATGGCGGCTCGTTCGACACGCTGCGGGCGAAGGCCGCCTATGGCTATGCCGATGAGCGGGGCGATGCCTGGGCCGCCGTGACGGGGGACCGATCGGACGGCGACCGCGATCATGGACGGCGCCGGGCGCTGCGCTTCAACGGCAATGTCGGGCTCAAGCTGACTGACCGCGTGGAGACGCGCTTCTACGCCAGTGCACAGGCAATCCGGCAGAAGCTGGCGGGTGCGCTCAACGAAAGCGACGCGCTGAACCATCCGGCGAAGGGCAATTTCGCCGGGGATCAGGCGCGCAATATCGATTCGATCCGTTTGCAGAACCGCACGACTGTGGCGCTGGACGGCGGCGAGCTGGCGTTCGGCGCCTATTATAATGCGAAGGCGCTGGACCATCCGATCTATCAGGTGGTGGACCAGAAGTCGGAGGATCGCGGTGTCTTCGCCAGCCTTGATCTGGCGGGCGATCTGGGCGGGATGCCGGTCGAGCTGACATTGGGTGCGCAGGCACGCTTCGGGCAGGGCCGGTTCCGGCAGTTCGTCAATGTGAACGGCAGGGCGGGCGCGCCGACATCCTATCAGAAGGCGCGGGCGCAGACGATCAACAGCTATGGCGAGGCGCGGATCGCGCCAGTCGCCCGGCTGTGGCTGATCGCGGGCGGCATCTATACCCATGGCGAACGGCGGCTCGACAACCGCTTCGCTCCGGTGCGGAGCGGGGATGCGTCCTTCGACGCCTTCGCGCCGAAATTCGGGCTGCTGTTCGAACCAGCGCAGGCTGTGCAATTCTACGCCAATTATGGCCGGTCGGTGGAGTTGCCGGGCTTCATCGAACTGGGGCAGGCGCCTGCGGGCGGGGCGCCGGGCTTCACGCCGCTGGCCCCGCAGAAGGCGTGGACGGCTGAGGTCGGCACGCGCGGGACGCTGGGCATCGCGCATTGGGATGTCAGCTTTTACCGCGCCAGGCTGAGAGGGGAACTGCTGCAATATAATGTCGTGGCGGGGTTATATCCGGCGGCGACCTTCAACGCGGACCGCACGCAGCATCAGGGGATAGAGGCGGGACTGGACCTGACGCTCACCCCATGGGCGAGCCTGCGGCAGGTCTATCAATATAGCGATTTCCGCTTCCGGGGCGATGTGCAGTTCGGGAACAACCGCCTGCCCGTGGTGCCGCGCCATTTCTATCGCGCGGAACTGAAGCTGGGGACGGAGCGGCTGAGCATTTCGCCCGCCGTCGAATGGCTGCCACAGGGAGCCTGGGCCGATTATGCCAATAGCAAGCGGGTCGGGGATTATGCGACGCTGAACCTGGGTGCGCAGGCGGAGGTGAAGAAGGGGCTGACCCTGTTTGTCGATGCGCGCAACCTGACGGCCGAGCGGGCCGTGGGGGATATCAGTGCCGTGGTCGATTATTCGAAGCTCGCGCCCGCCAGCCGGGCGATCTTCTATCCGATCGAAAGGCGCGCCTTTTATGGTGGAATAAGGGCCCGTTTCTAACAGCACTGGAGCCGACTCGGTAATAGGTTTAGGGGCGGGCGGATGTTGCGCCTTTCCGGATTGAAACTGCCCCTGGACCATCCCGACGAGGCGATGGCCGCAGCCATTTGCGAGCGGCTCGGGCTTGAGCCTCAGCAATTGCTGCGCCATGTCGTGGTGCGCCGGGGCAATGATGCGCGGCGCAAGAATGCGATCCAGCTCGTCTACACCGTCGACGTCGAACTGGTCGACGAGGCGGGCGTGCTGGCGCGTTTCGCGAAGGATCAAGACATTCGCCCGCGTCCGGACACGGATTATAAATTCGTGGCCAGCGCGGCGCCCGGCTGGTCGGGCAAGCGCCCCGTCGTGATCGGCGCGGGACCGTGCGGGCTGTTCGCGGGCCTCATCCTGGCGCAAATGGGATTTCGGCCGATCATCCTCGATCGGGGCAAGGTGGTGCGGGAACGTACCAAGGATACCTGGGGCCTGTGGCGCCGGGCCGAACTCAATCCCGACAGCAATGTGCAGTTCGGGGAGGGCGGCGCGGGGACTTTTTCCGACGGGAAGCTCTATTGCCGGGTGAAAGACCCGCGCTTTCTGGGCCGCAAGGTGCTGGAGGAATTCGTTGCGGCGGGCGCGCCGGACGATATTTTGACCGAAGCGCACCCGCATATCGGCACCTTCCGCCTGGTTTCGATGGTGGAATCGATGCGGCGGCAGATCGAGGGGCTGGGCGGTGAATATCGCTGGCAGCACCGGGTCGACGAACTGGAACTGGAGCGGCAGGCGGACGGCACGCAGAAGCTGCGTGGGCTGCATCTGGCGGACGGCAGCTTCATCGAGGCGGACCATGTCGTTCTGGCGGTCGGCCACAGCGCGCGCCCGACCTTCGAAATGCTCCATCGCCGGGGCGTGCATATCGAGGCGAAGCCCTTTTCCATCGGCGTGCGGATCGAGCATCCGCAAAGCTGGATCGACCGGGCGCGCTACGGCAATTGCGCTGGGCATCCGGTGCTGGGCGCCGCCGCCTACAGCCTGGCCCATCATTGCGCCAATGGGCGGACGGTATACAGCTTCTGCATGTGCCCCGGGGGGCGCGTGGTGGCGGCGACTTCCGAGGAGGGGCGCGTCGTCACCAACGGCATGAGCCAATATTCCCGCGCGGAGTTCAACGCCAATTCGGGACTGGTCGTCGGCATCGACCCGGAACGGGATTATCCGGGCGGGCCGCTGGCCGGGATAGAATTGCAGCGCCATTGGGAAAGCATGGCCTTTGTCGCGGGCGGCGAAAGCTATCATGCGCCGGGACAGACCGTGGGGGATTTCCTGGCGGGCCGCGCCTCTACCGGATTGGGGGAGGTCATCCCCTCCTACAAGCCGGGAGTCACCATGACCGACCTGTCGCGCTGCCTGCCCGAATTCGCGCTGGAGGCATTTCGTGAGGCAATTCCCGCCTTCGGCCGACAGATTGCGCGCTACGACCATCCCGATGCGGTGATGACCGGGGTCGAGACGCGCACTTCCTCCCCCATCCGCATCACGCGGGGCAAGGATTTTCAGAGCCTCAACGTGGCGGGTCTTTATCCCGCCGGAGAGGGGGCAGGCTATGCGGGCGGCATCCTTTCAGCGGCCATTGACGGCATCAAGGTCGCGGAAGCGGTGGGGATGAGCATCGCCTCCGACTGATGTGCATGTTCCTGCCTGCACAGGGGCCCGCCATGCTGATTTTTTCCAACAGGACGGCCGTGCCGGCGGCTGCGGCGGCGTTGGAAGCTGCTCTGTCTCCTGAAAAGGCTGAGCCGCTGCGGCGCGGGAGGAGTCGAGTCGCTGGCCCAACGCTTCTTCCCTCACGTCAAAACCGATAAATGACAGGGGGTTGACGGAAATCCCCGCCAGCGCCGGGAGCGATCTCCAGACGGGCCTGATGAAGGCCAATGTTGAAATATTTCCTATGCTGATGAGAATGAAGATTTATCTTCATTACACAAATTGCGTATTTTGTAATATATAGCTTCACGCATCTTTCGGTCATCAGATACGACCGCAGTCGCAATCCAACATAGCATTATACCAGCAGAGGAGGCCCCTATGCGTGCCAGATATTTGGTCCTTTGCTCGTCCTTGCTGCTGTCGACAGGGGTGAGTGCCAGGCAGCCGGGCGATCAACTTACCGTCATTGCGTCCCCGGAAAAGGAGATGAGCTATGAAAAATGGCAGGACCGAACCGCAAACCGCCTGACCGGCAGCATTCGCCGCGCCGCCGATCAGAGTTTCGATCGTTCCGCGACTGGCTATGCCCGGGTCGAGTTCCGCCTGGATGAACTGGGGCGGCCGCAAGCCGTCTCGCTTGCGCAGCCTTCGTCGTCGCGGGCCGTCGATCGCCTGTCGCTGCGCGCCGTCAGGGCGATGGGGCGGCTGACGCCCTTGCCGCCGCAGATTGCAGGGAATTCGCGGTTTGAAGCATGGATCATCGTCGCCAACGATATGTGGCAACGCGATGATATGTTGAACCGGCTCCGCACCGATCACCACGCCCGGATGATGGCGCAGGCGGGCGGCGACCGACCCGTCCTGATTGCGTCGCGCTGAACGCCGCCCTTTCCCCCGGATGGCGTGGCAAGACGCGGACTGGAAGAGCGGTTGGGTGTGGCGTGGTTCGGCCGGCCCGCAGACATGCTTCTTCGCTCTTCCAGTTTCCTCCGTGCACCTGGAATCCAGATTCGCTGTGGGCTAAATGCCTGCCGTCGATGCCGCTCCCTGGCGCAAATTCCGTACCACCATGAATGGTCCGCGACCGGAAATTCCGATATTCTGTATCGGAACGGAACATATTCATTTAAAATGATAAAATAGAATGGAATATCGAGTATAAGCAGGGAGATGGTTCGGGCTTGGGATTGTTGACCGAAATGTGGCGGGCGGATGATTTCAGAAGCAGGATCGCCCTGTTATTGGCAGCCGCAGCGGGGAGAGCATGAGCGGTAAGCCGGGCATTGCCGCTGACGGCGCGTGGTTTGGCCGATGATTGCTGCTCTGTTCTTTGCCTCAGCCCTGACGGTGGTGGATGGCGGCACGCTGCGCGTCAACGGCGAACCGATCAGGCTCCTTGCCATTGAGGCTCCCGACATCATCAACCGATGTCGCAAGCGGAAAGCGTGCCCGCAGGATAATTCCCGGCAAAGCAGGGAAAGCCTGAAGCGCGCATTGCGCGATCCCATCACCATCGTCCCTGTCGCGCGCGACGCCTATGGGCGCACGATCGCCATCGTCTATGCCGGAGGACTCAACATGTCCTGCGAACAGGTCCGCAAGGGCATGGCGGTCTACAGATCCTCATGGGACGTGGGACGCCGCCTGGCCAGGGAATGCCGGTTCCTGAAAAGGCATTGACCGGCTCGGGCGTCCTTTGAGGCCAAAGCCGGGCACCTTTTGCGGTCAGTCGAGGATTTGGAGGAAAGTCTGGATGCCCGACAAGGATTCGAACCTTGATTGACGGAGTCAGAGTCCGCTCTCTTACCATTAGAGGATCGGGCATCAGGATGAGCCATCGGCTCACCGGAGAGGCGCAAATAGGCGGCGATTCTGGATTGGTCAAGAGGATTTGCGACCGGCATCCCGGACAATTGCACAGCCTGCAATGCGGCATGTGCAAAAGAAAACCCGCCGGACAGGCTGTCGCTTCCGGCGGGCTCTTCATCAATCCCTGACGGGTTAGGAAGGACGGGGCCCGCTACCTGAACCAGGAAGCGGGCCCCTATTTCAACGCGCTTATTCCATGTCCTCGGTGGTGAAATCCTCACCCTGGACGACAGCCAGCGGATCGTCGCCGATGGCGGCTTCCGGGCCCTGGCGCAGTTCGGCGGCATGCTCTTCGGCGGCCGTCTTCGGTGCGATCAGGTCGACCTGGCTGGAAGCCCGCAGCGCGGCGCGCATTGCCGCGTCGCGCGACGATGCGGCGACGCGCATGCGGTTCATGCCAGCGCCCGTACCCGCCGGGATGAGGCGGCCGACGATGACGTTTTCCTTGAGGCCCACCAGCGTGTCCTTCTTGCCCTGGACCGCCGCTTCCGTGAGGACGCGGGTGGTTTCCTGGAAGGAAGCCGCCGAGATGAACGAACGCGTCTGGAGCGAGGCCTTGGTGATGCCGAGCAGCACCGGCTTGCCAGCGGCGGGCGCGAAGCCCGGCTGGAGCTTGGCGTTGATCTCGTCCATTTCCTCGCGGTCGATCTGCTCGCCCACCAGCAGCGTGGTGTCGCCGGACTCGATGATCTCGACCTTCTGCAGCATCTGACGAACGATCGTTTCGATGTGCTTGTCGTTGATCTTCACGCCCTGCAAGCGATAGACTTCCTGGATTTCCGCGACCAGATATTCGGCCAGCGGCTCGATGCCGAGAACTTCCAGAATGTCGTGCGGATCGGGCGAACCGCCGATCAGATTGTCGCCGCGCTTCACGAAGTCGCCTTCCTGAACGTCGATCACCTTGCTCTTGGGGATCAGATATTCGACCGGCTCGCCGCCATCCTCGGGATTGATGGCGATCTTGCGCTTCGCCTTGTAATCCTTGAGGAACTGAACGCGGCCCGACACCTTGGCAATGATCGCATTGTCCTTGGGCTTGCGGGCTTCGAACAGTTCGGCGACGCGCGGCAGACCACCGGTGATGTCGCGGGTCTTCGCAGCTTCGCGAGAGACACGCGCCAGCACGTCACCGGCCTGCACCTGAGCGCCGTCATCGACCGACAGGGTTGCGCCGACCGCGAGCATGTAGCGCGCGGCTTCGCCCGACTGATCGTCGAGCAGGGTGAGGCGGGGACGCAGATCCTCCTTGGTGCGGGCGGAACCACGATGCTCGATGACGACGCGCTGGGCAATGCCGGTCGCTTCGTCGGTCTGCTCGGTCAGCGTCTTGTTGTCGATCAGGTCGACATACTTAACGATGCCCGGCTTTTCCGTGATCACCGGCATGGTGAACGGATCCCACTCGGCAAAGCGTTCGCCCTTCTTCACGGTATCGCCATCCGCAAACAGGATGGTGGCGCCGTAAGGCAGGCGGTGCGTTTCGCGCTCGCGGCCTTCGGAGTCGATGATCGCGATCTCGCCGTTGCGGGCAAGCGACAGGCGACGGCCATTCTTGTCGGTGATGGTCGGCATGTCCCGCAGTTCGATCGTACCGTCGGCCATCGATTCAAGGTTCGACGTTTCATTGAAGTTCGCCGCGCCGCCGATGTGGAAGGTACGCATGGTCAGCTGCGTGCCCGGTTCACCGATGGACTGCGCCGCGATGACGCCGACCGCTTCACCGATATTGACCGGCGTACCACGGGCGAGGTCACGGCCGTAGCACTTGCCGCACACGCCCATCCGGCTTTCGCAGATCAGCGGGCTGCGGATCTTCACGGCCTGCGTGCCGATCGCTTCGATCTGGGTGATCATCGCTTCGTCGAGCAGGGTGCCGATGGGGATGACGATGCTGCCATCTTTGGTGTCGACAATGTCCTGCGCCGTGGTGCGGCCCAGGATACGCTCGCCGAGCGAGGCGATGACCGAACCACCCTGAACGATGGCCTTCATCTCCAGCGCCTTTTCGGTGCCGCAATCTTCCTCGACGATCGTGCAGTCCTGCGACACGTCGACCAGACGGCGGGTCAGATAACCCGAGTTCGCCGTCTTGAGCGCGGTGTCGGCCAGACCCTTGCGGGCGCCGTGGGTCGAGTTGAAATATTCAAGGACGGTCAGGCCTTCCTTGAAGTTCGAGATGATCGGCGTTTCGATGATCTCGCCCGACGGCTTGGCCATCAGGCCGCGCATGCCGGCAAGCTGCTTCATCTGCGCCTGCGAACCACGGGCACCCGAATGCGCCATCATGTAGATGGAGTTGATCGGTGCCATGCGGCCGGTTTGCGGATCCTTGGGCTGGGCGCGGATCTCGTCCATCATGGCGTTCGCAACCTGGTCGCCGCAACGGCTCCAGGCGTCGATCACCTTGTTGTACTTTTCCTGCTGGGTGATCAGGCCGTCCTGATATTGCTGCTCATAATCGGCCACCAGCGCCTTGGTTTCGTCAACCATTGCAGTCTTCGAATCCGGGATCACCATGTCGTCCTTGCCGAAGCTGATGCCGGCCTGGAACGCGTGTCGGAAGCCCAGCGCCATGATGGCGTCGGCGAACAGCACCGTGTCCTTCTGGCCAGTGTGACGATAGACCTGGTCGATGACGTCACCGATTTCCTTCTTGGTGAGAAGGCGGTTGACCACGTCGAAGGGCACCTTGTGGCTCTTGGGCAGGCATTCGCCCAGCAGCATGCGGCCCGGCGTCGTTTCGAACCGCTTCATATACTGGTTGCCGGCTTCGTCGGTCTGCGGGACGCGGCTGATGATCTTCGAGTGCAGGGTGACCGCCTTGGCATAGAGGGCCTGGTGGACCTCCTGCATGTCGGCCAGCAGCATACCTTCGCCCGGCTCGCCTTCGCGCTCCATGGACAGGTAATAGATACCCAGGACCATGTCCTGCGACGGCACGATGATCGGCTTGCCGTTGGCGGGGCTGAGGATGTTGTTGGTCGACATCATCAGCACGCGCGCTTCCAGCTGCGCCTCAAGGCTCAGCGGCACGTGGACGGCCATCTGGTCACCGTCGAAGTCGGCGTTGAAGGCCGAGCAGACGAGCGGGTGAAGCTGGATCGCCTTGCCCTCGATCAGCACGGGTTCGAACGCCTGGATGCCGAGGCGGTGGAGCGTCGGCGCGCGGTTCAGCATCACCGGGTGCTCGCGGATCACCTCGTCCAGGATGTCCCAGACTTCCTTGCGCTCCTTCTCGACCCACTTCTTGGCCTGCTTCAGGGTCATGGACAGACCCTTGGCGTCGAGGCGGGCGTAGATGAAGGGCTTGAACAGTTCGAGCGCCATCTTCTTCGGCAGGCCGCACTGATGCAGCTTGAGTTCCGGACCGGTCACGATGACCGAACGGCCCGAATAGTCGACGCGCTTGCCGAGCAGGTTCTGACGGAAGCGGCCCTGCTTGCCCTTGAGCATGTCGGACAGCGACTTCAGCGGACGCTTGTTCGCGCCGGTGATGACGCGGCCGCGACGGCCATTGTCGAACAGGGCGTCGACGGCCTCCTGCAACATGCGCTTTTCGTTGCGGACGATGATGTCCGGCGCACGCAGTTCCATCAGGCGCTTCAGGCGGTTGTTGCGGTTGATGACGCGACGGTAGAGGTCGTTCAAGTCCGACGTCGCGAAACGGCCGCCGTCCAGCGGCACCAGCGGGCGCAGTTCCGGCGGGATGACCGGCACGACGTCCAGGATCATCCATTCGGGACGGTTGCCCGATTCCAGGAAGCTCTCAACCACCTTCAGGCGCTTGATGATCTTCTTGGGCTTCAGTTCCGACTTGGTGACGGCCAGCTCGTCCAGCAGTGCCTGCTTCTCGCCCTCAAGGTCGAGGTCCATCAGCATCTGCTTGACCGCTTCCGCGCCGATGCCGGCGGAGAAGGCGTCCTCGCCATATTCGTCCTGCGCGTCGAGCAGCTCGTCTTCGGTCAGGAGCTGGAACTTCTCCAGCGGGGTCAGGCCCGGCTCGGTGACGATGTAGGATTCGAAATAGAGGACGCGCTCAAGCTGCTTCAACTGCATGTCGAGCAGCAGGCCGATGCGCGAGGGCAGCGACTTCAGGAACCAGATGTGCGCGACCGGCGCGGCCAGTTCGATATGGCCCATCCGCTCGCGGCGGACCTTCGACACCGTGACCTCGACACCGCACTTTTCGCACACGATGCCCTTGTACTTCATGCGCTTGTACTTGCCGCACAGGCACTCATAGTCCTTGATCGGACCGAAGATGCGGGCGCAGAACAGGCCGTCACGTTCGGGCTTGAACGTACGATAGTTGATGGTTTCCGGCTTCTTGATCTCGCCGAAGGACCAGCTGCGGATGCGCTCCGGGGAGGCGAGGCCGATCTGGATCTGGTCGAAGGTTTCCGGCTTCTGGATCGGATTGGCGAAGTTCGTCAGTTCGTTCATATCTCAAGTCCCTCTAGAGGGTAAAATTCTGTGGCGAGGACAGGGGAGGGCACTGTCTTCGGGAGACGGCGCCTGGCACCCTTATTCCGCCGCCTGCGCGAAGCCGTCGCCGTCTTCCTCGACCTCGTCCATCGCGGCGAGTTCGACGTTGAGGCCCAGCGAGCGCATTTCCTTGACCAGCACGTTGAAGCTTTCGGGGATGCCGGCCTCGAACGTGTCGTCGCCCTTGACGATCGCCTCGTAGACCTTCGTACGGCCGACCACGTCGTCCGACTTCACCGTCAGCATTTCCTGCAGCGTGTAGGCGGCACCATAGGCCTGGAGCGCCCACACCTCCATTTCACCGAAGCGCTGGCCGCCGAACTGCGCCTTACCGCCCAGCGGCTGCTGGGTGACGAGGCTGTAGGGGCCGATGGAGCGTGCGTGGATCTTGTCGTCGACCAGGTGGTGCAGCTTCAGCATGTAGATGATGCCGACAGTGACCTTGCGGTCGAACTTGTCGCCCGTGCGCCCGTCGAACAGGTCCGACTGACCCGACGAGTGCAGGCCGGCCAGCTCCAGCATCGCCGACACGTCCGCTTCGCGGGCGCCGTCGAACACCGGGGTCGCCATCGGCACGCCGCGGGCAAGATGTTCGGCAAGATCGACGATCTGCTCGGCCGTGCGGCCTTCGATCTGGTCGGCATATTGCGGACCATAGGTCTCAAGCAGACGGGTCTTGACCGCATCCGGCATCTCGCCGCCCTGCGCGTTCGGATTGGCTTCACGCCAGTCCTCCAGCGCATGCTTGAGCTGCTGGCCAAGGCCGCGGGCAGCCCAGCCGAGATGCGTCTCGAAGATCTGCCCCACGTTCATGCGCGACGGCACGCCCAGCGGATTGAGCACGATGTCGACATGGGTGCCGTCCTCCAGGAACGGCATGTCCTCGATCGGCAGGATGCGCGAGATGACGCCCTTGTTGCCGTGACGGCCGGCCATCTTGTCGCCCGGCTGCAGCTTGCGCTTCACCGCGACGAAGACCTTGACCATCTTCAGGACGCCCGGGGGCAGTTCGTCGCCACGCTGCAGCTTGTCGACGCGATCCTCGAACTTCTCGACGATCAGCTTCACCGCTTCGTCATACTGCGCCTTGACGGCTTCGATGCCGGCCTGGCGGGTATCGTCAGCGACCGCGAACTTCCACCATTCATGACGCTCGACTTCGCCCAGCAGGGCCTCGTCGATCTCGATGCCCTTGCGCACGCCCTTGGGTGCGGCGGTGGCCGTCTGGCCCAGCAGCATTTCCTGCAGGCGGTTGAAGGTCGCGCGGTTGAGGATGGCGCGTTCGTCCTCGCGGTCCTTGGCGAGGCGGTCGATTTCCTCCCGCTCGATCGCCATGGCGCGCTCGTCCTTGTCGATACCGTGGCGGTTGAAGACGCGGACTTCGACGACGGTGCCAGCAACGCCCGGCGGCAGGCGCAGCGAGGTGTCGCGCACGTCGCTCGCCTTTTCACCGAAGATCGCGCGGAGCAGCTTTTCTTCCGGGGTCATCGGCGATTCACCCTTGGGGGTGATCTTACCGACCAGGATATCGCCCGGCTCCACCTCGGCGCCGATATAGACGATGCCCGCCTCGTCGAGGTTGCGCAGCGCTTCCTCGCCGACGTTCGGGATGTCGCGGGTGATGTCTTCCGGACCCAGCTTGGTGTCGCGGGCCATGACCTCGAACTCCTCGATATGGATCGAGGTGAAGACGTCGTCCTTCACGATCCGCTCGGAGATCAGGATGGAGTCTTCATAGTTGTAGCCGTTCCAGGGCATGAACGCGACCAGCGTGTTGCGGCCCAGCGCCAGCTCGCCAAACTCGGTCGACGGACCGTCGGCGATGACGTCGCCGGCCTCGATCAGGTCGCCCACCTTCACCAGCGGACGCTGGTTGATGCAGGTGTCCTGGTTGGAGCGCTGGAACTTCTGCAGCGTGTAGATGTCCACGCCCGACTGGCCGGGTTCGATGTCGCCGGTGGCGCGGATCACGATACGGGTCGCGTCGACCTGGTCGATGATGCCCGCACGGCGAGCGGCAATCGCGGCACCGGAGTCCCGCGCAACCGTGCCTTCCATGCCGGTGCCGACGAACGGCGCCTCGGCCCGGACCAGCGGCACGGCCTGACGCTGCATGTTCGATCCCATGAGCGCGCGGTTGGCGTCATCGTTTTCCAGGAACGGAATGAGCGAGGCCGCAACCGACACCAGCTGCTTGGGGCTGACGTCCATCAGGGTGATGTGGTCCTTGGGCGCCATCAGGAACTCGCCCGCTTCACGCGCCGAGATCAGGTCTTCGGCCAGCGTGCCGTCGGGGTTCAGTTCGGCGTTCGCCTGCGCGATGGTGTGCTTGGCCTCCTCCATCGCCGACAGATAGACGACGTCGTTCGTCACCTTGCCGTCGATCACCTTGCGGTAGGGCGTTTCGATGAAGCCATATTTGTTTACCCGGCTGAACGTGGCCAGCGAGTTGATCAGGCCGATGTTCGGGCCTTCGGGCGTTTCGATCGGGCAGATACGGCCATAATGGGTCGGGTGAACGTCGCGGACTTCGAAGCCGGCGCGCTCGCGGGTCAGACCGCCCGGCCCAAGCGCCGACACGCGGCGCTTGTGGGTGACTTCCGACAGCGGGTTGGTCTGGTCCATGAACTGCGAAAGCTGCGAGGAACCGAAGAACTCGCGCACCGCGGCCACGGCGGGCTTCGCGTTGATGAGGTCGTTCGGCATCACCGTCGACACGTCGACGCTCGACATGCGCTCCTTGACGGCGCGTTCCATGCGCAGCAGGCCGACGCGATACTGGTTTTCCAGCAGCTCGCCCACCGAACGCACGCGGCGGTTGCCGAGATTGTCGATATCGTCGATCTCGCCCTTGCCGTCCTTCAGGTTCACCAGTTCCTTGACCACGGCGAGGATATCCTCGGTGCGGAGCGTGGTGACGGTATCCTCGGCGTCGAGGTCGAGGCGCATGTTGAGCTTCACGCGGCCCACGGCCGAGAGGTCATAGCGCTCCGGATCGAAGAACAGGCCGGCGAAGAGGGCTTCGGCGGTTTCCTTCGTCGGCGGTTCGCCAGGGCGCATCACGCGGTAGATGTCGGCCAGCGCCTGATCGCGTTCCTCGGCCTTGTCGGCCTTCAGCGTGTTGCGAATCCAGGGGCCGGTGGTGACATGGTCGATGTCGAGCAGTTCGAGACGGTCGATGCCCGCCTTGTCCAGCTTCTCGAGATTCTCCGGCGACACTTCGTCGCCCGCCTCGATGTAGATTTCACCGGTCGACTCGTTGATCAGGTCATAGGCGCTGTAGCGGCCATAGACTTCCTCGGTCGGGATCAGCAGCGTTTCCAGGCCGTCCTTCTCCGCCTTGTTGGCGGCGCGGGGCGAAATCTTGTGACCGGCGGCGAACACGACCTCGCCCGACTTGGCATCGACGATGTCGAAGGCCGGCTTCTGGCCGCGCCACGCCTCGGCGGTGAACGGGATCTGCCAGCCGCCTTCGCCGCGGACGAAGGTCACCTTGTTGTAGAAATAGCCCAGCATGTCCTCGGGCGTCAGGCCCAGCGCATAGAGCAGCGCCGTCACCGGCAGCTTGCGCTTGCGGTCGATGCGGACGTTGACGATGTCCTTGGCGTCGAATTCGAAGTCGAGCCACGAACCGCGATAGGGAATGACGCGGGCGGCGAACAGATATTTGCCCGAAGAGTGGGTCTTGCCCCGGTCATGGTCGAACAGAACGCCCGGCGAACGGTGCATCTGCGACACGATGACGCGTTCGGTGCCGTTGACGATGAAGGTGCCGTTCTGCGTCATGAGCGGCATGTCGCCCATGTACACATCCTGCTCCTTGATATCCAGGACGGAGCGGGTTTCGGTGTCGGCGTCCACCTCGAACACGATGAGGCGCAGCGTGACGCGCATCGGCGCCGCATAGGTGATGCCGCGCTGGCGGCATTCCTCGACGTCATATTTCGGGTCTTCCAGCTCGTAATGGACGAAATCCATTTCGGCGGTGCCGGCGAAGTCGCGGATCGGGAAGACCGAGCGCAGGGTCTTTTCCAGGCCGGAGACATAGCCGATCGAGGGGTCGGAACGGAGGAACTGCTCATAGCTCTCCCGCTGGACTTCGATCAGGTTGGGCATCTGCACCACTTCGTGGATGTCGCCGAATACCTTTCTGATGCGCTTCTTCGCGCCGGTATTGCTGATCGTGGGGAGAGCTTTGGTCGCCATTGCGTATCCTGCCTGGTTGTTCGTCGCATTTTTTCGCATCGCAGCGAAAATTCAGCCTGGCCTGTCGATTTCCGGGGTGATTCGCCCCTTCATCGCCACGCAAAAAAGTGCGGGCCGGGACTGTCCGATCCGCACTGTCAGCGTCTTGTGACCCGCCGTTTTCGCCCAATCCCGCCGGTTCCGTGCGCTAAAAACGAAACCAGTCCCCGGGCGATCCGGGGGACGGTCCCAACTTCACCCGAAGGCGTTGCAGGGGCCGGATTTGAACAGCCCATATAGGACCGGCACCGTCCTTTGTGAAGGGGGTAAGCGCCTGATTCCGACTGGTTGCCGCATCAGGTCGTTGCTGTAGAGAGATCGGGTGATTCCCGCCCGCTTTCAACCCCTTCCATTCCTGGCGCGCCTGTTCGTGCATATGTGCTGCCCGTTCGCGCTGGCCATGGCGGCACCTGTCATGGCGCAGGAGGAAGAAGCCGGGCGGCATGTGGCTGACTCAAGGACGGTCCTGGTCACCGCACGCCGCGTGGCCGAGGCGGAGCAAAGCGTTCCGATCAGCCTCGTTCGCCTTGATGCGGTCGAACTGGAACGGCGCGGCATTGCCCGGCTGGCGGATCTGAGCGGCGTCGTGCCTCAGCTCAGCACGCCGACATTGGGCGCGTTCGGTGCGCAGGAGCCGATCATGCGCGGCGTCTTCTCTCCCATCGGGGCCGCGACGGTCGGCCTCTATGTGGATGATGTCCCGGTCCAGATCCGGTCGCTGGAGGTGGCGGGCAATCCCGACCTGCGCCGCTTCGACCTCGATCGGGTGGAGGTGATGCGTGGTCCGCAGGGCACGCTGTTCGGGGCCGATTCCATGGGCGGCACGATCCGCGCCCTGACCCGGCAACCCCGGCTGGAGGGTTGGGAACTGCGCGCCAGCGGCGAACTTGCGTCCGTCGCCGGAGGGGGGCTGAACCGGGAGGCGCAGGCGGCGCTGGGCGGCGCCCTGTTGCCTGGCCGGATCGGCGCGCGCGTCAGCGCTTATTATCGCCGCGATGCGGGTGTCGTCGATCGGTTCGATCCCGCGTCGGGCGCGCTGATCGAGAAGAATGTCGATCATGACGCGGCGATGGCCCTGCGTTTTGCCGCCAAGATGGCTCTTGGCGAGCGGCTGGAGCTGACGCCGTCATTATTCTACCAGCGGACGGCAAGAGGCGACCTGCCCTTTTACGAAAGCGGCCTTGGCCCCTTCCGTCAGTCCGCCAGCCTGCGTCAGCCGGGTCGCGACCGCTTCCTGTTGCCCAGCCTGACAGCGCGGCTGGAACTGGACGGCGCCACGCTCACCAGCGTCACCGCATGGCTGGATCGCCGCAACCGCCAGATCGTCGACTATTCCGGATATTTCGGGGAGATCGTCCTGGGCGGCATGATACCCGGCATCCGCACGCCGGGCGGCAGCTATAGCCGGACGACCGTCGACCAGTCCGTTTTCACGCAGGAGCTGCGCATGGCTTCGGCTGACCCGCAGGCGCCCCTTCGCTGGCTCATCGGCGGTTTCTACAGCCGGTCGCGGATCGTCATGGAACAGCGTGTCGTGGAACCGGGGATCGTCGATCTGGCGCAATCGCAGCTCGGCCTGTCGGTCGAGGAGATTTTCGGCCTGCCGCTTCTTCCCGGCGGACAGAGCTATCATAGCCGCCAGCAGATCGGTGAGCGTACGCTGGCGGCTTTCGCGCAGGCGAACTGGACATTCGCGCCCGGCTGGGAGGCGACGGGCGGCCTGCGTCTGTCGCATGATCCATTGCGCTTTCGCCTGATGTCGGAAGGGCCTTTTGCCGGCGGCCGCAACGTCACCGGGCCAAGGCGTCAAAGCGACACGCCCCTCATCCCCTATGCCAGCCTGTCTTGGCGGCCGGGGAAAGACAGCCTGATCTATCTGAGCGCGGGCAAGGGCTTTCGCGCCGGAGGGACCAATGGAACGGTGCCGGCGACCAGTTGCGCCGCCGATCTTTCGGCTCTGGGCCGTGCCGCCGCGCCGGACAGCTATGGCTCGGATGCGCTCTGGAGCTATGAGCTGGGGGTGAAGGCCGGCTTGGCCGATCAGCGGCTTCGCCTGTCGCTGGCGGCCTTTCGGATCGACTGGCGACGGATACAGCAGTCCGTTACCTTGCCCCATTGCGGCTTTTCCTATGTCGATAATCTGGGCGCGGCACGGAACCGCGGCGTTGAGCTCGCCCTGCAGGCCGAGCCGTTGCGGCGGCTGGCGCTGGATTTCTCCCTTGGCTTCGTCGATGCGCGCTTCCGCCGCAATGTCGGCCTTCCCGGCGCGGCGATCGTCGCCGTGGGGGACCGCATTCCCTATGTGCCGCGCTGGTCCGCGACAATGGCGGCGGAATATGGCCTGACCCTGCCGGGGCGTCTGGAAGGATTCGTCCGGACCGAATGGCGGCATGCGGGGCGCATCCGCCGCGCGCCCTCGACCCGGTCGATCGCCTATGATCCGCGGGTCTATGCCGGCGAGGCAAGCGACCTTCTGTTCCTGCGCGTCGGGCTGGGCCGCGACGGCTGGCAATTGTCGGTTTTTGCCGACAATCTGCTCGACAGCAGGACGCCGCTCTATCGCAATGCGGATCTGGTGCCGGTGACCGGATCACCGCTGCGCGAAATGGCGCAACGGCCGCGCACCCTTGGCCTGTCAGCCAGCATCGGCCTTTGATGGGCGCACCGATGCGATCAGAGGCGCCGCCGCCAGCGCCAGCGCGGCGTAAACCGTTATGGGCAGGGCATAGCCGCCGCCCGCCGCGCGCATCTGGTCCGTCCAGAGCGGCGCGAGCGCGCCCAGCAGGCTGACGACCGCGGTGTTGAGGCCAAGCAGTCGCGGGAACGCTTCGGCTTCTGTCAATTCGGCCAGCAGCATCGATCCCGACTGGCCCGGCAGCGCGCTCCCGACCCCCCAGAGCAGGACGAACAGCCAGACGCCCGCCCCGTCCCTCATGCCGGCGCCCAGCAGTGTCGCGGTTCCCATCGCCAGCAGCAGCGCCGTTGCGAGCAGGCTCCGCCGTGCGCCAAGCCGGTCCGCCAGCATGCCACCCGTCAGCAGCGCCGGCAGGCCGAGCAGATTGGCGCTGCTATAGGCCAGCACGGCACTGGACTGGCCGAAGCCCTGTTCCATCAGCCTGTCCACCGCCGCGAACAGCACTCCGTTGATGGCAAGCTGCAACAGGGTCAGCGCCAGCAGCAGCCGGAGGAAGTTCGCGTTCAGCAGGGCGGGGCGGATCGGGTTCCTATCCGCCGGTTTGCCCTCCGCGTCCGTCCGCTGGCCCGGGACGAGCAGGACCAGCAGCGGGCAGGCCAGCAGGATCGTCCCGACGCATAGCAGCATGGCGATGCGCCAGTCCCAATGCGCCATGGCGGCACCGACGAATGGCGGCACGATCGCGCCCGCGATGACGGCGGCGCCCAGGAAGACCGCGAGGGCCAGGCCGCGCCGTCGCGCATGATGCCGGGTGATGACGGCGATGCCCGGCACGATGGTCGATGCACCGACGCCAAGGCCCGACAACGCCATGCCGGCCATCAGGGCAGGCCGCTGTTGCGCCATGGCCGCCAGCGCGAAACCGGATGCGCTGAACAGGATGCCGGTCAGCAGCAACGGCCGGATGCCCAGCCTTTCCAGGGCCCAACCGGCCGCCAGGCTGGCAAGGCTCATCGCCAGCAGGAACAGGGTGATGCCGCCGCCGACGCTTCCGAAATCGGCTGCCATGCCGGGCAGGAGCACGCCCAGCGACATCAGTGTGCAGCCTTGCACCAGCAAGGTGATGGCCGCCAATGCGAAGACCGGAAGCCAGCCGCCGTATTTTGAACGGCCGGGGAGGGGGGGCGGATTGCGCGGCACGGCGGCAGCATTATCTGATTTTTCAGCGATTTGAATGGCCGAATGTCTGATCTGTGCAATGCGGCAAAGCAGAGTTGCGTATATTCCGCGTCGAGGGGGAAATTGGTAAATTTTGGGGCAGGGCTGTGATCCGCACGGAGGATATCTACGACGCTGCGATCGATGATGCGGCGTTCGGCCGGCTGGCTTTGACGCTGGCCGATGCGCTCGGTGCCCGTTCGGGCGTCCTGCATTGGGGACGCACCCCCCAGCATATCGCCGAAATTTCCTATTCCGGCTATTTTTCCGAAGCGCAGATGGCGCTTTATGACGAAGAGTTCCAGGGCGACGACCTATGGGGTATCGCGCTGGAGCGGGCCGAGACGGTCAATCGCGTCTGGAATGTCGAGGCTCTTGTTCCGGCCCCGACCTATGAGGCCAGCCGGATCTACAATGAGTGGATCAGGGGAATGGGCGACGACACCTTCCATTGCCTGGGCGGCGTGATCCAGAAGGATGGGACGACGGGGCATATCGGCCTGCATCGCGGCCGCGCGCAACAACCCTTCAGCGAAGCGGAACTGCGTGCGGTGCAAGACAGTATCGATCATATCGGCCGCATGTTCGCGATCCGCAGCAAGCTGGACCGCGCGCGCCATTATGGCCGGTCCCTGCATGCGACGCTCGACATGGTGGGTCATGCCGTCTTTACCCTTCGTCCCAATGGCGCGCTGATCGACTGCAATCATCTGGCCGACCTGCTTCTCCGCCGGGGCGACGCGCTCAGCTTGCGCCAGCGACAGCTGAAGGCGCTTGATCCGCGCGACGATGAAGCGCTGCAGACGGCGTTCCGCGCGGCGGCGGCGCGGCAGGGCGGGCAGGCAAGCGCCATCTTCGTCCACCGCGACCAGGGCCTGCCCTATGTGCTCTCGATCGCCGCGCTGCGGGTCGGCATGGAACGGCAGATCGTCGTCATCGCCACCGATCCCACCGACCGGGACATGAGCCTCGCCAGCCGCATCCGCGCGCTCTACGGCCTCACCAAAGCGGAGGCGGATGTGGCCGAGGCGCTCTGCCGCGGGCAGGGACTGGAGGAACTGTCGCAGGAACGCGGCGTGGCGCTCAACACGGTGCGGACGCAGATCAAGAACATCTATGTGAAGCTGGACTGCAGCCGCCAGTCCGAACTGGTCGCCCGCATCGGCGCGCTGCCGCGCCTCGGGATATTCGACGAAACGGAATAGGAGAGGACCCAGTCCCGCTTCAGGGCTTGGCAGGAGGCGTGACGGCCGGCGGGGGCGGCGTGATCTTCACCACTTCAAACCGCTCCTTCCGGCGCACGCCCGCCAGTTCCGGCGCAGTGGCGGGCGGGGGTGGAGCCGCCGCCTTCGGGTTCCGCTGAAGCATGCATTCATCCTTCTTGCCGCGCGGCGTCTGAAGACAATTCCAGAGCGCGCGCTGCAATCCCGTGGCGCTGTTGTGGATATAGGCGAAGGCCATGCTTTCCATCTGGTCGCCCGACAAGGGCAGGCCGCCCGGCGCGGTTCCCATCCGCCACGCCATGATCCGGCATTCCGGGCGTCCGGCGCAGAAGGTCTGCGCCATGGCGGGCCAATTGTCGGGGGAGGTGGCACGTCCCAGCTCGACCAGGAAGCTCCTGGCCCCCGGCGCGATGGCGATCAGCCGCACGCCGGCCATTGTCCGGCCCAGCGAATCCGTCCCGATCATCTGCTGGGGCCGGGCGGCGAGATCGGCCACAGTTCCGCCAGCCAGGACGAGCGGCGACGGGCCGGCAGGCGCATCCGGATCCCCCTGATGCGCGGCTGAAAGGCGCGCAATGCGCTGCACCAGCGGTTCGCCGTCCTCGCCTGCCCGACGGAAGGCGGGGGGCGTCCCCCACCAGCCACGCCAGCGGAAGAAAAGATGCGAGCCTACCGCCGTGATCTTGTCCAGACTGCCGCTCCAATAGGGCACGACCCAATCGGTGTGGTAATGGGTGGCATAGCCGACTGGCTTGTACACCTTGCCCGCCAGTGCCGACCGCGCAATGTCCCGCGCCCTTTCCCAGGCCGCCTGCGTTGGCGATCGGGCAAGCGCGCCGTCGCAGGTGAAGGTGAACTGACACCCCGTAGCGCGTTCCTGTCCCTGGAAGACCACGCCGCAGACCGTCTTGGGAAAGGCGGGATGCCGTACGCGGTTCAGCACGACCTGCGCGACGGCACGCTCGCCCACGGCATCATCGCCAGCCTCATAGAGTTGCGCGGCGGCCAGACAGTCCGTGGCGCGGGCGAAATCGATGGGCGAGCCGGAGAAAAGGAAGGGCCGCGCCGCGGGGTTGGGAAGGCGGGAAAAGGGGATGGTGGCGTTGAACGCCCGCGCCTGATCACGGCCCAGCGCATAGATTTCCGTCGGCGCCACCAGGGGTGGCGGGCTTGGCGCGTGCGCGGGCCGCACCGCTGCGGCCGCTTCCCGCCGCGGCTTGTTCAGGGGTATGCGCGTCTCCCACATGGCGACGAAAGCCGGAAGGCCGACGAACAGCATGAGCCAGAGCAGCCACATCAGGCGATGCGGCTGGCTGGTGAGATGTGCGTCGGTCATGCCCGGTCCGGCTCTCGCCTGCTTCCGGCTTTATTCGGGCAGGAAGTCGGGCACCGACAGATAGCGTTCGCCGGTGTCATAATTGAAGCCCAGAACGCGGCTGCCCGCCGGCAGTTCCGGCAGCTTCTGGTGAATGGCGGCCAGTGTCGCGCCGGACGAAATGCCGACCAGCACGCCTTCCTCCCGCGCGGCGCGGCGGGCGAACTCCTTGGCGTCGGCGGGATCGACCTGGATCACGCCATCCAGCAACTGGGTATGGAGGTTCGCCGGGATGAAGCCCGCGCCGATGCCCTGGATCGGGTGCGGGCCGGGCTGCCCGCCGCTGATGACATGGGACAGGGTCGGCTCGACAGCATAGACCTTGAGGTGGGGCCAAAGCTGTTTCAGTACCTGCGCGACGCCCGTGATATGGCCGCCGGTGCCGACGCCCGTGATCAGCGCGTCAAGCGGCGCGTCGACGAAATCCGTGGCGATTTCCTGCGCGGTGGTGCGCACATGCACGTCGATGTTCGCCGGATTCTCGAACTGCTGGGGCATCCAGCTATTGGGCGTCTGGTCGACCAGCTCCAGCGCGCGCTCGATCGCGCCCTTCATGCCCTTCTCACGCGGCGTCAGGTCGAAGCTGGCGCCATAGGCCAGCATCAGCCGGCGGCGTTCCAGGCTCATGCTCTCTGGCATGACGAGGATCAGCTTGTACCCCTTGACCGCCGCCACCATGGCCAGTCCGACACCGGTGTTGCCGGACGTCGGCTCGATGATGGTGCCGCCCGGTTTCAGGTCGCCCGACGCCTCGGCCGCTTCGATCATGGCGAGGGCGATTCGGTCCTTGATCGATCCGCCAGGGTTGGAGCGTTCGGACTTGATCCAGACTTCGGCGTCGCCGAACAGCCGGTTGACGCGGATATGCGGCGTGTTGCCGATGGTTTCCAAGATACTGGATGCCTTCATTGCACTTTCTCCTGCGTGGGCTCGGCCGCCCTTGTTTCGGGTGGGTCGAAGGTACGGGCAAGGCGGAGTTCTGGAAAGAGCTTCGCCCAGATAAGCGTGATCATTATGGCGCCGATGCCGCCGCTGATCACCGCCGCGACCGGGCCGACCAGCGCGGCAAGAAAGCCGGACTCGGCCTCGCCCAGTTCATTGGAGGCGGAAATGGTGAGTTGCGACAGGCTGGACACGCGGCCGCGCATCTGGTCGGGCGTGTGGAGCTGGATCAGCGATTGGCGGACATAGACCGACACCATGTCAGCCGATCCCAGCAGGATCAGCGCACCGATCCCGACTTCCGGCGCAATGGCGCGCGGCAGGAAGGCGGTGGAACCGAAGATGATGGTGGCGATGCCGAACAGGATGACCGCGCCCAGCATCTTGAGCCCGACCTCCGTCTTCATCGGGCGAAAGGAAAAGAAGAGCGCGGTGACGCCCGCGCCGATGCCGGGCGAGGCGGCAAGATGGCCCAGGCCCGCCGATCCGACATGCAATATGTCGCGGGCATAGACCGGCAGCAAGGCGGTCGCGCCGGCCAGCAGCACGGCGAACAGGTCAAGCGTGATGGTCGCCAGCACCAGCCGGTTGGTGCGGACATAGGTCAGGCCGTCGATCATCTGGCGCACCGGGTGGCGGGTGGCATCGCGGGGCGGCTGGGGAACAGGACCGATCAGCAGCATGCAGAGCAGGGCGACAGCGTACAGGCCCGACGCCATCGCATAGGCGCCCCAGGGCTGCATGGCATAGGCATAGCCGCCCAGCGCCGGACCGGCGATCATCCCCGTCTGCCAGACGACGCTTGAAATGGCGATGGCGTTGGGCAGCACCTCGCGGGGCACCAGATTGGGGGCGAGCGCACTGTAGGCCGGGCCGTTGAAGGCGCGGGCAACACCGACGATCGCCGCGATGCCGAAGATCAGCGGCAGGCTGACCCAGCCCTGATAAGTCGCAAAGGCCAGGGTTCCCGACGCCAGCACCAGCAGAAACAGGGTGCAGCGGGTAATCATGCGGCGGTCGAAATGGTCGGCCACCCAGCCCGTCACGGGAGTCAGGAAGAAGAGCGGCAGGAACTGGGCCAGCCCGATCAGGCCAAGCTGCGCGGAAGCCGCGCCCGTGCTCATCGTCTCGCGCGCGACATTATAGGCTTGCCAGGCCAGCACGATCATCATGCCATATTGCGCCAGCACGGCCGTCAGCCGACCCAGCAGATAAGCCCGAAAATTGCCGAAGCGCAGGGGATGGACGGGAATGGAGGGACTTCGCATGCGCTCTCCTTAGCGCTTGCACAATGATCCCCGCAACCACAGCGACAACGGAAAGGCGCAGCAATATTTGGGGCGGTGAAGGCTTGGCTTTAGGCGGCGTGGAGGGCGTTGGGACGGGAGGTTTGGATCATTTGTGGACGTCCACCGGCGGAAGCCTCTGCCCCAAAAGCGCGTTCAAGGTTGCTGATTGGAAGGAGGTTCGGTGCTAAATTCCTCACCTCCAATGATGGATGAAAGGGGATTTGACCCTGCAGGCACTAATACCCCACCGTCCAACCGCTTTTTAAATAAGCGATGAAGCCAAGGGATGTCGGAGAATATTCTGTGTGTCACGTCAGCTTCTGATGTGGAAATAAAATAACGTATTTTGAAGGTTTTGTTCAAATAATCTATCGATTCCGGATGATCCAAATTGGTGAACTTGACTGTAGTAGGGGTGGTTTCTCCATAAAATTCAAGGGCTATTTTGCTATTCTTGAAATGTTCAATATGTTCGGCCGCATTTGAACAACCTGCATTACGCTTCATACGCGCAATGATATAGTTGGTTACAGCATCTCCGGTACATCCGTCACCATATGTCAGCCCCTCATCAGGCTCAGCCCGGTAGAGCAACGTAAATGCTTTACCTAATCGTCCCATGTCTATGACAACAGCTTCGCCATGCATCCTTGCACGATAAGGAGCGGTTGCCATCGGACCCGACATCTCTCGCAAGGAAACCCGTCTAACTGCTGATCCAGAAAACTTATGGCCATTAACGTATATTTCTGTTGTTATTCTATAGCTGAATCGAGTTTCTCCGATTGAGCATCCCGACAGGGGCAACAAAAAAGCAAAGGCGAGCATGGAATAGTGAAATGTAGATCGTATTCCCATGCCGGCTTTCGTCCACAATATTTCTAACGAAATTCTATCTTATAACCAAAAAAAGGAGAGGTTAACGAATGTTACCTTGCGGCATTATCGCAATGAAAGCTGCCGGCTCGCTCTCCACCCAAATCAGCCAGCCCGGTAAGGGTTCTTCAGCGATCCGGCTGCAGCAGGATGCCGCTCACCGAACCATTGCGGACCGAGCACACGAAGGGCACGGCGCCGCTGTCGCCAGATGGGCGGACCTCGCCTTCGACTTCCCATCCGGTCGACATGGTGCTGGCGGCGATCCGTCCCAGGATCCTGGCGCCTGGCCCGGCTTCCTCCCGCGCCTTGGCGGCGCAGGCATTGCGTGCTGCCGTCGCTGTCCGGATCGGTCCGTAGCCGGGCGAAACATAGGGTTGGCGCCTTGCGTCGCGCTCGGCCTGGCGGTCGCGGGCGATATCGCTGGCGATCGCGGCGTCCGCAGCGCGGTGGAGGTCGCGATAATCCTGCGCGCGCACGGGCAAGGTCAGTGCCAGGCCCAGTGCGCTCATGGCCACGGCACTCGCGCGCATGGTGAAGATGATCGTCTCTCGCATGATGTTTCTCCCCCGCTTATTTGAACAGGCTGCCCAGGATGCCGCGCACCAGTTGCCCCGCAATTCCGCCCGACCTGCGGCTCGACCCGCCAAAGACCGCGCGGCCCAGTTCATTGGCGACCTGACGCCCGACCGATGAGGCGGCCGAGCGGGTGGCGGACTGGATCGCTTTGTCGAAGGATGATGGCCTGGCGGCTTCGCGCGCGGCGGCGGCGTCCTGCCGGGCCTGTTCCTTGAGTTCAGCCTCGCGCTGTTTGGCCTCGACCTTGGCCTGCGCGGCGGCGGCCCTGTCGGCTTCGGCCTGGGCCTTGGCGGCCTGTGCCGCGGCGACAGCGGCCTGACCTTTCGCGGCAAGGATCTCCTCTGCGGATTCGCGGTTGACCGACATGTCATATTTGCCGGCGCAGGGGGATATGGATTGGATGATCGCCCGTTCCTTCGCATCGAGCGGGCCAAGGCGCGAGCGGGGCGGCGCAATCAATGTGCGCTGGACGATGCCGGGCGATCCGTCCTCCTGCAGCAGCGACACCAGTGCCTCCCCTACCTTGAGTTCGGTGATCGCGGTTTCGACGTTCAGGTCCGGATTGACGCGGAAGGTATCCGCCGCTGCCTTGATCGCCTTCTGGTCGCGGGGGGTGAAGGCGCGCAGGGCGTGCTGCACCCGGTTGCCGAGCTGGCCCGCGACATCCTCCGGAATGTCGATCGGGTTCTGCGTCACGAAATAGACGCCCACGCCCTTGGAGCGGATCAGGCGCACGACCTGCTCGATCTTGTCGGTCAGCGCCTTGGGCGCATCGTCGAAGAGGAGATGGGCCTCGTCGAAGAAGAAGACGAGCACCGGCTTGTCCGGATCGCCCACTTCGGGCAGCGTCTCGAACAGTTCGGAAAGCAGCCAGAGCAGAAAGGTGGCGTAGAGCTTGGGGCTCTGCATCAGCTTGTCGGCGGCCAGGATGTTCACATAGCCGCGCCCTTTCTCGTCGACCTTCAGCATGTCGTGAATGTCGAGCGCCGGCTCGCCGAAGAAATGATCGCCGCCCTGCGCATCAAGCTGAAGCAATTGCCGCTGGATCGCGCCGACGCTGGCCTTGGTCACATTGCCGTAGCGGGCGGAGAGGCTGTCGGCATTTTCGGCGCAATAGGTCAGCATCGCCTGCAGGTCGCCCAGGTCGAGCAGCAGCAGCCCTTCCTCATCGGCATATTTGAAGGCGATGGAAAGCACGCCCTCCTGTGTCTCGTTGAGGTCCATCAGGCGGGAAAGCAGCAGCGGTCCCATTTCGCTGACGGTGGTGCGGATGGGATGTCCCTGTTCGCCATACAGATCCCAGAAGATGGCGGGGTTGTCGGCATAGCTGTAATTGTCGATGCCGATTTCCCGGGCGCGGGCGACCAGCTTATCGGCATTTTTCGCGGTGGGGGAACCGGCCATGGAAATGCCCGCCAGGTCGCCCTTCACATCGGCGAGGAAAACAGGGACGCCCTGCGCGGAGAAGCCCTCGGCAATGCCCTGGAGCGTCACGGTCTTGCCCGTGCCGGTCGCGCCGGCGATCAGCCCGTGGCGGTTGGCCCGGCGCAGGTTCAGCGTCTGGGGGATGCCGCCGTCCTTGTCCGGCGCGCCAAGGCCGATGAAGATGCCGTCGCTCATTTCGCGTCATTCTCCCAAAAGGTGACGGGTCGCGCCCACCGGAGTCTGCCGTCCCTTTGTAGAGGCGAGGCAGCCCTTCCGGCAAGCGCGACCCGTAACGATCGGCTGGTTTTCAGTTCTTTGCCCGACGGGCGGTGCGCGCCTTATTTGTCGCGCAGCCGCACCGGCAGGAACACGGCCGGCTGGCCGCGCCGCAGCACCTGAAGCAGGATCGCGCTGCGGCCTTGCGCCGACACCGCCTTCACCTGCGCGTCGAGTTCCGCCTGGGTGGCGACGGGGCGGTTGTTCGCGGTGATGATGACATCGCCGCGCCGCAGCCCCTTGGCGCCCGCATCGGTCGAACCGTCGACGGCGGTGATCACGATTCCCCGCGTATCGGCCGCGATGCCGAGCTGGCGGATGATGGTCGAGGTCAGCGGAATGGCCGAAATGCCGAGCGACTGCTGGCTGGCCTGCCCGTTGCTGGACGGGTTGTCCGGCTGCTGGCTGAAATCATCGTCCTGGCTCTGGGCGAAGGCGTTGAGTTCGTCTTCCGACGGGCGTTCGCCCACGACCGCCGTCACCGACTGGCGCTGGCCGTTACGCAGCAGCACGATGGGGACGCGCGCGCCGATCGGCTGGGAAGCCACGATGGAGGACAGGTTCTGGTCCGGCGTCACTTCCTGGCCCGCGACGCTGACGATCACGTCGCCCGCCTTGATCCCGGCCTTGTCGGCGCCCTTGCCCGGCTCCACGCCCTGGACGAACTCACCGCGATTCTTGGCGAGACCCAGGGAATCGGCCAGATCCTCGCCCAGAGGGCTGATCTGGATACCCAGATAGCCGCGCTTGACGGCCTGGCCCTTGCGCAGGGTGTCCACAATGGGTGCCGCCTGTTCCGAAGGAATGGCGAAGCCGATGCCGACATTGCCGCCGGAGGGCGAGAGGATCTGGCTGTTGATGCCGATCACATTGCCGCGCATGTCGAACATCGGGCCGCCGCTATTGCCCTGGTTGATCGACGCGTCGGTCTGGATGAACTTGTCGTAGGTGCCCCCGGTGCCGCGATGCACGGCGGAGATGATGCCGGCCGTCACCGTGCCCGACAGGGCGAAGGGATTGCCGATGGCGATCACCCAGTCACCGACGCGCGCCTTGGTGCTGTCGCCGAACTTGACGAAGGGCAGGGCCTTCTTCGGCTCGATCTTGAGCACGGCGATGTCGGTCGCGGGGTCGCGGCCCACCAGCTTGGCGGGATATTCCTCGCTGTTGGTCAGCGTGACGGTGATGGAATCGACGCTCGCGCCTTCCGCTCCGGCCGACACCACATGGTTGTTGGTGACGATATAGCCGTCAGCCGAAATGATGAAGCCCGACCCCAGCGATTGCGCCTGTCGGGTCTGGGGCTTTCCGCCCGGAGCGCCGAACAGGTCGCCAAAGGGCGTGCCGGCAAAGGGGTTCTGCACCTGGACGCGCTGCTTGGTGGAAATGTTGACCACCGCCGGTTGCAGCTTTTCGACCATGTCGGCCAGGCTCGCCGGGGCGCCGGCCGGCGCAGCGGCTTGCATGCCCTCATTCTGGGCGATCTGCGCGCCGACATTCGGGCTGGAGGTAACGGCTATGGCGGTGCCGCCGAGCAGCAGGGCGCCGGTAATGGCATAAGCGTAACGCACTCGTGACGGTCCTCTCATGAACTTGGCGAAGGAAAGGCGGGACTCTGCGATGAGCGGGATGCGCCGCCTAGCCTTAACCCTCATTGAATGACGCTGGTTCCGTAATGAAATCAGTGTCCCTGGAACTGCTTCAGGAAATCATTGTCCCGGGAAAGGACCATCGTGGTCGACCCCTGCCGGTCCGGAGCGAAAGTATAGCGATAGGCCTGCATGGCGCGATAGAAATCATAGAATTGGGCGTCCTTGCCGAAGCTTTCCGAATAGATGCGGGCGGCGTTGGCATCCGCTTCGGCGCGGATGATCTGCGCCTGCTTCGCGCCCTGGGCGCGGATGGTGAGCGCTTCCTGCTCCCGCGCCGTGCGCATGCGGGTGAACGCGCTTTCCAGCGGCGCGCCGTCGGGCAGGTCGGCGCGCTTGATCCGCACATCGACGATCTGCGCGCCATATTGCCGGGCGACGCGATTAAGGCCCGCCTCGATATTGTCCATCACCTGGCCCCGTTCAGGGGAGAGCAGCGCCGCGAAAGGCCGCTTGCCCAGTTCGTTGCGCAGCGCGGAGCCCAGAATCGGGCGCAGCGCGTCCGACACCCGGTCTTCGCTGCCCGCCGCGATGTACATGCGCAGCGGATCGACGATGCGGTACCGGGCGAAGGCGTCGACCTGGAGGCGCAACTGGTCGGTGGAAAGCACCTGCTGCCGCTCCATCTCCACCGACAGGACGCGCTTGTCGATCCAGACGACCTGGTCGATGAACGGCCAGCGCAGGATGATGCCCGCGCCGGTCTTGCCGAAATCCTCGTTCGGGCGATAACGGTTGATGATCTTCTTGGGATCGCCAAAACGCACGATCACGCCCTGCTTGGTTTCGGGCACGATGGCGATGGTGCTGCCGATCAGCAGCAGCGCGGCGATGGCGAGCAGCGCCAGCGCGACGGGATGGCGGACAAGGTTCTGCATCACTGGCCCTCCACGGTCGCGCTGCCCTGCGCGGCAGTGCCCTGCGCCCGGCGCTTGAGTTCGGGAAGGGGCAGATAGGGCGTGACATTGCCGCTTTCGACGATGGTCTTGTCGACGTTCGACAGAACACCCTCCATGGTTTCATAATACATGCGGCGGCGGGTGACGTCGGGCGCGAGCCTGTACTGCTCATAGACCTTGTCGAAGGCGGCGGCTTCACCCTGCGCCTTGGCGGTCACCTGCTGCGCGGCGGCGCGGGCTTCGTTGAGATAGGTCTGCGCCGTCTGCTGCGCCGCGGACACCGCCTTGAACGCGTCGTTGACGGCGGTCGGCGGATCGGCCTGCTTGATCGCGACGCCCTGCACCCGGATGCCGGAACGGTAGCCGTCCAATATTTCCTGCATCCGCTGCTCGACCTGCTGCTCGATCTCGGTACGACCGGCGCCCAGCGCATCCTCCAGGCTGACGCTGGCGACGACGGAGCGCATGGCGCTTTCGGCGACTTCACGCACGGATGAGTCCGGGTCGGAAAGCTGGAACAGGTAAAGTTCCGGGCTGCGGATGTTCCAGCGCACCGAATAGGCGAGGTCGATGATGTTCTGGTCGCCGGTCAGGACCAGATTCTCGCTCTCTGCCCGGGTCGAACCGATGTCTATGGTGCGGATTTCCTCGACATCCACGGTCGTCACATTCTCCAGCGGCGCGGGCAGCGTCAGGCTGATGCCGGGGGAGAGGGTACGGCTGTATTTGCCCAGCAGGGTGACGACGCCGCGCTCCTGCGGACCCACGCGGTGGAAACAGGTCAGGACCAGCCACAGCACCACCAATATGCCGATGGCGGCGGGCCACAGTGCCTTGCCGGACGGGCGTGGCGGCAGATTGCCGAAGCCGCCGCCGCCCTGGCCGAAGCTTTCCTTGCTGCGGCGGAGCAGTTCCTCGATCGCCGAAGGGCCCTTGGCGCCGGGGCGTCCCGGCTGGGTCCAGGGGTTGCGCGGTCCATCGCGCCCCTTGCCTTCGTCGCCCTTGCCCTGGCCGTCACTGCCGTCCGGGCCGTCGCCCTTGCCGCCCCACGGACCCTGGACCATGGCGTTCGCTATGTCCGGTATCCACCCGAAAAATCTCTTCATGCCCTCTCTATAGGTAGGCTCTCCGGCGAAAAACAGTGCCCATCGCAACGATTATTGTTTCGAATGATGTCGGTGGCGAAGAAAAACGGCCGCCTGCCGGTTTCGTCCGATGAGGAAATTCCCTAGATGGCCTGCCATGACTCAGCTTGAAGATTTCGCCGCCCGCCTGAAAACGCTGACCGACGGCCGCGCCAGCGCGCCGCGCCTCAAGGACGGGGTGATGTCGCTGGCGCTGGACGTGGCGGGCCTGTCGCCCGAGCAGCGTGATGCGGTGGCCGCCGCGATCCGCGAGGGCGGGCTGGCCGTGCCCGGCGTCGATGATGTGCGCATCGCCATGACGGCCGAGCGCAAGCCGCTGAGGATCGTTGCCGTCGCATCGGGCAAGGGCGGGGTCGGCAAATCGACCCTCTCGGCCAATCTTGCGGTCGCGCTGCGGCGGCTGGGGGTGAAGGTCGGACTGGTCGACGCCGACATTTACGGCCCCTCGCAGGCGCGCCTGATGGCGAGCGAGGACAGGAAACCGCAGGCGCGGGACAAGCAGCTTATCCCGGTGCAAAGCCCCCTCGGCATTCCGATGCTGTCCATGGGACATCTGGTCGAACCCGGAAAGGCGCTGGCCTGGCGCGGGCCGATGGCGGGCAATGCCCTGGCCCAGCTGATCGAGGCGGATTGGGGCGATGTGGAACTGTTGATCGTCGACATGCCGCCGGGCACGGGCGACGTCCAGCTTTCGATGGTGCAGAAGCACAAGCCGGTCGGCGCCGTCATCGTCTCCACGCCCCAGGATCTCGCGCTGATCGACGCGGTCCGGGCGGTGAGCCTGTTCGAACAGACGCAGGTGCCGATCATCGGTCTGGTCGAGAATATGGCCGGCTATGCCTGTCCCCATTGCGGGGAAATGTCCGATCCCTTCGGGCAGGGCGGTGCGGAAGCCGCCGCCGGGGAGATGGGCATGCCCTTCCTGGGGCGCATTCCGCTGGCCATCGACATTCGTCGCCGCTCCGATGCGGGCGATCCTCCTGCGGCCGACGCGGATGGGTACGGCGCCACCTTCCGCGCCATTGCGGAGAAGGTTGCGGCCTGGCTGGAGGGCAGGGCGGGCTCTTAAGCCTCGCCCGTGGTTGGGGGAACGGCTTGCGTCCCTCCCGCGTCCTTCCCATGTCATGGTAAATATGGAGGACCGCTGCATGCCGCTTACCGACGCGCAGGACATAGCTGATCTGTTGAACGAAACCCGCACCATAGCGCTGGTCGGGATTTCCGACCGGCCCGACCGGCCGAGCTATGGCGTGATGAAGACGCTGCAGGATCACGGTTATCGCGTGCTGCCGGTCAATCCGCAGATCGCCGGCGAGCATGTCCATGGCGAATTCGTCTGGGCCAGCCTGTCGGACATCGGCGTGCCGATCGACATGGTCGACATCTTCCGCCGCAGCGAGGCGGCGGGGGATGCGGTGGACGATGCCATAGCCGCCGGGGCCAAGGCCGTCTGGATGCAACTGGCCGTGATCAATGAGGCGGCCGCCGCCAGGGCGGAGGCGGCGGGACTCAAGGTGGTCATGGATCGCTGTCCCGCGATCGAGATACGCCGCCTCCGGCTCGACCCGGTCACGAACCGTTCGGCAGGCGCGCAATAGGGCTTTGCAGAGCTTCCAAGCCTCTTTATCAGCGGTTTCATGGGGCGCGCACCGCGGAAGCAGGGTCAGCAGACGAAAAGGGGCTTGAACCGGCGCAGCCTGCTTGTCGGCGGGGGCGCGACGGCGGGGCTTTTGCTGGCATGGGCGGTATGGCCCCGATCCTATCGCCCCAATCTCAACACCGCGCCGGGTGAGACGGCCTTCAACGCATTCCTGAAGATCGACCGGACCGGCCAGGTGGTCGTGATCGTGCCGCAGACGGAGATGGGGCAGGGCGTCACCACCCTGCTGCCGCAGATACTGGCGGACGAACTGGGGGCGGACTGGCGAACCGTCGGGGTGCAGAGCGCGCCGATCGGCCCGCTCTATGCCAATGTCCTGCTGGCGCGCGAATGGCTGGCCAGTGACTGGAGCCGGCTGGCGGGCGGAGCGGGCGAATGGACCATCGACCAATATGCGATCCGCCGCGCCCTGATGCTGACCGGAGCGGGCACGTCGATCCCGATGTTCCACCAGGCCTATCGGGAGGCGGGGGCGGCGGCGCGGGTTCTGCTGTGCAAGGCGGCGGCGGCCCGCTGGGACGTCGCCTGGGAAAGCTGCGATATCCAGAACGGCATCATTTCCGACGGCGGACAGCGCAGATTGAAGCTGGGCGAGGTGGTGGAGGATGCGGCCACCTACGACCTGCCTGAGATCCTGCCCTTCCGCCAGTCGGAGGTGGACCGGCTGGCGGGGCAGGAACTGCCACGGCTCGACACCCCGTCCAAGATCGACGGCAGCCATAATTTCGCGGCCGACATCCGCCTGCCCGACATGGTCTTCGCCTCCATCCGCCAGGGTCCCATCGGCGACGCCGTCCTGAAAAGCGTCAATGAGCGGACGGCGAAATCCGTCACCGGATTCCTGAAGCTGGTGCGGCAGGAACGCTGGGTCGCGGTGGTGGCCAGCAACTGGTGGGCGGCAAACAGGGCGCTGGACCTGGCCGATCCCCTCTTCGCGCTGTCCGGCAAGCCGGTGGACAGTGCCGGGATCCAGGCAACGCTGGAGCAGGCCTTTTCCGGTTCCGGCGAACGGCTCTACGCGCAGGGTGATCTGGGGCCGCTGTTCGAGGATGCGACCATCCTCGCCAGTGAATATAGGGTGGCTCCAGGGCTGCACCTGGCGCCGGAGCCGATGTGCGCCACCGCCCGGATCAGCGAGGACAGCGCGGAGGTGTGGATGGCGACGCAGGCGCCCGGCCTGGCGCGCGCCGCCATCGCCCGCGCGCTGGGGCTGCCGGCGCAGGCGGTAACGCTATACCCGCTGCATGCCGGCGGGGGCTATGGACGCCGTATGGACTTCGACGCGGGCGTGCAAGCCGCGCTGCTTTCCCGCGAAATGGGGCGTCCCGTGCAACTGCTCTGGTCCCGGCTCGAGGATGTGATCCAGGACCGGCCCAGCGCCCCCGCCCATGCGCGCATGGCGGGCAAGCTGGGTCGCAACGGAGCGGTCGAAGGCTGGTCGGCGAAGGTTGCCGCCCCCTGCGCCATGACCCAGACATGGGCGCGCATCGCCCATGGCAAACCCGCATATGAAGCCAGCGCCGATGCCGCCGGCACGTCCACCCGGCTGGCGGTGGCGGGCATGGAACTGCCCTATGCCGTGCCCAATTGGGCGGTGGATCACTTTCCGGCCGATGTCGGCCTGCCCCTGGGGTTCGCGCGCGGCAACGCGCATCTGCACGGCGCTTTCTTCACCGAAAGCTTCATGGACGAACTTGCCCATCAGGCGCAGATGGAGGCGATGTCCTTCCGCATCCAGATGCTGGGCGGCAATCCCCGGCTCGCACATTGCCTGACCACGGTGGGCGCGATGGGCGGCTGGCAGGGCGGCATAGAGGGAAGCGGGCAGGGGCTGGCGGCGCATGTGATGAACGGCGCCTTCATCGCCGTCATGGTGGAGGCGGGCATAGCCGAGGGCAAGCTCCAGGTGTCGCGGATCATCGCTGCCGTTGATGGGGGGGAGCAGATCAATCCCGACGTCGCCAGACAGCAGGTCGAAAGCGGCCTGATCCACGGCCTGGCCTTCGCCATGGGTGCGTCCGTCCCCTATGCGAAGGGCATGCCGACGCGGGCGATTCTGGGCCGCATGGACCTGCCCCGCCTCGGCGATGTGGGAGAGGTTACCGTTGAACTGGTGCGCAGCACCGCGCCCCCCGCCGGGCTGACCGATCTCGGCGCCCCGCTGGTGGCGCCCGCTGTCGCCAATGCACTGTTCACCACCGCCGGGCGGCGTTTCCGCACCGTGCCCCTGCTGATGGAAGGGTGAAGCCTGTGGGCAAGATCGGCCTGCTCCTTATCAATCTCGGCACGCCCGATGGCCCGGACCCTGCGTCGGTGCGGCGCTATCTTGCCGAATTCCTGTCCGACCGCCGCGTCGTGGAAATCCCGCCATTGCTGTGGCAGCCGATATTGCGCGGCCCGATCCTGCTGACGCGTCCCAGGAAATCCGCCCATGCCTATCGCCAGGTCTGGATGAAGGAGGGGGGACCGCTCGCGGTTTACACGCGCGATACCGCCCACGCCATGCAGGAACGGATGGGTCCGGACGTGATGGTGGATTGGGCGATGCGCTATGGTAATCCGGCGGTCGGCGCGCGGCTGGAAGCCATGGTCGCCGCCGGGTGCAATCGCATCCTTCTGGCACCGCTTTATCCCCAATATTGCGCGGCGACGACGGCCAGTGCGCTCGACGCCGCCTATGCCGCGCTCGCAAAGATGCGGGCGCAACCGGCGATCCGCACGCTGCCGCCCTATCATGTCGATCCGGCTTATATCGAGGCGCTGCGCGCATCGACGCAGGCGCAACTCGCCTCGCTGGATTTCGCGCCGGACCTGCTGATCGCCAGCTTCCACGGCATGCCGGAGCGCACAAGGCAATTGGGCGATCCCTATCGCGACCAATGCGTCGATAGCGCAAGGCTGCTGGGCGAGGCATTGGGGCGGGAGGTGCGCGTCACCTTTCAATCGCGTTTTGGCTCTGCGAAATGGCTGGGTCCGGCGACGGATGAGGTGCTGCGCCAGCTCCCTTCCGAAAATGTCCGGAATGTTGCTGTCCTGACCCCCGGATTTTCGGCGGACTGCCTGGAAACCCTAGAGGAAATCGCCATTCGCGGTAAAGAGGACTTTATCGCTTCCGGCGGTAATAATTTTGTCCATTTGAGTTGTTTGAACGCGTCTTCGGACGCTATTAATCTGTATGAAGATCTGGCCCGTCGCGAACTGGCTGGCTGGTTGGAGAGATAAGTTTCGTCCCGTTTTTTGAAGGAGAGCCACCATGAGCAAAGTTGCAGTCGTCACGGGCGGAACACGTGGAATTGGCGAGGCAATCAGCCTGGCCCTCAAGGAGATGGGGTTCACGGTCGCGGCCAACTATGCCGGCAATGACGCCAAGGCGCAGGCCTTTTCGGAAAAGACCGGCATAGCCTCCTTCAAATGGGACGTGGGCGACCACCAGGCCTGCCTGGACGGCTGCGCGCAGGTGACAGAGGCGCTGGGACCGATCGATGTCGTGGTCAACAATGCCGGCATCACGCGCGACGGCGTGCTGGCGAAGATGAGCTTTGACGACTGGAACGAGGTGATGCGCATCAATCTGGGCGGTTGCTTCAACATGGCGAAGGCGACCTTCGGGGGAATGCGGGAACGCGGCTGGGGCCGTTTCGTCAATATTGGTTCGATCAACGGCCAGGCGGGCCAATATGGTCAGGTCAACTATGCCGCCGCCAAGTCGGGCATCCATGGCTTCACCAAGGCGCTGGCGCAGGAAGGCGCAAAATATGGCGTCACCGTCAACGCGATCGCGCCGGGCTATATCGATACGGACATGGTTGCCGCGGTGCCGCCGCCGGTGCTGGAGAAGATCGTGGCCAAGATTCCCGTCGGCCGCCTGGGCCGCGCCGAGGAAATAGCCCGTGGGGTCGCCTTTTTCTGCAGCGAGGACGGCGGTTTCGTGACCGGCAGCACGCTGTCGATCAATGGCGGCCAGCACATGTACTGATGGAAGAGGAGGGGCGTTCCCAAGGCGCTTCGGCGTCGGCGACATCGCCCTTCGCTCCGCCGGTCAAGCGCAGCGTGACCATTGCGGGCCATCAGACCGCGATCAGCCTTGAGCCGATATTCTGGCAAGCCCTTCGCACGGCCGCTGCGCGAGAGGGTTTGCCGGTAAACGCGTTGATCGCGCGCATAGATGTGGCCCGCATGGCGGCGGCCGACCCACCCAACCTTGGCAGCGCCATAAGGTGCTGGCTCTTCGACGATACTATACGATCATAAAATAATAATTATTCGCAATAGCGTTGACTCTGCGAACAAGTCGCAATAGCAGGCCCCTCAAGTTTCAAGAAAGGGGTTCTGTTTTCATGTCCAAAGCACTGTCACGGCCTTCCTTCCTGGCGCTGAGCTGCGTCGGCGCCATGGCGTTCGCATCGTCCGCCCAAGCCCAGGATAATGCGCAGGGGCCCAGGCTCGGCGGGATGACGGTCACCGATACGGCGATCGACGAATCCCCCGTCAAGGTAGAGAAGGCCGAATCGCCCAAATATACTCGCCCGCTGCTCGATACGCCTCAGACCATCACCGTGATCGGCAAGGAAACCATCCAGCAGCAGAACCTGCTGACGCTGCGCGAAGTGCTGTCCACGGTTCCAGGCATCACCTTTGGCGCTGGCGAGGGCGGCTTCGGCTATGGCGATCGCATCATCCTGCGCGGGCAGGACGCGAAGAACGACGTGACGGTCGATGGCGTGCGATCCGGGGCATTCCTGAACCGCAACGAAGTCTATAATATCGAGCAGGTTGAAGTCACCAACGGCGCCAATTCGGTCATGAACGGTGGCGGTTCGGTTGCCGGCACGATCAACCTGGTTACGAAGCGCCCGCTGGCCGACGACCAGATCATCCTCAATGCAGGGATCGGCACCGACAACTATTATCGCGCGACCATCGATGCGAACAAGCGTGTCAACGACCTGATCGCGGTGCGCCTCAATGCCGTCTATCACGCCAATGACGTGCCCGGTCGCGATGTCGAGGATTACAAGCGCTGGGGCGTCGCGCCCGCCATCACGATCGGTATCGACAGCCCGACCAGCCTGACGCTGCAGGGGGAATATCTGGATGACAAGGCGATGCCGCAATATGGCATCCGCTATTTCCCGGCGCTGGGCGGCATCCTCAAGCAGTTCGACCGTTCCGGCTATTACGGCTTCGCCAATCTGGACCGGCAGGACAGCAAGACCAAGTCGTTGCAGGCGATCTTCAGCCATGCCTTCAGCGATACCGTCAAGGTCCGCAACCTGACGCGCTACGAACATATCCGCCAGGATACGGTGACCAGCCAGCCGAACGGCGTCTTCTGCCTCGACAACGGCACGGCGGCCGGCTTCAATCCGGACACCGGCGGCGCCTGCACCCAGCGCATCGGGACAACAGCGGCGGGCGAGACGTTGACCATTCCGGTGGGCTATTATGTACCGACGGGCGGTCGCGGGAACCAGCGTTTCATCACCAATGAGACCGCCTATAACCAGATCGACCTCAGCGCCGATTTCGACACTGGCGGCATCGGCCATACGCTGGTCATCGGCGGCTCTGCCTTGTGGGAGCGTTACGACCAGTTGCAGGGCAGCCTGGGCCGCACCGCAAACGGCTTCGATCCCTATGCCGCGCCCTTTACGGCCCCGGCAACCGGCGCGGGTGCGGCCAACCCGGCCTATAATGCCGCCGCCAGCCTGGGCTTCTACTTGCCGCTGGTGAACATAGCCGATCCGTCGTCGGGCATCGTCGGCCCGGCCGCGACCACCGGCCTGGCGCGCGCCTATGGCAGCAACAATTATGTCGGCCCCGTCAACTTCACCCTCGGCACGCATAATGTGGGCGAGCAGACCAGCTATGCCGCCTATCTGTTCGACACGATGAAGTTCACCGACTGGTTCGAGATCAACGGCGGTATCCGTTATGAGAAGGTCCGGGGCTTCAACCGCACCTTCACCTACAACACGACCGGCGGGTCGGCGCAGCTCGGCCAGATCAGCACGGTCGGCAACCGGCTGGAGATCGATGACAATCTCTTCTCCTTCCGCGTGGGCGCTGTCGTGAAGCCGACGCCGGACACCAGCCTGTATGTCGCTTTCGGCAACTCCAAGCTGCCATCGAAATCGTCGGTCGACGGCAGCTGTACGGCGGACAATGTGGCCGGCGGTGGCGGCTCCTGCAATGTCAGGCCCGAGACCACGAAGAATTACGAGATCGGCGCGAAGGCGGACCTCTTCGACAAGCAGTTGCTGCTGACGCTGGCGCTGTTCCGCAATGATCGCAACCAGATCAAGGTCGTGTCAGGCGATCCGCTTCTGCCTGATCAGGCGACGGACGGTTTCCAGCGGGTGCAGGGCCTGTCCTTCGGCGCGTCGGGCAACATCACCAGCAACTGGACCATTTCGGCCAACTACATGTATCTCAAGAGCAAGATCAAGCAGGGCGTCTCCGACTATTGCCTTGCCCATCCCGGCGCGACCGATCCGGCAGCCGGCACCTGCGCGAACAGCACTGCCTTCCCCGATCCGACTGCGGGCTATTCGCTGACCAACACGCCGAAGCATTCGGGCAGCCTGTTCACCACCTACCGCTTCGGCTTTGGGCTGGAGCTGGGCTATGGCCTGACCTATCAGGGCAGCTTCCTGATGAACCAGCCTAGTCTCGCCCAGCTCGTCGCCAACAGCTATGTCGGCTACCGGGTGCCCAGCTACACCATTCACCGTTTCATGGCGTCCTATCCGATCACGGAAAAGCTGAAGGCGCAGGTGAACGTGCAGAACTTCACCAACGAGAAATATGTGACCACCGTTCGCACCAACATCAACAACAGCTGGGCGCAGCCGGCCCCGACCCGATCGGCCGTGTTCAGCCTCAACTACATGTTCTGACGATCCTGTCCCCCGGCAATCGTCCCTTGCCGGGGGACACGGGCGGGTGGCGATGCACTCCTATCCTCCTCGGGTCGCCACCCGCCCGATCCCATATAAAGATGCGATTGAGTAGCATTAGGATTCGCGTTATGGACGGCCTTCGCCTGCACGGCGGCAAAGGGGATCTGGCATGCTTCGCGTAGCAGATAGATTTGTGGAAGAGGGTGGGGAAAATGGGGTTGTCCCCCTGTCTGCCGCGCGGCCATCCCTTTCCAGCGTGCCGGCTCAACTCGACGCTGCTCCGGCCCGCTATGGTGCCCGGAGCGGGGTGAACGTCCCCGCCATCCTTGTCATCCTCCTGCTTCATGCCGTGATCATCGCCGCGCTGGTCCATGCCCGCCATCATGTGCATCGGATGCGGGAAGCCCGGCTGTCGGTCGTGAATCTCATGCCGCCGCCGCCGCCTCCATCTGTGAAGGCTCCGCCGCCCCCGCCGCAGAGCAGGATCGTCACGCCGCCGCCGCTGGTGAAAGTACCTCCGGCGCCGGCGCCGACCGTGGCGACCACGCCGACCATCGTTCCTCCTGCACCACCCGCGCCGCCGCTGGCAGTCCCCGCGCCACCTTCGCCGCCCGCCATCTCCGTGGGGTCGAGCATCGTTCAGGGCGGCGACCTGGGCACGCAGATGATTGCGGGCAAGCCGCCCCGCTATCCGGTGGAGAGCCGTCGCAAGCGTGAGCAGGGGACCGTCCTTCTTGCGTTGACGCTGGGTCTGGATGGCGCGGTGGAAAGCCTCTCCATCGCGCAGAGCAGTGGTTTTGCCCGACTGGACAATGCCGCGCGCGACGCGGTACGCGGCTGGCGCTGGAAGCCCGTGATGCGCGACGGCCAGCCCGTGCGGGTCAAGGGCGTGGTCGAAATCCCGTTCGTCCTGCGCAGCGGAGTAGAGTGAGAGACATGGCCTGCATCCTTCGTGCCCGGATCTCTTCATCGGCATGCTGACCGTCATCCCCGACCTGCTGGACGACCAGGCCGTCACGCGCGTCCGCGCATTGATCGACGCGGCGCAATGGGTCGACGGCAACGTCACTTCCGGACATCAGTCGGCGCTCGCCAAGCACAACCTGCAATTGCCGGAGGATAGCGCCGAAGCGAAGCAGGCCGGGCAGATCGTGCTGGACGCCCTTGGTCGATCGCCCCTGTTCATCGCCGCCGCGCTGCCGCTCAAGGTCTTCCCTCCACTGTTCAACAGCTATGCGGGCGGGCAGGCCTTCGGCACCCATGTGGACAATGCCGTCAGGATACAGGCGGGTACCGGCTTTCGCGTCCGATCCGACCTGTCGATCACCGTTTTTCTGGAAGAGCCCGGCGGCTATGACGGTGGGGAATTGACGATCGAGACGAATTTCGGCGTGCAGCAGGTGAAATTGCCGACGGGCCATGCCGTGCTCTATCCATCATCGTCATTGCACAGGGTGGAGCCTGTGACCCGCGGACGCCGGGTGGCCAGCTTCTTCTGGCTCCAGTCGATGGTGCGGGACGATGCGGCGCGCCAGATGCTGTTCGATCTCGACAGCAGCATTCAGGCGCTAGCCAGCACGCTGGGGCATGAGGATGCGCAGGTCATCCGGCTGACTGGCGTATATCACAATCTGTTGCGGCGGTGGGCAGACGCCTGATCGCGACAGGAATGGGAGAAGGGCGGCACGCCATGCCCGACTATTCCAGCCGCGCAACTGCGTCCGCGTCGCAGCGCCGCTTTCCGATCCGCGCGGACGACCAGGCCGGAACCTGGATCGCCTGCCCCGCCTTCAAGGGCGCGAAACGCTGACGGTCGATGCCGGCGCAGCGCAGATACAGTTCCAGCAATTTGGGCGGCGTGTCCCATTTCTCGTAGGAGAGATGAAAGGTCCCCCAGTGGATGGGGATCGCGGTTGAAGCATTCAGCGTCTTGAACAGCGTCACGGCCTGCTCCGGTCCGATATGCGCGTCCGACTGCATCTGTCCCGGCCAGAAGCGGAAAGCGCCGATAGGGATCAGCGCCAGCCTGATCGGCCCAAGCCGCGCCGCTTCCTCTGCCCATGTCATGTCGCCTGCGCCGGTGTCGCCCGCGAAGAAGATATTGCCCGCTCGCGTGCTGACGAAAAAGCCAGACCAGAGCGCCCGGTTTCGGTCGGTGCCCCAGCGGCTGCTCCAATGATGATTGCGCACCACATGGACGCGATAATCCGGGCAATGCTCATAATTCTCGCACTGGATCACGCTATTCTCGCCCAGGCCGTTCAGCGCAGCGCCGCTTGTCGAACGGCCCCAGTCCAGCGCCGTTGAAGGAATGCCGTTCGCCTTCAGGATGATGTCATTGCCCAGGCTGGTGATGATCTTCGGCCTGTCCCGCTCCCACAATCTTTTCAGGGTGGGAATGTCCATATGATCATAATGATTGTGGCTGAGAAGGATGAGGTCGATCTTCGGCAGATCGTCGAAGCGCACGCCCGGCTGCGTCACCCGCTTCGGACCCAGCGGCGGGAAGGGGCTGGCATAGTCGGACCAGATCGGATCCGTCAGGATATTGAGGCCGGCCGCCTGAACCAGCACGGTCGCATGTCCCACCCAGGTGGCGACCATGCCGCGTGGCGCGGCGAAGGCCGGAGGGCGGGAGGGCTTTACCGCCACCCTGTCGGGCCATGCGGGTCGGTCGTCCTGCCGCAGCAGCCAGCGGGCCACCAAGCCGCGCTGGTTATGGCCCGGCGGCGCGGGATAGCGCCTTTCCCCATCGGGATTGAAGAAACGCGCGCCGTCATAATGGCGGCTGACCGGCCCTTCATAATAGATGCGGTCGAGAAAGGGTGGAACGATGGTAACCGCCAGACACAGCGTCACCGCCAGAAACAGCAGCGCCGCGCCCAATCCCCTCATGATTTTCCCGACAACTGGGCCCATGCCATTTCCCGCTCCGATCAACAGCTTGGACATAGCGTCGATCAGGACATCGGCAAGCGCTGAGAATAGCCGCGCTTTCGAAGCGCGCGGCCGATCCTCAGACGCGCATCGGCATCAGTACGTAGAGCGCCGGGCTGCGGTCGTCTTCCCGGATCAGCGTCGGCGCGGCGGCGTCGGCGAGATGCAGTTCCACCAGCTCACTGTCGATCTGGCCGAGAATGTCGAGCAGATAGCGAGCATTGAAACCGATGTCGAAGCCTTCGCCCTGGAACGCGCCGGGCACTTCTTCGGCCGCGGTGCCGTTTTCCGGGCTGGTGACGGACAGGGTGATCTTGTCGCGGTCCAGCGTCATCTTGACGGCGCGCGTCTTTTCCGTGGCGATAGTGGCAACGCGGTCAACACCTTCCTCGAAGCTGCGCGGGTCGATCTTGAGCAGCTTGTCATTGGCGGTCGGGATGACCCGGCTGTAATCCGGGAAAGTGCCGTCGATCAGCTTGCTGGTCAGGATCGCGTTGCCCAGGCCGAAGCGGATCTTGCTGGCGGAGAGCGAAATCTGCACAGAACCTTCGACCTCGTCGAGCAGCTTGCGCAGTTCGCCGATGCACTTCCGCGGCACGATGATGCCCGGCATGCCGTCGGCGCCATCCGGACGCGGCACGGTGACGCGGGCGAGGCGATGGCCGTCGGTCGCGGCCGCCTTCAGCACGGGTTGCCCCTCGTCGGAAACATGGAAATAAATGCCGTTCAGATAATAGCGCGTCTCTTCGGTCGAGATGGCGAAGCGCGTCTTGTCGATGATCTGCTTCAGCGTTTCGGCCGGCAGTTCGAAGCTGGTCGGCAGGTCGCCTTCCGCGATCACCGGGAAATCGTCGCGCGGCAGGGTGGACAGGTTGAAGCGGGCGCGCCCCGCCTGGATCAGCATCTTGCCCTCGGCCGCCTGGAGCGAGACCTGCGATCCTTCGGGCAGCTTGCGAGCGATGTCGAACAGGGTGTGCGCGGAAATCGTGGTCGCGCCAGGCTGTTCGACCTGCGCGGCGACGCTTTCGACGATCTGGAGGTCGAGATCGGTCGCCATCAGCTTGATCGCGCCATCCGCCGATGCTTCGATCAGCACGTTGGACAGGATCGGAATCGTGTTGCGCCGCTCCACCACCGACTGGACGTGGCTGAGGCTCTTGAGCAGCGTTGCGCGTTCGATGGTGGCCTTCATGTCCCTGTTCTGTCCGTTTCTTTTCTGCGCAAAGCCCGAACTCGGTCGAATCCGGGCGACAATGATGGATGGTCCTTCATAGCCGCTGTGACGGCCCCTGCAAGCGCTGGGTGATCGTTTCGTTTGGCAAAGGGTTGCAAAAGGGATCAGCATGCGCTTTGCCGGTGATGTGAAAGCTCCATGGCTCCTCGTCCTGCCCTTCATGATGACTGGCGTCGCGGCCGAGGCGCGGGATTCGCTGGGCGTTTTCGAAGCATGGGGCGCGTTTCGCGATCCTGCCCTTCCTGATGCCAATGGTCCGCGCTGCTATGCGCTGTCCGTGCCGGTGGCGACCGGCGGTGACGGCTTTGCCGCGGTGGGAAGCTGGCCGCGCCAGCGGGTGCGGGGTCAGGTGCATTTCCGCCTGAGCCGGATGCGGGCGAGCGATGCGGCGGTGATCCTGAATGTGGGGGATCGCCGCTTTTCACTGGTGGCGGGGCAGGTCGATGCCTGGGCGCCCGATGCGCGGGTGGATGCCGCGATCGTCGCTGCGATGCGCTCCGCGACCAGCATGAGCGTGCAAACGCGGGACGGGCGCGGGCGCGGCTTTGCCGACACCTATGCGTTGCGCGGCGCGGCCACGGCGATCGATGCGGCGGCACTGGGATGCGCGCGATTGCGGTGAGCCGGGTGGAAGTGGGCGGGGTTCATGCGGTCGCCCTTCCAAATTCCCCCAAAATCCGCTATGGGCGCGGCCATGCAGACAGCCGCCAACCCCCTGATGCCGATTCCCGGCGCTATCGACCCTGTGCCCGTGCCCCGCGCCGTTACGCCCCGTGAGGATGGACGGATCGACCTGATGGGACTGTCGCGGCCGCAGATCAAGGATGCGCTGGAAGAGGCCGGGCTCGACGCCAGGCAGGCGAAGCTGCGGTCCAAGCAACTTTTCCACTGGCTCTATCATCGCGGCGAGACCGATTTCGACGCCATGACCGACCTCGCCAAGCCGATGCGCGGCTGGATGGCGGGGCGTTTCGTCGTAGGGCGCCCGGAAGTGGTCGAGGCGCAGGTCTCCAGCGACGGCACGCGCAAGTGGCTGCTGCGCTCCGATGATGGCCAGGATTATGAGATGGTGTTCATCCCGGACGCGGATCGGGGCACGCTCTGCGTGTCGAGCCAGGTGGGCTGCACGCTCAACTGCCGTTTCTGCCATACCGGCACGATGCGGCTGGTGCGCAACCTGACGCCGGGCGAGATTGTGGGTCAGGTCATGCTGGCCCGCGATGCCCTTGGCGAATGGCCCAAGGGGAGCATGGCGTCGGCCAATGACGATGAGGCCGACGACGCCTCGCAATATACGACCGACGGTCGCATGCTGACCAACATCGTGATGATGGGGATGGGCGAGCCGCTCTACAATTTCGACCATGTGCGCGACGCGTTGAAGGTCGTGATGGACGGCGATGGCCTCGCCCTGTCGAAGCGGCGCATCACCCTCTCCACCTCCGGCGTCGTGCCGATGATGGCGCGGGCGGGCGAAGAGATCGGCGTCAACCTTGCCGTGTCGCTGCATGCCGTTACCAAGGATGTGCGCGACGAACTGGTGCCGCTCAACAGGAAGTTCGGCATCGATCAGCTTTTGCAGGCCTGCGCCGACTATCCGGGCGCGAACAATGCGCGGCGCATCACTTTCGAATATGTCATGATCAAGGACAAGAACGACAGCGACGAGGATGCGCGGGAACTGGTCCGCCTGCTCCGCCAGTACAAGCTGCCGGCGAAGGTCAATCTGATCCCGTTCAATCCCTGGCCGGGCACGGATTATGAATGTTCGACGCCCGAACGCATCAGGCGCTTTTCCGACATCGTGTTCGAGGGCGGGATCAGCGCGCCGGTGCGCACGCCCCGCGGACGGGACATCATGGCGGCCTGCGGGCAGCTCAAGTCCGCGAGCGAGAAGAAGAGTCGCGCAGAACTCGACCGGCTGGCGGCGGAGAAGCAAGCCGCGCTCGGATAGAGCGGGGCTGATGGTGCGCGCCCAAGTGGCACGAGAAACGAAACCCCGCCCGGAACGGCGGGGTTTTTCTTTGGCCCTTCGTCCGGGCGGCATGAAGAAGGGTGAATGGGAATGACGGACGAAGAGATTGAATGGATCGCGACGGGCTTTTGCGCGCGAACGCTCCCCAAGGAGGAGTGGACCCACAGGGCCCATTTTGCGATGGCATTATGGCTGATGCTGCGGCGGCCTGATCTGGTGCCGGAGCGCGACATGCCGGGGATGATCGCGGCCTATAATGAAAGCGTGGGCGGCGTGAACAGCGATACGTCCGGCTATCATGAGACGATCACACAGGCGTCGCTGGGTGCGGCGCGGGCGGTGCTGGCGGGATTGCCGGAAGGCGTGTCGCCAGGGCAAGCCTTTGCCGCGCTGATGGCCTCCCCCATGGCCGACAAGGATTGGCCGTTTGCCTATTGGTCGCGTGAGCGGTTGATGTCGGCGGAAGCGCGGCGGACCTGGATGGCGCCGGATCTGAAACCCCTGCCTTGGGCATAGAAAAAGGGCGGCCCGTCAGGACCGCCCTTTCCCTGTTCCATCCGAGAGGGATTAGAAACGGAAACCGACGCCGACGATGCCGGCATCACGGCTGACATTGTCCTCATACTCGCTGCGCTGATATTCAGCCGAGATGTAGGTGTTGCCGGTCACTGCGAATTCGATACCACCGCCGTAGCGAACGCCTTCGATCGAACCACCGAAGTTGCTGTTCGACGCTTCGAGGCGGGTGTTGGCATAGCCGACCTTGCCGAAGGCGAGAACGCGCGGGGTCAGGATGTAGCCCAGACGGACCGAAGCAGCCAGGTCACGGCTGACTTCCGTGCCATTGCCGCCGACAGTGGTGTCGCTGAACGACACTTCCGGGCCGAAGGTGATGTTCGGGGTGACGGCCAGGTCGTAGCCGGTCGACACGCCATAAGCGAAGCCGTCGTTACCGCCGAGCTTGTCATAGCCGCCGATGACGCCCGCGCGCGGGCCAGTGAAGGGCGCGGCGTCCTGAGCGAAAGCGGGAGCGGAAATGGCGGCAGCAGCAAGGGCTGCGAAAATCACAGTCTTCATAAAATCCTCATATCATCAGAAACGAATAGTCCTGTAATTTGGACTGTCGTTTGTTCTTTTTACGGGATGACGTTACATGTCATTATTTGATCGTCATCTGGAACGCCGATATTGACCGGCCTATCCTCCCGTCCTGCATGCAGCGAAACTGATCGCTGACGACGCGCATATGTAACGAGATTGTCATTGTTGCAACATGGATATGAACTTTACAAATGTATGATGCTTTTTCGCAACAGTCTGACTTTGCATGAAAATGGGGCGGCTCCGCTGGGGCCGCCCCATTTTTGAATCGCGTCTCGCCTGGAGCGATTTCCAAGCGATCGGAATCGATCGCTGGTTAGGAAATCGCGGGAAACCCGCTCTAGAAGCGGAAGCCGACGCCCACTACGCCCGCGTCCCGACCGCCAAAATTATTTTCATATTCGGTCCGCTGATATTCGGCCGAGATATAGGTGCGCGGCGTTACCGAATATTCGAGGCCACCGCCATAGCGGACGCCTTCCAGCGTCTGGTGGTCGCCGGGAATTTCGAAGCGGCTGTTGGCGTAGCCCACCTTGCCGAACGCCAGCACCTGCGGCGTCACGACATAGCCCAGGCGCACCGATGCGGCGAGATCGCGGCTCGCATCGACGCCGCCGAACTTGGCCGTGGAATCGCTGAACGACACTTCCGGACCGAAAGTTACGCGGGGGGTGACGGCCAGGTCATAGCCGGTGGATACACCGTAGCTGAAGCCGTCGCCGCCATGGACCTTGTCATAACCCATGGTGACGCCAGCGCGCGGCCCAGTAAAGGGTGTAGCATCCTGAGCAAAGGCAGGAACAGAAACGGTGGCAGCAGCAATCGCTGCGAAAATCGCAGTTTTCATGGTATTCCTCTTGACTTGTTCTATACCCTGAACCGGGTGAGATCGATTTATGTTCTCAATCGGTTTTTAAAAGAGACTGAGTTGTAAAATATTTTCCATTTCGTCCCTCTTGAATTGACAGGGCATCGATCCATAGAAGCTTCAAAAGCCGGGAAATTGACTTGTTCCCGGCAGGGTGCTTATGGACCCGAAATCTGGCTCCCACATGAATGGAAGCATGAAAAATGATTCATGGGGCAGGGCAGCCCATCCTTTTTGACGCTGCTGGTGCAAAGGGGTAACAGTTGCCCATGGACCGTCTCTCATCCCAGGCAGGATCGGCCGAACCGAAGCTGGTGCTGCGCCACCGGTGGCCGACGCGTTTGTGGCATTGGCTGAATGCGTTGCTGCTCTACACGTTGTTCGCCAGCGGGCTTGGCATCTTCAACGCGCATCCCCGGCTCTATTGGGGGCAATATGGCGCGAATTTCGACCGGCCCTGGCTGGAACTTGGGCGGTTCGGACGCTGGCTGACCCTGCCCGCCCATTATGATCTGGCGATGTCGCGGCACTGGCATCTGACCGCCGCGCCGATCTTTGCCTTTGCGCTGCTCCTCTATATGCTCTGGAGCCTGTTCGGCGGGCATCTGGGGCGTGACCTCGCCTTCCGGCGGGGGGAGCTGGCGCCCCGCCACATCTGGCAGGACATCCGGGACCATGCCCGGCTGCGCTTCCCGACCGGCGAAGCGGCGCTGCGGTACAATGTATTGCAAAAGGGAAGCTATATCGGCGTGATCTTCGTCTTGCTGCCGCTCGTGATACTGACCGGGCTGACGATGGCGCCGGGGATGAACGCGGCATGGCCCTGGCTGGTCGACCTGTTCGGCGGTCGGCAATCGGCGCGCTCGATCCATTTCATCGCGGCCTTCACGCTGGTGGCTTTCTTCCTGGTGCATATGCTGATGGTGCTGCTTGCCGGCCCCCTGAACGAAATCCGCTCGATGATCAGCGGTCGATACCGCCTGCCCGAGGTGCGGCGATGAGCCTGATCCTCAACCGGCGCAGCCTGGTGCTGGGCGCCGCTGCGACGCTTGTGGGATGCGATCGGCTTGCGAAGAACGAGACAGTCCGCGAGACGCTGTTTTCCGCCGCGAATTTCCACAAATGGGCGCAGCGCAGCCTGATGGCGCGCGACGCGCTGGCCCGGGAGTTCCGCCCCGACCAGATTTCGCCCTTTTTCCGGCCCAACGGCACCGCCAATCCGAACACGCCCGAATATAAGGCGCTGTGGCGCCGCGATTTTGCCGACTGGCGGCTGGATGTAGCCGGACTCGTGGCACGGCCGCTGTCCCTTTCGCTGGCGCAGATCCGGGCCTTGCCCCATCGCGAGCAGATCACGCGCCATGACTGCGTCGAGGGGTGGAGTGCCATCGGCAAATGGCGGGGCGTGCCGTTGAAGCGGATTCTGGACGCGGCGGGGCTGCGGGATGGGGCACGCTACATCGTCTTTCACTGCGCCGACGACATGGGCGGCGGAGGCGGCTATTATGAGAGCATCGATCTGGTGGACGCCTTTCACCCGCAGACCATCCTGGCCTTCGCGCTGAACGACCGGCCCCTGCGCGTGGCGAACGGCGCGCCGCTCCGGCTGAGGGTGGAGCGGCAACTGGGCTACAAGCAGGCGAAATATCTGATGAAGATTGAAGCGGTTGCAAGTCTCCACGGCATAGCAGGAGGGAAGGGCGGCTATTGGGAGGACCGCGCCGGCTATGATTGGTATGCAGGCATTTGACGCGAACGAAATGACCTGACAGGGTGGTCCCATGAAATTGTTCGATCGCGTCATCAAACGGCTCGTCACGCGCGGCCAGCTCGACATTTACTATCATGACGGCAGGAAGATCACGGTCGGGGTCGCCGAACCCGGCTTTCCTGCGCTGGCGCTGAAATTCCATGATGCGCGGGTGCCGTTCGACATCATCAAGGATCCGCGCCTGGGCATGGCCGAGGCGTTCATGGACGGGCGGGTCACCATAGAGGGCGGCGGGATCATGGAACTGATCTCGCTCATCCGCATGAACAATGCGTGGGAAACGGGCAAGTCGATCAGCGACCTGGGTTCCGTCAAGCGTGGTTTCAAGGCGATCCGCCGGAAGCTGTGGGCGGCCAATCACCGTTCCCGTGCGAAGGCCAATGTCGCGCATCACTATGATCTGTCGGGCGCGCTCTACGCGCTCTTTCTTGACCGTGACCGGCAATATAGCTGCGCCTATTTCCCCGATGCCGACAATGAGGCGGGCATCAGCCTGGAACAGGCACAGGAGGACAAGAAGGCCCATATCGCGGCCAAGCTGCACCTGAAGCCGGGGATGAAGGTGCTGGACATAGGCTGCGGCTGGGGTGGCATGGCGCTGTACCTGCATCGCACCTGCGGCGTCGACGTGACCGGCATCACCTTGTCGGAAGAGCAGTTGAAAGTCGCGCGACAGCGGGCGCAGGACCTGGGCGTGGCCGACCATGTGCGTTTCGAACTGATCGACTATCGCGACATAGAGGGGCCATTTGACCGCATCGTGTCGGTGGGCATGTTCGAGCATGTCGGGACCAAGGATTACCGCACCTTCTACAACAAATGCCGCGACCTGCTGACGCCCGACGGGGTCATGCTGATCCACACCATCGGGCGGGTCGACGGGCCGGGGATCACCGATGCCTTCACCCAGAAATATATCTTCCCCGGCGGCTATATCCCCGCCCTGTCGGAGATGATCCAGGGCAGCGAGGGCACGCGGCTGATGGTCACGGATGTGGAGGTGTTGCGGATGCATTACGGCCTCACCATCCGCGAATGGTACAAGCGGACCCTGGCGCACAAGGCCGACATCATCGCGCTTTATGACGAGCGGTTCTTCCGCCTCTGGACCTTCTATCTGGCGGGTGCCGCCACGGTGTTCGAGCATGGCAGCATGGTGAATTACCAGGTCCAATATGTCCGGGACCGCCGCAGCCTGCCGATCACGCGCGACTATATGCTGGAGGCGGAAGGCGCCCTGCGCGGCCGCTGAGAATCCATGAACGGGGGCTGACGACGTCGTTCCCGGACGGTTCAGTAAGGTCGGCGCATCTTCCCACCATGGCCCGGTGACGGGTGTCCATGTTGAGGAGAGACGGACATGAATATCTTGTGGAAGGGTGCGGCGGCTCTGGGCCTGGCGATCACCGCCATGGGGGTCGGTGCAGGCCCTGCACAGGCGCAATATTATGGCGGCTACGGTTATCGCGACGGATATCACGGCGACCGTTGGGATGACCGCCGTTGGGACGGCAGGCGCGACTGGCGCGATGACGACCGCCGTCACTGGCGCGGCGACCGGCGCTACTGGCGCGGGCATTATCGCCAGCGTTGCTGGACGGAGTGGCGCTACAACCATTATCGCGACCGTCGCGTGAAGGTGCGGGTCTGCAACTGAGCCGGGCGATCCTCCTTGTCTTGCGATGAGGAGGATCCGACCATCCGCCATTCACTCCAGCATGGCGGCAAGGGCAGGGGTCATATATTCCTGCCCCCTTCCTTGCAGCCTTCGGATCAGGCAGGCAGCGATCCCGTGGCGGGTGGCGAGGGTCATGCCGGCGTCATGGCCAAGGACGGTGATCGCCGTGGCCCAGGCATCGGCCCACATCGCGCTGTCGTGGAGCACCGTCACCGAGGCGACATCGTTGGCGATCGGCGCGCCGCGGGCGGGATCCATGCTGTGGGAGAGGCGAGCGCCTCCTTCCTCGCGGAAGCGGCGATAATCGCCGGATGTCGCGACGGACAGGCCGCAAAGAGCGATGCGGAGGCTTGGCAGCGAAAGACCGGGAGGGGCCTCCACATCCACCCACCAGGGCTGAAGATCAGGCCTGACGCCTTGTCCGCGCAATTCGCCGCCGATTTCGACGAGGAAATGTGCCGCGCCCAACTCGCGTAGCGTATCGGCGACCATGTCCACGGCAAAGCCCTTGGCGATGCCTGAAAAGTCCAATGTCACATCAGCCATCCGCCGGGCGCTGCCGCCTTCGATCTCGATGACGCTCCAGGGGGAGGGGTGATGGGGCACGACGGAAAGGCCCGTCGGCCCGTTGGGACCAAAGCCCCATTTCTCCACCAGCCGGCCCACCGCCGGATCGAAGGCGCCGCCCGATATCCGGGCCATGTCCAGCCCGGCGCGCAGCACGGTCATCATGTCAGGGGGAAGCGGCATCCAATCGCCGACCGGCGCGGCGTTGAAGCGGCTGATGGCGGAATGCTCCTCCCAATTGCTCATCTGCGCAATGACCCGGCCCAGCACTGCCTCTATCGCAGCTCTGCTGTCGGGGGGTGCGTCCACGATGCGGGCGGACCAGCTTGTGCCCATGGTCGGACCGCAAAGGGCGCTGATCCTGCCCGCCCGATTGCTCGATTCGAACAGGGCGGGCGAGAGGCCGGGCGGGATGGCGATGCGGATCGCGTCGGGGATCAGCCCTGCACCTCTACCGTCATCGCATAGGTGGCGCGGTCTTGGGGCGGACCCATGAGCGGGCGGGGGCCGCCTTCACCCTGCGCCTGACCCTGCGGCCGCCCCGCGCCGGGCGCATTGCCTGTACCGCCCGCACCCGGACCAGGTCCGCGCCGTCCGCCGGAACTGATGCTGACCCAATACATGCCTGCTTCCGGCCAGGTGAAGCTGACCTTGCCGTTGGCGTCGGTTTTCGCGTCCATCTGCCCGAGGTCCGACCGATACCGGATGCCGCCCGGAATGGCGACGACATCCATGCCGGCTGCCGGCTTGCCGTTCAGCAGGAACTGGAAGGTGGCGGGTTCACCCACCGCAAGGTCATTGGGATGGGTGACGGGCACCATCTCCAGCCCCGTGCCGGTCGTTGCGAAGACCTTTCGGTCCGGTTCGCCCGCTGTCACGAAGGTTTCGATCCGGGTGCGCGCCGTCGCCGTCTGCACGTCTGTCGCGCCCTGCGGCACGGCGGTCGCCAGCGTCGCGGCCGTGGTGCCGCGGGGCAGCATCTTGCGCTCGCCATCCAGCATGTAGCTGCCCATCAGCATCTCGTTGACGATGGCGATCTTGTAGGTGCCCTTGGTCTTGATGCCCAGGTCGAAGGTCTGGCGCAACTTGCCGACGCTACGATTTTCCACTTGGACTGCACTGCCGTCGGGTGCGGTCACCACCGGCTGCCAGTCCTGGCCCGGATGGTCGAAATAATAAAGATCGCTCGAAATGGCGGCGTCCACCGTTACCCATTCATTGCCGGAGCCGGCGAACATGGTTTCGGAGGGCAGCATCCAGGGCCGCGCCGCGCCCGCCATTTGCGGCAGAGCCATGGCGACCGTCGCGGCGAGCAGGAACAGCGGTTTGCGGAACTTCATCATGGCTTCCTCCCCTCAGCGCGACAGCACGGCGTTGACCGCGCCCAGCTCGAACTGCCCACTGCCGCTGCCCTTGGCGCCGGCCGCCGTCACGTTGAGCGGGACGCGAACCACCTCGCGTCCTCCGGATTCGCGCGCGGCCTCCACCACCAGCGTGTATTTGCCGGGGGACAATGCCGGCATGCCGCCCTTGCCAGCGTGGAAGCTCAGCTTATGGGTGCCGGGTGCGCGGGTGGCGCCGGATATGCCGTCGGCAGGCAGGGTCAGCGAACGACCGGAGGCGCGCCACCACATGCGAATGTCGCGCAGCCATTTGACGCCGCCATTGTTGCGCTTGTCGACATCGTAGAGCACGGACAGGGTGCGGGCGGGCGTACCTTCCTTCTCCAGCCAGATCGCCACATAGGGGCGGTGATATTCCGCCACCGACAGGCGCGGCAGGGTGAGCGTGACGTCCAGCGTCTGCGCGGCCGCAGGCAGGGCGATTGCACTCGCGCCCATGGCTGCGCCAGTCAGGACGATCTTGTGGTTGATCTGCATGCGGTGAGGAACTCCCCCTTTAATGGATGAAGATGACGGCCAATATGGCCGGAATGGCGAGGCCCGCGGCGACCAGCGGCCAGGTGGTCGGGCGCTTCCTGGCGTGGAGCCAGAGCAGCAGCAGGCCGGTCAGGGCGAAGAGGAAGCAGGCAATGGCGAAGATGTCGATGAACCACTTCCAGACATCGCCGGCATTGCGGCCCTTGTGCAGGTCGTTGAGATAGCTGATCCAGCCGCGGCTGGTCGCCTCGCTGGTGACCTCGCCGCTATGCCGGTCGATCGATATCCAGCCGTCGCCGCCGGGGCGCGGCAAGGCAAGATAGACTTCGTCCGCTGACCATTCCGCTTCGCCCGCACCGCTTTGGCCGATCGTCTTCTCCACCCATTGGGCGATCGGAGCGGGCAGCGGCTTCCTGGCGTCGGGCGCATCGTCGGGTGCGACCTGCCCGCGCAGGGCAGGCGGCAGGATGGCGGATTTGCTCACCGTCTGCGGCGTGCCCTCCACATCGGCGGCGTGGTTCAGCGTGATGCCGGTGAAGGCGAACAGCAGCAGTCCGAGCAGGCTGATCGCTGAACTCATCCAATGCCAGGTATGAAGCTGTTTCAGCCAGAAGGCCTTGGGGCTCTTCTTCTTGTTCGGCTGAGTGCGGACGGGGGCGTGCATCGGAAGCGGGACGAGTCCTGTAGAGAAGAGGTGGCCTCCATAACGCGAACGACTCGCAATTGCAAACAGGGGGCGCGGCAAATTTGTATCAAAATGTATGCGACCGGATCATTGCCGATGAACGGCGGTCCGGCGCAGGGGGCGACGTCATGCTATTGACGCGTGACCCCTTGGCAACTAGCCGCCTTTGATGACGAGCGTGACACGGAAAATGTCATCAGTCGCAAAGGCCTGCCTGCAAGGAATGACGATATGCTGACGCCGGCCATAGCCGCTGGAATGCTGATGATGGGGGTACAAGCGGGACCGGAAGGGACGATGGCGCCGGCCTCCCCTGTGTCCACCGCCCCAGCGGTCGCCCCCCCTGCGATCGCTGCACCGGCGTCCGGAGCCTCCGTGGACCCGCAGGCGGCACAGGATGGTGCGTCGCCGGTGCTGGTCGTACCGCCTCCGCCGGTCATGCCGAACCTGCCGGGCAGCACCGCACCCGCGGCGGCAGCGCCGCAGCCGGGCGAGATCGTGGTGACTGGCCACACCCGGCCGCCGCCGGGCGATCCGCTGGAGCGGCTGAACGAAAAGAGCTTCGAGGCGGTGCAGTCCGTCGACAAGGCCGTGGTGGAGCCGGTTGCCAAGGCCTATAACAAGGGTCTGCCCAAGCCTGCGCGCAAGGGACTGCGCAATTTCTTCTCCAACCTGCAGGAGCCTGTGGTCTTCCTGGCCTATCTGCTCGAATTCAAGCCGGGCAAGGCGGTGGAGACGGCCGGCCGCTTCACCATCAACACCACGCTGGGGGTGGCGGGACTGTTCGACGTGGCGAAGCGCAAGCCCTTCTTCCTGCCCTATCGGCCCAACGGCCTTGCCAATGTGCTCGGCTATTATGGGGTAGGTCCGGGGCCTTACATGTATCTGCCGATCGTCGGCCCCACGACCCTGCGCGACATCATCGGCGACACGGTCGACAAGATGATCGTGCCCTTTGCCATCGGCAAGCCGTTCAACGAACCCAAATATGTCATCCCCGCGACGATTCTGAACCAGCTTGGCGAACGCGCCGCCTTTGACGAGACGATCCAGCAGATCCGCGACGAGGAAAATCCCTACGCCTATTATCGCGAACTATATCTGAAGCAGCGCAAGGCCGAGATCGAGGCGCTGCACGGGCGCGTGGTGGAGCCGCTGACGCCGGTCTATGGGCCGGGAATGGGCAAAGGGTCGGTGACGGCCGAGCCGGACGCGGCCGAATAAGTCTCTTCGATTGCCGCCCTTCCTGTCTTTGCGGAAGGGCGGCAATCGAGGGAAAGCGCTTTACCGCCCCAGCAATCCGCGCGCCTGGCCGGCAATTTCCGCCAGCATCGCGACATTGGGCGTCGCTGCCCCCTTGGCGCGTTGGACAAGGGCGCGGAACTGCTGGATCCGCGCACCCTTTGCCTTCAGCCAGGATTCGACATGATGGGCGATATCCTTGCCTGACCCCTGGGCGAGGAAGTCGAGCCGCACCTGCTGCATGTCGCGCGCCACCCCGGAAATCAGCAGACGTTCCCATGGATCGGACGGGGCCATGCGCGCGGCGGTGGACTGGACCCAGTCGATGCCGACCGCTTCGCCCAGATGGGTGAAGGCGCGGGTGAGGGCGACCTCGTCGAGTGACAGGCGTCCGGCCAGCGCGGCGATGCCGACCGCGCCATCCAGCTTGAACAGCCCGGCGGTGCGGCGGGTCAGGGCCTCTGGCGCGCCCAGGGACAGCAGGCGGTCGGAGACGGCCGTGACCCGGCGCAGCGCTTCGCTGGTGAGCAGGTCGTCCACCCGCTTCGCCAGCTTGTCCACGCCCTTGGCCAGTGCGCCATGCCCTGCCTGCGGCAAGGCGCCGGACGGGAGGCTGCGGAGAATGTCTGCGATCTGCGCCCGCATGCCATTGGCGATGTCGCCGAACAGCGCGAGGCGCGCCGCTTCGGACATCTCCGCCGCGTCGATATCCTCCCATAGCTGGCGGATGTCGTAGAGCCGCTCCGCGATCAGGAAGGCGCTGGCAAGGTCGGCCAGCGAACAGCCTTCTTCCTCCGCCAGTTCGAAAGGATGGATAAGGCCCAGCCGGTTGACGATCCGGTTCGCGACCTTGGTGGCGATGATCTCCTTCCTCAGCGCATGGGCGACGATGGCGTCCGCTTCCTTCTTGCGCATGGCGGGTGGGAAGGCCTGGGCGAGTTCGTCGTCCATGCTGCGGTCGGTGGCCAGGTTGCCATGCTCGATCGCGTCCTGCAGGGCCAGCTTGGCGGTCGAGAGCAGCACCGCCAGTTCTGGCCGGGTGAGGCCAAGCCCCTCCTGCCCGCGCCGCAGCAACTGGTCGTTGGCGGCCAGGCCCTCCACCTGCCGATCGAGCCGGCCTGACTCTTCGAAGGTTTCGATCAGCCGCACATAGCTCGCCAGCTCCGCCGCGCCGCCCGCCTCCGCGATGGACAGGCCGAGTGCCTGGAGGCGATTGTCCTCCAGCACGATGTCGGCCACGGCATCGGTCATGCTGACCAGCAGCTTGTTGCGGTCGTCGAAGGTCAGGCGGCCTTCCGCCATTTCCTTGTTGAGCGCGATCTTGATATTCACCTCATTGTCCGAACAGTCTACGCCCGCCGAATTGTCGATGAAGTCGGTGTTGATCCGACCGCCGCGCAGCGAAAAGGCGATGCGCGCCGCCTGGGTAACGCCCAGATTGGCTCCTTCGCCCACGACTTTCACGCGAAGCTGCTCGGCATTGACGCGCAGGCGGTCGTTGGCCGGATCGCCCACGTCGCCATGGCTTTGCGCAGCGGCCTTCACATACGTGCCGATGCCGCCGAACCAGAGCAGGTCGTTGGGGCTTTTCAGGATCGCGGAGATGAGCGCACCAGGCTCCATTTCCGTGTCGGTGACGCCCAATATCGCCTGCACTTCCGCAGTAAGGGGAATGCTCTTCAAGCTGCGCGGGAAGACGCCGCCGCCCTTGGAGATCAGCTTCTTGTCATAATCGTCCCAGCTTGAGCGGGGCAGTTGGAACAGGCGGTTGCGTTCCTCCCAGCTTTTCGCCGGATCGGGATCGGGATCGAGGAAGATGTGGCGATGATCGAAGGCGGCGACCAGCCTGATCGCCTGGCTGAGCAGCATGCCATTTCCGAACACGTCGCCCGACATGTCGCCGCAGCCGACGACGCGGACCGGTTCGCTCTGCACATCGACGCCCATTTCCGCGAAATGACGCTTCACGCTGATCCACGCGCCCTTTGCGGTAATGCCCATCGCCTTGTGGTCATAGCCATTGGAGCCGCCGCTGGCGAAGGCATCGCCCAGCCAGAAGTCCCGCTCCAGCGCCAGGGCGTTGGCGACGTCGGAAAAGGTGGCGGTGCCCTTGTCGGCGGCGACGACGAAATAGGGGTCGTCGCGGTCATGGATGACGACCTGCGCCGGGTGCTTCACCTTGCCCTTGACGATATTGTCGGTGACCGACAGCAGCGCGCGGATGAAGATGCGATAGCTTTCCGTGCCCTCGGCGAACCAGGCGTCGCGATCGACCTGCGGACTGGGAAGCTGCTTGGGATAGAAGCCCCCCTTCGCGCCGGTCGGCACGATGACGGCGTTCTTCACCCGCTGCGCTTTCATGAGACCCAGGATCTCCGTGCGGAAATCGTCCCGCCGGTCGGACCAGCGTAGCCCGCCGCGCGCAACGGGGCCAGCGCGCAGATGGATGCCCTCCACCCGTGGCGAATAGACCCAGATTTCGCGCCATGGCAGCGGCGCGGGCAGGCCGGGGATCTGCGCGCTGTCGAGCTTGAACGCTAGCGCCTCCTGCGCGACCGCGCTGTAGAAATTGGTGCGCAGGGTTGCGGCGATCACGGCGCGCAGCAGGCGCAGAACGCGATCCTCATCGATGGCGGTGACCTTCTCCAGTCCCGCCTCGATCTCCCGTTGCGCGGCGGCGGCCCGGGCGGGGCCATCCTTCGCCTCGGGATTGTGCAGCGCTTCGAACAGTTCGATGAGCTGGCGGGCGATGCCCTGCTCCCGCCGCAGCGTTTCGGCAAATGTCGCCATGCCATAGGCCATGCCGGTCTGCCGCAGATAGCGGAACAGGGCGCGCAGCAGCACGACCGATCGCTGGTCAAGCCCGGCGGTGACGATCAACTCGTTGAAGCGGTCATTTTCCGCCACGCCCTCTGTGACTTGGGCGATCGCCTCCGTAACGACGTTAGCGCGGGCGATCACGCCTTCGGCATCGCCCCCCGCCGGCAGTTCCAGGACGAAGCGCTGGACATGGCCAAGCGCACCTTCCTGCCCCTTGGCATCAACGGCCGTCAGCATCTCGTCGATGACGCGGAAACCGAAATTCTCGAAGGCGGGGACCACTTCGGACAGGGCGATGGCGTCATGGCTGTAGAGCTTCAGCCGCAGCCGCTCGGGCCCATCCTCTTCATTGCGATAGATACGGATCGATTTGTCGCCAGGCCCCGAAAGGCTGTGCAGCAGACGGATGTCTATGGCTGCCTCCGCCGGGCCGGCGCCGTTGCGATAGCCCATGGGGAAACCGGGAGCGTAACGCTGCGCCAGCGTTGCGGCGCGGCCCGCCTCCTCGCTTTCGGCCAATGCCTCCTCGACGGCGGGCAGCCAGCCCCGCACCATCTGTTTCAATTGCCGGTCGAGCGGCTGTTCATCGGGCACCACGCCACCGTCGCGCAGATCGAGCGTGATGCGCAGCAGCGCCAGGCCGCTTTCCTCCAGCGCGATCGACCAACTCAGCACCGGGCCGTTGCAGGCCTGGCTCAACATGTCCTGCACCGCGACGCGTCGCGCCGTGGTCAGTTCCTCACGCGGCAACCAGGCGAAGGCGTAGAGATGGCGGGCGAGCGCGCTCGTCCCCAGCACCAGCTTCGGGCGCGGCCGGTCGGTCAGCGACATGAAGGTCAGCACCAGCCGTTCCAGGGTCTCGCGGTCGAAGCCGATGAGGATGTCGTGGGGCAGGGCAGTCAGCGCATGGGTCAGCACCTTGCCCGCATGGCCGTGCGGATCGAAATCGAACTTGTCCATCAGCGCCGACAGGGCCGACCGCAGCAGAGGCACCTTGTCAGGCGTCGTCGCCAGCCCGGCACTGGTCCACATGCCAGCGTGGATGGACAGCGCCGTCACCTGCTTGCCCTCCCGCACTGGCACGATGATCATGTCCAGCAGGACGGGCCGATGGACCCGAGAGAGGCGGTTCGACTTGATGATGAGGGGCGCGCGCCTGCCTTCCTCGAACCAGTTGAACGCCGCCTCCAGCGTGGCGGGTGCCAGCATGGGCCGGTCGCGCAGGCCGCAGACGCCGATGCGTGCGCCCGCCTTCCCGTCGCGATGACGCACTTCATGGCCGATCTGGGTGAAGTGACGGGCAAGGAACCAGCGCAGCAGCGCCGCGCCTTCCTCGTCTGGCGCTGCGTCGGCGTCGGCGGCCATCGCCTCCCGCATCTTCGGCCAGTCGATAACCGCGGCGCGAACATCGGCCAGCGTTTCCTCCAACGCTTTCTCAAGCGCCCGGCGAGCCTTCGCATCGGCGCGGTCCGCCTCGATATAGATCATTGATTCCCGACGCGCGCCGGCGGCGTCATTGTCCAGGATCGCCTTCAAATGGCCGTTGCCGTCCCGCTCGACCGACAACACGGGATGCAGCAGGCGGTGGATGATGATGTCGGCTGCTGCCAGCGCATTTGCGATGGAATCGACCAGAAACGGCATGTCGTCATTGATGATGGCGATGCGCATGTAGCGGCCATTCGCCCCTTCGCCCAGCGTTTCCATGGCGATGGCGACGTTGCCTGGCCGGCGGGTCGCTGCAGTGCCGGCGATGAAGGCGGCTGCCGACAGCATCGCGTGCTGGTCGAAGCCTTCGCTTTCGCCAGGCAATGTGCCTCGTGCCAGCGCTGCCTCCAGCGCGTCGCTTATGCCCCGATCAACTTGCTTCGATTCAGCCAATGCCGTCATGCGCCTGCCTCTTGCCCGCGGGTTCAGTCCCGCTTCTGTCAACGGAGAAGACGCCGGAGAACCGCCGCGCGACTTCTCAAACCGATGCCGTCCACTATGCGCCACTGCATCCGGAGGCTCAACCCAGAATAAGAAATAAAGTTACATAAAATTGAAATATTATGTGCGGTGCAGCATGGGGCGGATGGCCCGTGAGGATAAGTCAGGAAATCGGGGCATGATCCCGTTCTGTCAATCTGCCGCGGCGGTTTCTGCCGATGGACAGGGCTTGAGCCGCGATGGGAACCCATTTGCGGCTTGGGAAGATCGCCCGAAGGCCATGCTGGCAAAAACCCGTCGGGAGGCGACGGGTTTCGAACGAACCGGGTGGATCGATGACGTCGCGGGTCGCGTGTTCAACCGGCAGCGGCGGTAATGGCGCGCTGGCTGATTTCCGATCCTTCCGGCAGAGCGCCGACGATGGCGAGCGATCCGTCCCTTTCCCGCCGGGCGATTACCACGGCCAGCCCGTCGCCGTCGGTGGCGATCGCGAAGGGATCAAGCGCGGCCGCCGTCCTCATCGCCGCGCGGGCGGTCTGCTGGCGATCGGGTCGGGCCGGACCGTCGGTGCGGCGCTGGGCGCGTTCGTTGCGGACCAGTGCTTTCAGCCCGCCATCATAATTGGCGAGATAATCGCCAAAGCTGCCCAAGGCGACATCGTTGGCACGGGCATGTTCCAGGGCCGTGGCATATTCGGTGATGCGCGTCTTGTCGTAGCTGGAGCCGAAGACCAGCTTGACGACAGCTGTCATCGGCGCGCGCGCCTGGACCTTGAGGCCGCTATCCTCCAGCAGTTCGGCATATTCGTCGGGCCGGGCAAGCGTGACCAGCGCAAAGTCGTAGCTGAGGCCGATGGCGCGATAGAGCGCCGCATGGCTGCGCGCTTCGCTGGTGCGTGCCTGCTCCGCACTGTCGCGGGCGAGGGCCAGCCAGTCGGCAAGGGGTGCGTCCTCATTCGGGCTTTCCATGCCGCCCAGGTCGAGCGTGTCGAACCCGTCGACCGCCGGACCGTCCGCCCAGATCGGTGCGACGGGCGGCGCGGCGGGGCTGGATAGCAGGGCGGCCTCCACCTCCCGATCGATTTCGGCCGTGACGGCCTGGCTTGCCGCTTCCTTCCAGTTGATGACGCCGAAGACGAAGTCGATCGTCTCGTCGTCGGAGGAGAAGGGCATCAAAATGCCGCGATAGAGGATTTCAGCGCCGCGCTGGTTGATGAAGCCGGCCTCGAACCCGATGGGTGCGGCATTGGCGATGATCTGCAGATAATGATCGGTCAGCCGTGACAGCAACGATCGGGCCGGCACATCATTGATATACTGGATGGAGCCCTCGATCTCGCACTCCTCGCGCAAGGCGGTGCCAAGATAGACGATGGCGGGATTCTCCAGCCCGGTGCTGAAATCCAGCAGGACGCTGTAAGGGCCGAAATCCTCCAGATCCTGAGGCGCGAGATCCTCAATGGACGGCAGGCTGCGGTCGCCGAGCAGCGACGCCCAATAATTATAGGCGCGCACCTGCATCCGGCGCTCATCCGCGCCGACAAGCGGCGGCGTTTCGATAGCCGCGTCGTCGGCAGGACCGAAATCATCCTCGTCATCGGCGATTTCATGCCCCCGCAGAGTGTCCATTCCATCGGTCCTTGGTTCAGGTAAAGCTTTTCCTTGAGAATCGACGGTGCCACGGGATGGTAAAGATGACGTAAAGGCGGGACAAAATGATGATCCGAAGCGGTCTGATGACGAACAGGACCGGCAAATCGCATTTGCCTCCTTGTCCTTCCCGTCAAGCGCTGTTATCTGCCCGCCCCAATGCCGCTTTAGCTCAGTTGGTAGAGCATCGCATTCGTAATGCGAGGGTCACGTGTTCGAGTCACGTAAGCGGCACCACTAACTCTAACACATTGAATTTGTTAGAGAAAATCCGCAAAATAGGGTTTGTTACGACTTTCTGCTGCAAACGTAGCAGGCGATTCTTGTCGACATATCTCCTTAGGCGCGACGGCGGCTCATACTATTTCCGGCGCGCTATCCCTGCGAATCTCCGTCCTTTCATCGGTGGAAGGCGGAAATGGATTAGGCGATGTTGACAAAAGATTTCAGCCATAGGCGCACGGCGGCGAGGTTAAGGAAGCTGGCGAAGGAGAGCGCGGTCTTGTCATAGCGGGTGGCGATGCGTCGCTGGTTTTTCATGACCCCGAACA
>NZ_JBEGHQ010000044.1:0-672 GCF_040676285.1 Sphingobium sp. LMC3-1-1.1 | reverse complement strand
AGAGCACCCGTTTTGCGGCCCTGTTCGCCGATTTCGCGCGTGATCGCGGACAGGTCGTCTCCTCGATGCAGGCCGAAGTGCGCGCGATCGGCGGCAAGCCCCAGGACAGCGCAAGCTTCCTCGGCGCCGCCCATCGTAGCTTCATGGACCTGAAACAGGCGTTCACCGGCAAGAACGACAAGGCGATCATCGAGGAGGTCGAGCGCGGCGAGGACCACATCAAGGCGAAGTTCGAGATCGCGCTGAAGGATGCCGATCTGGCGCCGGCAACGAGGTCCATCATTCGCGATGCTTTCACCTCGGTTAAGGCCGGCCATGATCAGGCGAGCGCTCTCAAGCACAGCCTGGTCTGAGAAGGCACATTTTCGGCGCGGTGGGTAATTGCCTGCCGCCCCGGAGATTTATTGAACGGAGAATGGCCATGGCCACCAATACAGAAATACCCGTTGCCCGTCCTTTCGCAAGCCGCATCCTGATTTCCGCCGACGATGCGCGCGGCAAGACAGTGCATGGCCGCGATGGTGACAAGCTCGGTACCGTCGACCAACTCATTCTCGACGAGCGGACCGGACAGGTGGCCTATGTCATCCTGTCCACGGGCGGTTTCCTCGGACTGGGACAGAGCTATCATCCCATACCCTGGTCGGCGTTCCGCTATGACGAGACGCAGGG
>NZ_JBEGHQ010000043.1:0-767 GCF_040676285.1 Sphingobium sp. LMC3-1-1.1 | reverse complement strand
CTGACTATTGACGATGAGGACCGGATCGTCAGCATTCGCGGCGACGAGAATAACGCGATGAGCCGCGGCTATGCCTGCTTCAAGGGAATTCACAGTCACGAAGCGCAATATAGTCCCGAACGCCTGCTGCATCCCCTGAAGCGCCAGCCGGACGGCACCTTCGCGCGCATCTCGATCGAGCAGGCGCTCGATGAGATTGCCGAGAAGATGAAGGTGATCATCGACCGCGACGGTCCCGAGGCGCTGGGCCTGTTCATCGGCAACGGGGCGAACTTCAACTCCGCCGCCTTCTCGATCCACTTGCCGTTCATGCAGGCGGTGGGATCGCGGCACTTTTTCACCACCAATACGCTCGACCAGTCCGCCAAGATGATTACCTATGAGCGCATGGGTTTCTGGGCAGCCGGCCCGCAGCGCTTCGATACCGCCGATGTGATGATGGTCTTCGGCAGCAACCCGCTGATCTCGCACGCATCGCTCAACTTCCTGATGGCCGATCCGGTCCGCACGATGAAGGCGGCGCGGGCGCGGGGCATGAAGCTCATCGTCATCGATCCCCGGCTGACCGAAACCGCGCGCTATGCCGACATCCACCTCCAGCCGATCCCGGGGCACGACGCGACGATCGCCGCAGGCATGATCCGCATGATCCTCGCCGAAGGCTGGGAGGACAAGGAGTTCTGCGAGCGCTATGTCGGCCCCGAGGGCATGGCCGCGCTGCGCGAGGCGGTCGAGCCGTTCAACGAGGAGATGGTGACGCACCGCGC
>NZ_JBEGHQ010000042.1:0-825 GCF_040676285.1 Sphingobium sp. LMC3-1-1.1 | reverse complement strand
TGGACTTGTAACGGTTTTGCGCCGGTCACCTATCTCATTATGCCACCTTTGCCTCAAAGGCGAGCGGGCTGATGCCGCCCAGATATGAATGGGCGCCGCCGGGAATTGTAGAAGCCGTTGATGTACTGAAAGATGGCAGCTTCAGCTTGCCGCCGGGTTGGCCAGCGCTGCCGCCAGATCATTTCTGCCTTCAGGGATTTGAGGAAGGTCTCGACCGCAGAGTTGTCGTAGCAATTGCCCTTGCCGCTCATTGATGGACGCAGGCCATAGGCCTGCAGCTTCTTTTGATAGGTGTGGGAGCAATATTGACTGCCGCGATCGGAGTGAAAAATGCAGCCCTCGGGCGGCTGACGCAACCGCATCGCCATATCCAGCGCCCGGATCGCCAGATCCTTTTTCATCCTGTCGCTGACAGCCCAGCCAACGACACGGCGGCTATGCAGATCAAGGATGACGGCAAGATAGAGCCAGCCCTCCTGTGTCCAGACATAGGTGATGTCGCTAGCCCATTTGCGGTTGGACACATCAGCGGCAAAATCCCCGTCCAGCCAGTTTGCCGCGACGCCCAGGCGATGGTGGCTGTCCGTCGTGACCTTGTGCTTGCGCGTGCGAACCGGCTTGATCCCGTTGATCCGCATGAGTCGGCCGACCCGCGCTCGCCAACGTCGAGCCCGGCTTCCTTCAACTCCATCGTCATTCTCGGACGGCCGTAGCTGCCAAGGCTCAGGCTATATTGTTCCCGGATATGGGCCAGCACCCTCATGTCCGTCCGCTCCCGATGGCTGATCGGACGCGAACGCCAGGAACGATAGCCGCGCTCGCTCA
>NZ_JBEGHQ010000041.1:0-829 GCF_040676285.1 Sphingobium sp. LMC3-1-1.1 | reverse complement strand
GGCTTGCCAGCATCATCATGCGGACAGATGGTCAGCAGGGCATCATCCTCAATATCGTGGTCGGCATTATCGGCTCCTTCATCGGCGGCCTGATCCTCTCCCGAGGTGACATCAACAACGCCCCGCTCACAGTCATGACATTCCTGGTCTCGCTGGCTGGTGCGATCATATTGCTGGCGATCGTCAATCTCGTTCGTCGCGGTTCAATACGCTGATACTGTCCTCCGTACAGCCGCCCCGGGAGGCCATCGGCTCCCGCACCGTTAGAATCACGCCACATGTTCTGTACGATTGAGAGCTGCAACAGCTGTGCTTGATTAGCCGTGGCCTGCTCGCAAGCTCACATGAATGTAAGGCGAATGTCCGGTTGCGGAGAAACCGGCCACTCGCGCGGCTAGCTTGGACCGGCGGTTCCTGGTCGGTAGCGGAATGGGGAGTGCGGCGGCATCCCGACCGGATGCCCAAACCGTTGGCAGCGTGGCTCAGCAGCTCGCCCTCGAATCGAGCACGCTCAGGCCTGGTCAGCCGAACGCGAAACCCGGTCAACGAACGACAGGTCGTCATCGCACTCACGAAGGAAGGCGACGCGCTTCGTTTTCACGCGGGATGCCTGGGCGACACATTCCTTGAGGCATCGGGACAGACACCTGCTGCCCTCGCAAAACTGTACGGTGAGATCAACGTACTGCGTAACGCCGTCTATCGGCATATTGGCGGCTGGGCGGTGTCCGAGACGCCGGCCGAAGCGGACTGAGTTTTCCTGCTCGCGGCCGGTGATCGTCCGGGTTGCTCAGACCGTCGGCACCGTACCGCCGTCGATCACATATTC
>NZ_JBEGHQ010000040.1:0-852 GCF_040676285.1 Sphingobium sp. LMC3-1-1.1 | reverse complement strand
TAGGCGATGTTGACAAAAGATTTCAGCCATAGGCGCACGGCGGCGAGGTTAAGGAAGCTGGCGAAGGAGAGCGCGGTCTTGTCATAGCGGGTGGCGATGCGTCGCTGGTTTTTCATGACCCCGAACATGCGCTCGATGCGGTTGCGGTCTCGATATCGCCGGAAATCGCATGGGGCAGGATCGCGGCGGTTTGCCTTGGGCGGGATGATGGGCAGGATATTGGTCATGAGCAGTTTTGCCCGCAGATCGTCGCCGTCATATCCCTTGTCGGCCAGCAGCGCTTTTGGCTTGGGCGCAGGCATAGCCATCAGGTCGTCAACGGCCTTGTAGTCCGAGACTTCCCCACCCGTGAGGACAAAACCAAGAGGGCGGCCGCGATTGTCACAGCGGGCGTGGACCTTGCTCGTAAAGCCGCCGCGTGATCGACCAAAAGCCTCCTTATGAGTCCCCCTTTAGCGCCCGCTGCCGATACATGGCCGCGAACCGTGGTGCTGTCGATCATGTGCTGCCAGTCGTCAGTCAGTCCCAGATCGACCAGCGTTTGCAATAGCGCGTCCAAGACGCCTTGTTCGGCCCAGCGCCGGAACCGAACATAGACCGAGTTCCACTTTCCATAGCGTTCATGCATGTCCCGCCAAGGGCAGCCTATCCGCAAAACATGCAGCATGCCGTTGAGAAAGAGGCGATTGTCACCCGCTGGCCGTGCCCACCGGCCGCGTTCGGGCGGCAGAAGTCCGCCGATCACCGCCCACTCTTCATCCGACAAATCGCCCCGAAACATCGCTGCCCCAAAAAAGCAGCCTTGAATCAGAACTCAGCCCAAATGAAAACCTCTTTTGTCAACATCGCCTA
>NZ_JBEGHQ010000039.1:0-931 GCF_040676285.1 Sphingobium sp. LMC3-1-1.1 | reverse complement strand
GCTGCTGCTGGAATAGCCAGCGCCGGATCGATCTTCGGCTATGAGAAAATCGTCGCTGCCCGGATTTGGCTGGCAGAACGCCACGGGCGTTCGCTTGCAGAGGCTGCTGACAATGAGTTGCACGGTCAGCCTTGGTGGAGCCGGGGGAGGAGAGATGAACTCGCCACTGCCCTCGATGAATGGGAGAACGAGGGCGGTGGCATCTCGAGGTAGGTGGAGCGAAGAGCCCGCGCCGCCGTATGTTCGGTAAAGCGCGAACTTTAGTGCGGGCTCTCGCGGCTTTATACTGTATCGGCCTGTCGCGCTATCGCCAGTTCAATCGCCCTGATGAATTGATCACCATATTGCTGCGTGGACACATAATCCTGTTCATCCTCTCCCAAGACGTGACCTAGACTGAACGTTTGTTTGAGGCGCATCAGAATGTCGGGCTGCTCTTCTGCGATATGACGGATTAAGGCCCGTAATATGCGTTCATGGGCCAGAACCCGGCGTTCCAAATCCGTGTTTTCAATATTCATTGCTGAGACATTCCTCTGTTCACGCTTTTGGGAATCGCTTGGTGATGCGGCTTTCTGCTGAAGCACGTATTTCACACGGCCTTCTGCTGCCGCGTTTCGTTTGTCAGCCATTCCTACTTCTTCTGCTGCCGACCGAAACGCGCTGAAGCGCCTTCGCTTTCCTTGCGTATCAGACATGTTCTACCTCCATTTGAGGATAGTTGCGATTTTGAAACCGGGCGGCCTGGATCCAAGTTTCGTTTGCGAAAGAGGTGATCCAGGTGCATCCCGCGTCAGAGGTTGTTACGGTGCGTCAAGTCATCGAAAGCCTTATTGAGCCGGCGTATTTCAGCATGAGTCAGAAGTTCGCCGCGGGCCACCTGGTCACGCGCGCTGGTGAGAAGGCCTTCAAGAATCTGCAGACGCGTTTG
>NZ_JBEGHQ010000038.1:0-935 GCF_040676285.1 Sphingobium sp. LMC3-1-1.1 | reverse complement strand
TCATCGGCGACGATGAGGGCACCGATGGAGACCCCGCCATCCTCGTCCATCTCACCGGTGGCCGGACCAAAGCCGTGCGGGATAGAGATCACGCCCGGACGCATCGTCTCGTCCGCCTCGGCGATCGCGGTGATCTTGCCGACATCGGATTCGAGTTCGATGTGATCGCCATTCTCTATGCCCAGATCGGCCATGTCGGCCGGATGGATATAGGCTGGATTGAACTTCGCTCTGGCCCGGACGCTCGGCATGCCGATCGTGCCGACGCTGTTGAACATGTGGCGCATCCGGCGGGAGCTGACGAGGTGGGTGAACTTCCTGCCCTTGCTGACAATATTGTCGGGCGTGATGGCATAGGCCAGCGCCTCTTCGAGCTCGCCCCTCACGTCGGCGGGCATCACGTCGAATTTGGCCGTGCCTTCCGGGCGAGGCGCCGCCACCCGCTCGGACGCGAACGGGAAGGAGTTGCCGCTCGGATATTTTTTCATCTCGTCGAGCTTCACCCGGCCGTCGGCGGCGCGAATGGCGAGCAGGTCGTCGGTGGTCACCGTGTCGAGGTCGATCTTGGTCGTGTGATTGTATTCGATCTCCAGCCCGAGCCGCTTGGCGATGCCGGTATAGACCTGCCAGTCCTCGACCAGCTCGGACCCCGCGGGCGGCGGCACGGCGGCCGGCGTATACTGGATCCAGTTGATGGTGGTGAAGACGATGGTGGGAATGGTCAGCGGCAGGTCCGCGCGCTCGTAGGGCATTTTCGGCGGCAATATGTAATCGCAATATTGCGAGGTCTGGTGCATGAACGGGTCGATCATCACCGAGAGTTCCAGCGACTTCATCGCCTCAACGACTTTCTTCTGGCCCGGAATGGCAACGACGGGGTTGCCGCCCTGGATCAGCAGGCCGCGGATCTGTCCCTTGCCCGGGGTCAGGATCTC
>NZ_JBEGHQ010000037.1:0-939 GCF_040676285.1 Sphingobium sp. LMC3-1-1.1 | reverse complement strand
TGGTCGCCACGCCCGCCTCAGGACGAAAGCTCCCTCGCAATAGCCCATAGCTGTGAAGGCGTTGCAGCCAGGCCGCATCGCTGACATCGGTCTTTCGGCCCGGGACGTTCTTGGCGTATCGGGCGTTGACGAGAATGACGTGAAAGCCGTGCGCCTCCAACACTTCATAGGCCGGGATCCAGTATACGCCGGTGGATTCCATCGCCACGCTGGTGACGCCGCTAGCCTTGAACCAACGGGCCATCTCATGCAGCTCGCCGGTGAATGTACCAAAGGCCCGCACGGGATTGTCGTCCGCCTGAGGGCTGATAGCCGCCATGTGCATGGTCGAGCCGATATCGATGGCGGCGGCGCCAGGGTTGACCATCGACAATGCGTCCGCACCCGGGGATTTTGCTCCTGTCATTCCACGTCCTCCTTCAAAGCGGAGGGTATGGGCTATGCCAACCGTCATCTTCCTAACCGGGATCGTCGCAATGCGGCGTCACCACTCTCAAGTACGCAAATGCCCACGGGCCACGTTTTTTAACGGGGTATCATGCCTCCAATAAGCGAACGGCCGCGACCCTCCTGGCGAGCACCATAACATGGCCCGTTTCTACCCCACACAGGCGGGCCCGGCCGGGGACCGGTTTTTTAGGATTTCCCTCTCCTCCCGGAGTACGCGGTTCTCAAGGCGAAGCCGTTCATTCTCTCGCGCCAGATCCGCCTGCGGCGCCGACACCAGCTCCGACGGCCGATAATGCGACGCCCATTTGTTCAGGGTCGACTTGCCGACCCCCAGATCCGACGCAACCCGTTCGCGTGGCAACCCGCTGGTCAGCGCAATGCGCACCGCCTCCTGCTTGAACTCTTCGCTATGCTTGATCATCTCATCGGTCTCCTTGAACGAGCCTTAAACTCTCAAGTGAACAGCACAAAACCGTTACAAGTCCAGTC
>NZ_JBEGHQ010000036.1:0-1112 GCF_040676285.1 Sphingobium sp. LMC3-1-1.1 | reverse complement strand
TCGCTCGCCACTACTAACGGAATCTCGGTTGATGTCTTTTCCTCCGGGTACTGAGATGTTTCAGTTCCCCGGGTTCGCTTCACCAAAGCCTATTTTATTCAGCTTAGTGATACCTCTCCCATTTAACACGGGGCCAGTATCGCTACTGGACCAGTCTTAAATGGTGAAGGTGGGTTGTCCCATTCGGAAATCGCGGGATCAAAGCCTGCTCACGGCTCCCCCACGCTTATCGCAGCGTGCCACGTCCTTCATCGCCTGTACATGCCAAGGCATTCACCAGATGCCCTTACCTCACGCTTGAGAGTCCACACCACCAATGACAGCACTGGAGAAGCGCTCGCATCAGCATGTTCGGTGTGGTGATTTAACTCAGCCAGATAATCATTTGTGTACGATCATCGCTTCCGTTTCCGATCTTACGACCGAAACCGAAAACCATGTCGCCACGGCATCGATTAAAAAACCCATTCACAATGTCAAAGAAGCCTGCATCAGCAGGCCATATCGCCGGACGTATCCGGCAAACCGCTACTCTTCATCTCTGGAAATTTTCTGAGCTGCTCCGCGCAACAGCGCTACGCAGTACCTTGGTGGAGCTTATCGGGATCGAACCGATGACCTGATGCTTGCAAAGCAACCGCTCTCCCAGCTGAGCTAAAGCCCCCAGCCAAAGTATGGTGGGCCGGGGAGGAGTTGAACCTCCGACCTCACGCTTATCAGGCGTGCGCTCTAACCACCTGAGCTACCGGCCCGGATTTGTTTGTTGGCCTCAAGCGCCGGCGCCGACATCCGTCGGCTTGGCTTTCCTCGCATAAGCTCGGACGCGCGTTCGCGCTTGCGAGCCCTGCGGGCTCGAGGCTCAACACCCAAAGGGCGCAGCTCAGGCCTGACCCTGTGGTTAAGGGTCATTTCCAGTGATGAAGGGACATGAGGACGGCGGCAATGTTCTTTGGAAATGACGAAGCTCTTCCTGTGTCAAGCACAGGCGCTTTCGTCACGATCCTTAGAAAGGAGGTGATCCAGCCGCAGGTTCCCCTACGGCTACCTTGTTACGACTTCACCCCAGTCGCTGATCCCACCGTGGTCTGCTGCCTCCTTGCGGTTAGCGCACA
>NZ_JBEGHQ010000035.1:0-1143 GCF_040676285.1 Sphingobium sp. LMC3-1-1.1 | reverse complement strand
CCATATCCAGCACATGCAGAAGGCGCTGATGGAGATGAACGTGCAGCTTCATCACGTCGTTTCCGATATCACCGGGGTTACGGGCATGCGGATCATCAGGGCCATTGTGGCCGGCGAACGCACGCCCGTCACGCTGGCGGAAATGCGCGACGTCCGTTGCCACGCGTCCGTGGAGATCATCTGCGCCGCCTTGTCGGGAAACTGGCGGGATGGGCACATCTTCGCACTCTGCCAGTCGCTGGCGCTGTACGACTTTTACCAGACCAAAATCCTCGAATGCGATCGCAAGCTGGAGGTCGCGCTCAAGGCGCTCGCAATCGACAAGGGGCACGATATCCGCGGCCTCCCCAAAGTCAGGACCAAAAGACGGCAGGTGAATGCGCCTGCCTTCGAGGTCCGGTCTGCCCTTTATCGCGTGCTGGGCGTGGACCTGACGCAAATCCATGGAATCGGCCCATCCTTGGCGCTCAAACTCGTCGGCGAGTGCGGCACCGATCTCGCGGCATGGCCCAGTTCCAAGCATTTTACGTCCTGGCTATGTCTGGCGCCGGGCAACAAGATATCCGGTGGCAAACTGCTCGCGTCGAAAACGCGGCGCTCATCGAGCCGTGCGGCAGCACTCCTGCGTCTGGCCGCGACCACAATAGGCCGCAGCGACACCGCACTCGGCGCGTTTTACCGGAGGCTGGCGGCGCGCGCGGGAAAGGCGAAGGCGGTCACGGCCACAGCACGCAAGATCGCGGTCCTGTTTTACAACAGCCTGCGCTACGGCATGGCGTATGATGATCCCGGCGCCACCCAATATGAAGAACGGTACCGCAGCCGGGTGATCGGCAATCTCCAGCGCCGCGCCAAGGCTTTCGGCTTCTCCCTCCAGGAACTGCCTCCAGAGCCGGATATGGCTGTTTCTTAGTAAGGCCACACAGTTCTTCGCGAGCCAAAGGCCGTGAGGTTCGCCTTTGTGCACAGCTGGCGGCATCGCTGGCCGGTGGAGTTGATGTGTCGTGTCCTGCAGGTGAGCGAGCGCGGCTATCGTTCCTGGCGTTCGCGTCCGATCAGCCATCGGGAGCGGACGGACATGAGGGTGCTGGCCCATATCCGGGAACAATATAGCCTGAGCCTTGGCAGCTACGGCCGTCCGAG